>JAGDDD010000004.1 GCA_017958225.1 Alphaproteobacteria bacterium
AGATACAGGACTTTAATATTGTCCCGTATACCTCGGTTTTGCCGCCGGAACTTTTTGGCAATATTGTGCCGGTAGATCAGGTCGCGCAACACTTTAAACACGGGGCTGTTTTGGAAGTGATTATGGCCGGCACGGGCGCGCGACAGGAAGAACATAAAGCGATTGCCACCGGCGTCGGCATTGTGTGGGGCAAGGATAAACACGACCACTTTATCGGTGGTTGGGCGGCAGAATATGTGGAGTTTTTTGACACCTATATCAACGATGATATTGCAAAAGCACATTGTGAATTGTGGCTGACAAAATCACTCAATCATGAGTTGGCTTTGCGCGATGTCGTGCAACACAGTGATTTTCAGTTTTATCACAACTTTGTCAATATCACACAGCCTTTCGGTTATTCATTGACAGCGTTAGGTTTCTTGAACTTTGAAACTGCCCCTGTCGTTGAAATCAAAAAAGGCTAAGGATGAAAAATAGGAGTCAAAACATGACAAATACAAAATTAGGCACACTCGGTTTGGCCGCCATTGTCGTCAGTTCTATGATTGGCGGCGGTATCTTTTCACTGCCGCAAAATATGGCGCAATCTGCCGCGGCCGGCGCGGTGCTCATCGCGTGGATAATTACCGGAATCGGGATGTATTTTATCGCCAATACTTTTCGTATTTTAGCAGCCGAAAAGCCTAATTTAACTTCGGGCATTTATATGTATGCGCGCAGTGGTTTTGGCTCCTATATGGGTTTTAATATCGGGTGGAGTTATTGGCTCTGTCAGATTTGCGGTAATGTCGGTTATGCGGTCATTACCATGGATGCTTTGAATTATTTTTTTCCCGGTGTTTTTGAAGGCGGCAATAATTTAGCGTCCGTTATCGGTGGCTCGGTTTTGATTTGGTTTTTTAATTTTCTTGTGCTGCGCGGTGTCAGGCAGGCAGCCAAAATCAACCTAATCGCCACCATCACAAAAATTGTGCCGTTGCTGATTTTTATCGGCATTTTAGGTTATGTGTTTCAAGCGCACCAATTCGGCTATAACTATTGGGGACAGTTTTCAAAAATCGGCTCTTTGCCGGATCAAATTAAAAGCACTATGTTGGTGACATTGTGGGCATTTATCGGCATAGAAGGCGCAGTAGTTTTGTCCGCCCGCGCACGCTCTCAATCGGCGGTCGGCAAGGCCACTTTGCTTGGCTTTCTCGGCTGTTTAGTCATTTATATTTTGCTCTCGCTGTTGCCTTTCGGCTACATGGGACAAGGCAAACTGGCCACCATTGCCAACCCTTCCACCGCCGGCATTTTGCAAGATATCGTCGGCAATTGGGGCGCGTGGCTGATGAATATCGGGCTCATTATTGCTATTTTAGCCAGTTGGTTATCGTGGACAATGATTGTTGCGGAGATGCCTTACGCTATGGCGAAAAACGGCACTTTCCCGAAATGTTTTGCCAAGGAAAATGACAAGCAAACGCCCTATGTGTCTTTATGGACCACCAGTTTTTTGATGCAGTTAGCGATGTTGCTTGTGTATTTTGCGCATAACGCTTGGAACACAATGTTGTCGATTACAGGTGTGATGGTGTTGCCGGCGTATTTAACGTCCTGCCTGTATTTGTGGAAATTGTGTAAAACGGGCAAGGATAGGAAGCGCGAGGCTTTAGTAACCGGCCTGTTAGGTGCTATTTATGCCCTGTGGCTGATTTATGCAGCCGGTTTAAGTTATTTGCTGATGGCGGTCATTTTGATTGCGGCCGGCTATCCCGTTTATGTGTGGGCACGCAAAGAACAAGGCGTCAAAGGCCCTGTGCTGACAAAACACGAATGCTATTTAGCATGGACAATTTTTATCGTTGCCGGCTTTGCGTTATATGCCTGTACACATCACATGATTGCTTTATAAGGAGATATGATGAAAAAAATGCTGTGTTTGTTGATCCTGTATGCTTTGTGTTCTGAGCAGGCCAAAGCGGATTTTTATCAACAATTCAAACAAGATTTACAAGATAAAATCGGCTTGAGTTATTCGCTGGATATTTCCTTTTTAGGCCAGCGAGGCGCGCCCAACGGTAAGGGAACGCCTTGGCAGACGCAATATTACGGATCGGCTAACTGGGATATTTTTTCCAACGCCTTGGGCAGTGGATCGCTTCAAGTCGCCTATACCGCGGTGCGTTATTCGGGCATGACCGGCACAGAATTGTCTGATCGTTTAGGCGTTGTGTCCTCGGTCAATGACTATACCGGCTTGACGAATAATTTTGACCAATTGAGTTACACGCATCAACTGCCCGGCAAGGCCAAAGCGTTTTCCGTTATGGTCGGGCAATTTCCTTTGTATAATTTTGATGGCACAGATTATGATAGCAACCAGCAAGTCAATTTCCTCAACTATGCGTTAAGTCAAAACGGCTCTTCCGCTTATCCGGTCGCCAGTTTGGGTGCGGCGGTAACTTTTGCGCCTAACGCTTTGTGGAATATCACGGTCGGCGGACAAGACGCGTCTAATGTATCCGGCGACACCATCAGCACGCACAAGTTATCCAAAGGCAAATTCACCTCGTTTGCCAGCGCCACTTTAACCCCGCAAATTATGGGGCGCGCCGGACAATATGGTATCTTGATTTATCATCAACCCAGCGTCGCCGCTCAGCCGGAAGAAAGTTTCGGATGGAGTTTGAATATGCAGCAATTTATATCGGAAAAAATAGCGGTGTTTGGGCGTATCAACGGAACGCAAAAATCAACCGAGGGCATCCGGCAATCTTATGTTATCGGCTCTGTGCTTAATGACCCTTTAGGTCGCAATGAGTTGGATCAAATCGGGTTAGCCGCGGCGCTCAATAAAATCAATAAGAGCGCTAATCCGACCGGCGCGCGTTCATTTGAAACCGTGTTGGAAAGTTATTGGGCATGGGGCATTTCTTCGTATCTGACCATTACGCCGGATGTGCAATTTTATATCAACCCGGGCAACAACCGCAAAAGCAAAACCGCGACCGTCACATCACTGCGTGCCACTTTAATGTTTTGATAAAAAAAATCTCCAACTTGCGTTAAAACAAATTGGAGATTTTTGTGCTAACAATAACTCTTAGGCTTTCTTCGCCTTTTTCGCGGCTTTTTTAGCCGGCTTTTTCACGGCTGTTTTCTTTTTAGCCGGACGACCGCGTTTGCCCTTAACGGTCTTGGCTTTCTGTGCTGTCACAGATTGCGCACCTTTCGCAGGGCGACCACGACGCGCCACAGGCGCAGGGGCAAGAGCCACCACTGGATGTTCGGTAACAACCGCAACCGGTTTCGGCGGAACAACAGCCACCGCCTTACAGCGACAACAACGAGGTGCCGGCAACAAGCAACCGATTAAAATCGCTGCATAAACCGCCATCGGAACACCGTAATACATCGTCGGCCAATGCGACCAAACCACGGCCAACACGATATCGGCAACAAGCACCAACACGCTGGCTTTCCATGTCGGACGAATCCAGGCAGCCACAATCAATTGCAATGGCACCAGGAAGAACAAAACAATGAAGGAGACAGCCTGCAACGCCAACACATCTTGCTCCACCAGGCCGGCTTCAGAGGCCATAATTTCCGGCGCAGCAGCCATGCCAATGGCGGTCCAGATGACAACAGACAACACGGCCATCAGGCACACCCACATAATCTTTGAGCAAACGGAGCACACCGTCATACGTTCCACTTTCTTTTGCCAACCGAAGAACCCGACGAGCTCCACATACGGCAACAGCAAATAAACCAAGCACGCAGCGAACATCCACAACGCACCTAAGGCAATAGGAGAACCGGCACCCAAGAAGGCGAGGAAAGTGGGCATTTTACCCAACACCCATAAACAGGCCACGATTAACACCATCGCCACCGAGCAAACGCGCAAGAAACGCGCTAAATAGGGGGCTTTTTGTGCTTGCAAAATCCAGGAAGAGACCCAACGGGCCACAAATAACAAAGCCAATCCGGCCAAAGCGCACTGCATAATGGGCGGCTCCCAACCGGCTTCTTCTAACTGTGCGGGTAATTTCACCAACGCGATGTTGCCGAGCCACGCTACGACACATACCGCCAAATACACCCACAATCTTTTTTTACTCGACCACAAGGCCGCTGCTTTCATAAAACGTTCTTTCATATGTATCTCCTATTGAGTTATTGTTTTACGAAAATGAGTATAGCTTATTTAGCAAAAAGCACAAGACTTTTTTATCTTTATTTTTGGGCTGCGGGCAAAATATCTATCACGACGAATTCGGACTTGGTGCCCGTTTTAAACTGAATAGCCCACGACGACAGGCCGGAAGTGACGATAAAATCTGTATTTTTCCGCCGCGTATGGCCGTAAATAGAATCGTTCGCGCCTATCCATCGACCCACCCAATTAAACGGGAAAAGTTGCCCGCCATGCGTGTGACCGGACAACACTAAATCGGCACGCCCTTGTTGATTTTCAAAGTCGGCAGGCTGATGATCCAGCACAATGCTATATTTATTTTTATCCAAATCTTGCGTCAGGTCATCCATGGACAAGCGGTGTCCGCGCCCTTCCTGTTGCACCGAGGCGTCTTGCCGACCGATGATATAAAACGCGTCATCGACCAGGACTTTTTCATCTTGCAAGACAATCACGCCGGCCTTTTCCAGGGTGTCAATTAAATCTTGTTTTGTAAAACCACGCTGTGCGCTGTGGAAATAGCCTTTATCGTGATTGCCCATCACGAAATAAACACCATATTTTGTTTTAAGTTGTCCCAGCGCCTGTGTGCCCTTTACCATATCTTCTCGACGCGTATTATCATCTACATAATCGCCGACCACAAAAACAATATCCGGTTTTTGCGCCTGTAGCTTTTTCAATCTTTTGGCAAAACCATCAGCGTGAAAAGTCGTGCCTAAATGCACATCGGCGAACATCGCAATTTTTAATGGCGGCACTTCCTTGTCCGTGATTAAAGTGTAATGCGTCACCCACGCCTGATGGTTCAGATACCACCCGACAGACAAGGCAGCGAGCGTAAGACCTATCGCCACCATACCGATATACGGATAGGCTACAGAAATATCAAAGGCTTTATTTAACAGATAAAAAACAAAGTCAGTCGCGCCCCAAATCAAAGCTAAATACAACACGCAGACCATGGCATTGACGACATCTAAACACGCGGAAATAAGACCACCGGCCAACAACACGGCTCCCAAGCAAATCAACACGCGCTTCATAAAGCCCCATTGACCGAGCCAATCGGTTGGCAACATCAGCGCCACGCGCGAGGACACATAGGCTATCGCCGCTGCGACAATCGCCATAGACACCCACAAAATAATAATCCACATTGTCATGTGCTTTTCCTTGTTTCTCTAACGAATCCTCTTATGTTGTCCTTTTGATGCATTGTGTCGGAGTTTTCTTATCGGATGGGGCTTCCATGCAAAATAATCGATAGCCTTACCCTCTTTTGTCAGATTTTGCAGTCTCTCTTCTGCTTCTTGTTCTGTTAAATGAGGATTACCACAAACTTGCTCCCACGCGCTTGCATTGTTGATAAGATAAATCTTTTTGTGATATTTTTGGCCCAAGTCTTGCAGGGAAATTTCTTCGCAGTCCGTGTAAGAAAGATCAAACGGACTGACGTATTCATACGGCTTTCCACCCCACAGAGGAACGACCGCACGCAGTTTTTTTATTTTACGCCTATCAACTGTATATTTGTATGTCGGTTTATTGGCTTTTTCAAAAGATTGAATTGCTTCCTTGACCGTTTGCCCTGCATAATTAAAGGCGAACAACCGTGCCTTGTTTGTCCGAGGCCATAAGCACGCATTTTCTCCCTTAATCGGAAGACCGGCAGGAAAAAACGATTCTTTGTCTTCCCCATCCGTCATAAAAGTTTGTTTTTGCTCTTGTTCCAAGGTGTCCACATTGCATATGAATGCAGCAATCGTCTTATCCACAGGACGACTTGAACACGTCACCAATTTATTCGGCAGGCGTTTAGGACTTTGATTTCTTTTGTCAACGCAATGTTGAACGAGTTGGCGCACTTGCGCATCTGACAAGCCCAATTGGGTTTTCAACAAATGTTCCACCACCAAAAATCTAACCCGACCGGCCGCCGGCCAATAGGACGGATTGCCCCTTACTGAATATTGCCCCGGATTCAATAACCTTTCATAAAATGCCTGCTTATTTCTATCATCAAAAACATCCACTTTTTGATCTTTTTCATAGCCCAGTCTGATGGCATCTTTGACCAAGAAAAATTTACCGGCCAACGCGCGTTCTGCCGGGGTATAAGCGCCTTTTCTTGCCTTTAAGTTATCTAAAGTTGCTTGTATTTCCTCGTAAAGATAGTTATACAAAAATTGTCCGTATGTCCAATCTCGCCCCGCACAATTGTGCAACACTCGATTGAGAAAAACGTCAAAATCCGCAACAGCGTTTAATACGTTTTGTATTTTGCGAAAAGCATCCGCTTTTTGGGACATCCCCATCCTCCTTGTCATAAGAAAAATTAGCCTATTTCCCGACTTTTGTCAAACAGAACTTGACATATGGCGAGCAAGAAGCGCATAATACCAGATAAAGGAAATCACGCATGAAACTTTATCACTATGTCCCTAAAGGTAGTCGCGCCACAGAAACCGGGCTTTTTTCTTTTGCCAAAAGCCCACGAGTTAATTTAGATTATTATATCAAGCGTTCCGGTTGCCATACACAGGCCACCATTGCACAATGGATGGACGGATTCTTTCCTGGCTACAGCCGCGGTGTGCGCGTTTTAAAAGAACCTTTAAAGTGGCATCCTAAATGCCTGCGATTGAAAGAATTTATTGATGAAAACGATTTATTGGAAATTGATGTAACCGCCTTGCACAAAGCCGGTTTAATAGAGGCAGTTTATTACAATCCGCCCCTGCGGGTGCCACAAAATAAAAAAGAGGAAGAACAACTGTTGCATGAGATAGACAACCGAAAACAAGACGGCTTCGTCAAAATTACTTTAGCCGATATTTCCACCGACCCCGTGGATTATTCCGTTTGCGACGATGAAAGCGGACGACGTTTTGCGTTCCTGCCCTTTTATTTGTTGGTCATGAAAGATGGCGTAATTCCTCCGAAATATTTAAAAATAATTCATAAATAAAATCACTATACATCATGCGATAAATCGGTATAATGGGCCGTGAGACATAACTATGGATGAGAGGCGCCCATGAAGTTTAATATGATCAACAAGAAAACATTACCCTTTTTAGGATTGGGCATTTCCACGCAAGCGCCTATCAATTTAATCGGGGGCCTGTTGATGTTGTGGGCGACACAAAGCGGCCTCAATTTAGAAGCAGTCGGCGTGTTCGCGGCGGTCACTTTGCCTTATTGCCTGACATTTTTATGGGCACCATTTGTGGATAGAATCAACCTGCCCCTTGCCAACCGGTTCGGACGTAAAAAAATGTGGTGCCTGGTATGGCAACTGGGCGTGATTTTAGGCTTGTTATGTATGTCCACCCTTACCCCTAATCAAGATGTGATGTGTTTATTTTTCTGCGCCCTGTGGGTCGGCTTTTGCGGCGCCAGTCAAGGTATGACGGTTGACGGATTACGTATTGACACGCTCAAAGGGGATGATTTAACGAATGGAACGGTGCTGTTTAATTTCGGCAACCGTTTGGGTTATTTTGCCGCCACGGCCGGTATGATTGCGCTATCGGGCGTGCTGTCGTGGTCGTTGGTGTATAAAATCGCGACGCTGATTATTCTGGTCGGCACGCTGTCTGTGCCCTTTATTCGTGAAGGCAAGCAAGCCTCCGTGCCGGCGAATTTTGACACAATGGTTGTTCGCCCGTTCAAAGACTTTTACGCGCGCCAACCGCTGTTGCTGTTGTGCGGTTTTATTGTGCTATATAAGTTGTGTAACGGGATGTTGGGCAAAATGGCCTATCCGTTTTATTACGATGTCGGTTTTACCAAAAATCAGATTGCCCTTGTGTCCGCCACTTTCGGCTCTATCATTACGACCATAGGTGTGTTCTGCGGCGGCTTTGTGTTACAAAAAGTCAAGTTTCGGCCATTGCTGTTTTGGTTAGGTGGCATAGAGATTTTGACCAGCCTTGCCTTTGCCGGCTTGGCGGCCATCGGGCCGAGCATCCCCTGGTTCTTGGCTATTATCGTGTTTGACAATATCGTCGGCGGTATGGGGACAGCCATTTGGGCGGTCTTTTTATCTACGCTGTGCTCACGTCAATTCTCCGCAACGCAGTACGCCTTCTTAAACGCTTTGACTATGGTGCCTTTGACGCTGCTGGGAACGACAAGCGGATGGCTTGCCGCACAGATGGGATGGGTCGCCTATTTTACCTTTACAGGCGTTTTAATGGTGCCGGCACTGTGTATGATTCGCTATAGCACGCGTCTGTTCAAAGGCAAAAAGGCCTAACGTCTGTATTTGAAATAGGCCCAAAAATTGCTGGCAAAAGAGAAAATCTCTAACAGGCCGGCCCAATTTTTAATGCTGATTTGATAGGCCAAATACGTCAAACAGTTCCACCCGCCAATCAGGCGCATTTGCTGTGGCGGCAAAAACCACACGCAAAACAGGGTAATCGAGGTCGTTAAAATCACCAACAGCGAGGACAAGCCCACATAGGTTGTGTATAAAATCACCAGGTAAATGCTTTGGAAAAACACCCAGCCCCACAGCCATTGTTTATGTAATCTCTCTTTGATATTGGCGACAATCAGCATAAAAAACACCGCGATAAACACATACGCGCCACTCAAAGAATTAAAGCAATACAGGCCGATGACCGTAAAGATTTTGGCAATTAGATCGAGCGCTAAAATGGCAGCCTTATTCTTCATAAAGCGACTGAGGCAATAACACGCATAATTTAAAATGGTAAAAATATAACCCAACATCAGCATATTTCTTTTATAACCGAAAGAGCCTTAAAAATCAAAGCATAAAAAAAACCGGCCTAACGACCGGTTTTTATTTATTGGTTGAGCTGTGTAGGCGAATCACGAGCCAACGATTATGAACACTACCTTATATTTGCGAATAAATTAAAACATTTCTGCGACACGCTACAGGAAAATCACAACAAATCTCTATTAAATTTCCTCTCGCCATATTTGGAATAATAGTAAAATATACTTTTTTCACAGATATCATACATTATCTTTGCCATTTCGTCTACCGTCCATTTTTCACGCCTAAAATAAAAACTTCCTCGATTAAAAGGCGGTTGATTGTGTAGGTATGTTTTATTTAATCTACCGAACATTGCTATGGTAATTACCCTATCGAGTATTGAAGAATCCTCAGCAAAATCGCAACCGTAACCAAAACACACAAAGGGAAATATATTTTCCGTCAAAAAGTAAGTCCGCAATCCAATGACATTTTTCCCCAATCTTTCTATTGCGTTCCCTTTTGCTTGTTTTCCCAGTCCTTCTTGTACTCTTTTGTCATTTGTGCCTTGATTTTTAACTTCTGGAATTAAAATAGGATATATCTGTCCTTCATCATCTATCATGCTCAAAAATCCCCCGTCAGGCGACATAAAGGAATTGTCAAACTTATAGTAAAATTCTACATCTGGAAAGGATTTTCTTAAATGTTCTACCACAAATCGTAAGGTCAATGTTTTTTGATGTGCTAATTTTATTTTGGGAAACTTTGCCATTACCATTTTTTCAACATTTCGTAGGGCTGTTATGACTTCCTTTTCTTGCCCTTTGGAAATATGGTTAATAATGGTATGATATCTTGTTTTTCTCAATAAATCGCTATCACTCATTGCTTATCCTTTCTCAACAATCCATAATAACTCTTTTACTTGCTTGCTTCTATCACAAAGATTTCTACACCCTTTATATGTTGAATAATCTTTGTCTAATAATGAAACCTTACCATATTTTTCTAATGTTTCCCTAAAAATGTCAAATGGTATAATGCCTTCGTTGTTATATGACATTAAAATATACTTTGAATTGGTATTTTTAATTAGGTCATCTAATGCTTGTATCGCTAGGTCGCGTTTATTATATGCTGACTTATACCAATCAACCGATATACCGCTTACACCGTCCTGGATTTCTGTTTCGTCTTTTGGATTGGCTATGATGTTTAACATAAAGTAATTCGACCCATAAGGATGTTGATTGTATGGTGGGTCATAATACACTAGATCATATCCTTGGCATTCTGGGTCTTTAATAAGATTGTTGGTATCATCTCTAAATACCTTAACCTTGCACTCTTTTTCACTAAAAATAGGATATTCTAGGTTGATTTTGCCTTTTATCCGCGTCAAACAATTTTCACCACTTCCCCCGAAATGTCCTATTCCGTCTTTTTTATGAAATCCTTTGAATACACCTGATGTGTTGGTATGAATTGACGCCTGAATCAACAAAGGACTTAAAATATATGGGATTTTATCGGTAGGAATTTCCGTAAATATAAACTTCTTCATTGTGTCAATCAGCATGGCGTTCTTATGAGTATAAAATACCCGCTCCCCCGCTCGTATATTATCATCATCCTTCGGAGCGTAATTTTTGGTTATAAATCCCTCATGCAAATCACCATCTTTCAAATTATTTAAGTAATCTATCGTTTCTTTAATGTATTTGAAGTCAATCTGACTTTTGTTTGAAAGATAACATGTGTTTATAATATTAGAATAATTTTCTATATCGTTTGAATGCAAAATCGAGCAATGTTCTTTTAATAATCTTGAAACAACACCACTGCCGGCGAATCCGTCTAGGGCAAAGATTTTTTCTTCACCAATTTTTTCTTTTACCAGTTCAAACCCTACATTTAAAAATCGTAATAACGCCCTTTTGTTGCCTATATATGTGATTAAATGGGATGTATAAAAGGGGGTATTAAAATTTATCTCTGTTGTATTATTGCCGAATAAATCTTTCATTTAGTTCTCAGTTGTCCATATAAAATAGAATTAACCCGCTTCCGATCAACTTTTAAAAGGCTGGCTATCTCGGATGCTTTTATTCCATCCGATGATTCTACAACCTTTAACATTGCATCCTGTAGATTAGTCAAAACAATCCCTTCTCGCGTTTATAAGCTTATAAACTACTATTTATCATAGTAAATTATTACCAAACAGAAAGCAAGTAAAAATAACCAAAAACAATTTGGGATGTCGACGTCCTGAGCAAAATCATCGTCAAGAGTTCGAAACAGGACGTTAGGCATGCATTTTTGCAAAGTTTAGGGGGCGGGATTTATTCGGGGCAAAGCCCCTCACCCTAAAGGGCCGCCTGACGGCGTTGCCTGCGCTTAACGCTCCGGCCGAACCACGAGGTTTATTCACCCACCCTATACCAATAAAAAAACCGGCCTAACGACCGGTTTTTATTATTGGTTGCGGGGGCGGGATTTGAACCTCGCGACCTTCAGGTTATGAGCCTGACGAGCTACCAGACTGCTCCACCCCGCGACAAGTTGAGCCTTATTATACTCTTCTATTTGCTTTTGTCAATAAAAAAATCTTGTTGCCATTTGCAACCGGTTGCGCATATAATGGTAGGCGTGATGGCGAACAGGCCATTTTAATTTAAGGAGATTATTATGAAAAAATTATGTATTGCTTTGGCTTTAACAGCCTTGTTATCTTTGACAGCCTGCATGGGCACACGGGGTACCGTGGGTGGACAAAAAGTCTGTGAAAACGACTATTTATTTGGTGTTATTTCCATTACAGAGTGGATTTCCCCCTGCAATAAATAATATCTTAAAGTCATAAAAAAATCCCTCACATTTCTGTGGGGGATTTTTTTGTGTTCAAAGCTTGATTATTGTCCAGAAACAACTGTGCAAACCGTGCCGAACAACAGATAGGTTTCGATATCGTAATCAACAGACAACACCTTTGTGATACCGCCGTTCTTTTTGGCTGTATCGATCGAGGAATCGCCCGAGCCGACTAAGCCCAAAATGTTTTTGGCGCAAGCACGACCCACGCGGGTAGCCTTACCGACATTTTCCATGGCATAGCCGGAACGTTTTGTCGTGTTGAACGCGGCAAAACCCGCATCACCCGGAACGAAAACGCATCCGCCGAGCAAGGCTGTCGCTAATAATAATGCTGCTGCTTTTTTCATGGTAATTCTCCTTTAAGTTAAAGCATTAAAAAAATAAATACGTATGTAGTATAGGCCTTACGCTGACCTTGTCAAGCCTTTTGTTCGCCCTTATGCACAACGACTTGCGGGAAAGGAATCTCCACGCCTTTCTTGTCAAAGGCATCATGGATAGCGAACATCAACTCACTGCGCACGCCCAACCGGCTCATCACATCATCCACGACACAGCGCAATTCAAAGTTGATGCTGCTGTCGCCAAATTCGGTCAGCAACACAAACGGCTCAGGATCTTTGACCACATGCGGATGGGCTTTGGCCACATCTATCAAGATTTTGCGCACCAAATGAATATCCGAGTTATAGGACACGCCCACATTGACGATACAACGACCGGTTTTGCCCTTGCGCGTCACATTGACCAACTCGGCCGACAACACATCGGCGTTCGGAATCAGCACCATTGTGCCATCAAAGCATTGCAGTTCTGTGGAGCGAATCTTGATATCTTTGACGATACCTTCATTACCGTTGATGATAATCCAGTCGCCCGCCTTGATAGGCCGCTCGCACAAAATCACAACACCGGAAATAAAGTTATTCACAATGTTCTGTAAGCCGAAACCGATACCAACAGATAACGCACCAACAAAGATGGCTAACTGACCCATATCGACTCCTAGGATGGACAAGCCGCCCCATGTGGCGATGATCCAGCCCAAATAGTGCAACAGCATAATAATGGAATAGCGCACGCCTTTGTCCAGGGACGATTTTGCCAACGCGGTATTTTTCAAGAAGTTTTGCAGCCACTTAAAGCCCTGTAAAATAATCAGGAAGAAGACCACCGCTTCCATAACGGCATCGGCATTGATATCCGACCAATTAAACTCGCCATTTTGCAGCAAGCGCGCTATGCGCAAAGAGTGCGTCGCTATGTAAATCACGATACACGCAAAGACAATCCACATACTGTGAGAAATCACAAAGCGGCCTATTTTTTTCAATGATACTTTCATATGTCCTCTCAATACATAAAGTGTAAAAATCGAATCGTTGTGCTCATTTTAACACGATGCAGCAACATCCACAATAGGCAAATATGTTTGACGCCTAAACCTTGATAAGAAATCACATCTCGCGCCCTTAAATCAGGCAAAACCTGTTGTAATTTTTTTAACAACTGCTCTTGAATCTTCGGATCTTTTTGCTTTTTAGCAATGCGGTTAAAGCACATTTTCAAGCGCTGATTGATGACATAAACTTGCGCTTGCTTGCGCCATGGCATCGGCAGTTTCAAACGCTCGTCGTTAATAATTTCAAATAACTTGAGATAACTGCCCAACTTCTTTTCATCAAAACTGCCGCGCATAATGGATTCGGGGTTGGCATAGTAATAATATAAAGGCGCTTTGGTAACGACGACACGCGGCGCGCGCGCAAATAACTGAAAAGCAAACACCACATCTTCATAGTGCATATGTTGAAAACGCAAGCCGGACAGCGCAGATTTTTTATACAATTTCAAAGGTGCGCCGGTGCGTATCGTGCGCTTTTTCATAAAAGTCGCCAACGGGTCTTTTACCGGCACAGGCGCCCAGTTCGCAGCCTTTAATTTGGGAAAGGTTGTTTGCTGGTAAGTTGCGCTTGTTTCTATAAACGAACAGGCCACGACATCGGCCGCTTGTTGTGTTGCAAAGCCATACAACATTTCTAATGCTTGCGGATGCAGATAATCGTCGCCGTCCAAGAAAAAGACATAATCGCCTTTGATGTGTTTTAAGCCTGTGTTGCGCGCAGCGGACAAGCCGCCGTTTTTTTGATGTATGACGGAAAAGCGCTTGTCCTTTTTGACATATTTATCTAAGAAAGCAGCGCACCCGTCTGTCGAACCGTCATCCACGCACACGCACTCAAAATCTTGCCAAGTTTGCGCGCGCAGGCTGTCCAGGCAGCCGGACACCAGTGGCAAAACATTATAAACGGGCACAATAACCGAAATCTTCATGCCTTTTAACATAAAGGAAAAATGCACAAGACGCAACAAAAAAGATACGCGCTTGATTTATCAAAGCAGACATGATAAGATAGCCCACAGTTAATTAAAAGGATGTCGTATGCCAAAAAAGATTCTGATTATCAAACATGGTGCTTTGGGCGATTTTGTGCTCTCGTTGGGCACAATGCGGCAACTGGCCGACCTGCACAAAGACGATGATATCTATTGCCTGACCATGTCGCCTTTTGTTGATTTGGCTCGACAGACAGGCCTTTTCAAAGATGTGTTGGTGGATAATCGACCCAACTATCAGATCAAAGAGTGGTATCATGTATTGAAAAAAGTGCTGATGGACGGGCAATGGGACATTATTTATGACCTACAGCAATCGCGGCGCACACGCCAAAAATATTTGCCCTTTTTACGCTTGGTCAGCCGCAAAGATTTTTGCTGGGTTTTTCCTTACAAAAATTGTCAGATAGATGTGCATAAAACACGGGCTTTCAGTTGGGGCAAAGCCACCGAAACGCCCTGGACACGCGTGGAATATATCTTTCCTGATCTGTCGTTTTGCCAAGGTAATCCCGAGGTTTTAGCGCAATTGCCGGCGCGTTTTATTTTAATGGTGCCGGGCTGTTCGGCCGGACATCCGTATAAACGCTGGCCGGAAAAATATTTTGTTGAGATCGCCAAAAAAGCTGGCACGCTCGGTGTGGAAAGCGTTGTTTTAGGCACCAAAGCCGAAACAGAAATTGTCAATGCCATTTGTCAGGGAACACCCTTTGCCAAATCCTTTTTAGGCAAAACCAAACTGGCGGACATACCGGCGGTTGCTCGTCGTGCTTTGGTCGTTTTGGGCAACGATACAGGTCCGCAACATATGGCCTCGTTTGTGCAGACACCAGCAGTCACGCTGTTTTGCAAACGCACAGAAAAATCGGCTATTCAGCACAACAATATTACCAATTTGATTGCTCAAAATATTGAAGATATTACCCCCGACACTGTTTGGCGGGTCATTGAGCCTATACTTGCAAAGGAATCCCATGAAGCATGATTTTGTAAAAAACTTCCCCAACACACGCGTTGTCTGTATCGGGGACATTATGTTAGATATTTTTGTGCGCGGTAATGTGGATCGCATTTCGCCGGAAGCGCCTGTGCCTGTGTTGCAATACCAACAGGAAAAACAGATGTTGGGCGGTGCCGGCAACGTCATTGCGAACTTGTGCGCTTTGGGTTGTCAGGCGGCGTTTATCGGACGCGTAGGTCTTGATGCCGAAAGTCAGATTTTGGAACAGGCTTTAGCGACTTGCCATGCGGATGCTTTTTTAATCAAATCTGCCCAGATTCCTACCGCCACGAAAACGCGTTTTATTTCCAATCATCAACACTTGATGCGCTTTGATAAAGAGGTTGTTGCGCCCTGCTCTGTGGATGAGCAAACGCAAATTATGGATGCGCTGTTACAGCAACTGCCACAAGCGAATTTGGTTATTTTATCCGATTATGCCAAAGGTGTTTTGTCTGAGGACCTGACGCCGCGCATTATTCAACTGTGTCAGCAACACCACGTGCCTGTTTTTGTCGATCCGAAAGGCGCCGATTATACAAAATATGCGCACGCCACACTCATCAAGCCGAACCGCAAAGAGTTGGAATTGGTCTCGGGGCGGCACTTGTCCGTTCAAGCGGAAACCTTTTTACAAGATGTAGAAGATTGTGCGCGCAAACTGCTCACGCAACTGCAAATTGACAACTGCGTTGTAACCCTGTCCGACAAAGGTATGTTATATATTCCTAAAGAAGCACAAAAAAGCGTTTTGTATCTGCCGACAACGACGCAGGAAGTGTTTGATGTGTCCGGTGCGGGAGATACCTCTTTGGCGACACTGGGTCTATCTTACGCAGCCGGTGCTGACTTCAAAGAGGCCATTACCGCAGCGAACATTGCCGCCGGCATTGTGGTCGGCAAAGTCGGCACCGCCACTGTCAGCTGTTCAGAATTGACCGAAGGTTTGGCTAAACAACCAGACTAACCAGTTTATTTGGCACGACAATCGCCTTTTTCACTGGCGTATCGCCGATAAACTTTTTCACCGTATCCACCTGCAGCGCTTTTTCAATCAGCTGTTCTTTGCTGTCATTGACCGAAGCCGTCAGTTGTCCGCGCACCTTGCCATTGACTTGAACAGCCATTTGAATCGTATCTTTAACTAACGCCTGCGCATTGACGCTGGGCCACGGCTGATTAAAGACGGAATACGGTTGCCCCATCGCTTCCCATAATTCTTCTGCCAAGTGCGGCGCAAACGGAGCGAGCAAGACCACATAGGTCTTTAAGCACTCATCCAAGAACGCCTTATTGACCGGCCCGTTCATGTAGCCTGTCAGCGCATTTAAGTATTCCATCATACGCGCCAACGATGTATTGAATTGAATCAGATTCAAATCGTGTGTGACCGCTTTAATGGTGCTGTTGCGCACAAAGTCCAGTTCCTTTTCTTTTTCCGTCATGACAGCGCCGGCATCTGTCAGTGTTTTCTCTTTCTCAAACAAAGATTCCACACGCTTGATAAACCGCGCCATTGACTCTATACCGGAATCAGACCAAGGACCGCCATCGGTATAAGAAAAAGCAAATTCAAAGAACAAACGCACCGCGTCGGCGCCATATTTATCCACATAGATATCCGGATTGATGGTATTGCCCTTAGATTTTGACATCTTTTGTCCGTCAGGGCCTAAAATCATCCCTTGATGCACCAGCGCATTAAACGGTTCGTCAAAGTCTAAATAGCCCATATCGCGCAACGCTTTTGTAAAGAAACGCGCATACAGCAAGTGCATGGTCGCATGCTCTTGTCCACCAACATACATGTCAATCGGGCACATACGGTCGATTTTGTCTTTGTTAAAGACTTCTTTGTCGTTATGCGCATCCGGATAGCGTAAGAAATACCAAGAAGAATCAACGAAAGTATCCATGGTGTCCGGATCGCGCTGAGCGTCGGCACCACACACCGGACATTTCACATTCATAAACTCCGGACAACGTTTTAAGGGAGATTCGCCATCGGGTCTAAACTCCACATCATACGGCAACTTGACGGGTAAATCAGATTCGGGCACCGGCACCACGCCACAATGCGGGCAGTGAATCATCGGAATCGGCGCACCCCAATAACGTTGGCGAGAAATCAACCAATCGCGCAGACGATACATCGTCGTCAATTCGCCCTTGCCTTCTTTGGCTAACTTCGCCACAATGGCCGGAATCGCCTCTTCGGTCGTCATGCCGGAAAACTCTTGACTGTCGGTCAAGCGGCCATGATCACAGAAAGGTAGTGACTGTTCGTTACCGTCCTTATCTACAATCACACGTGTAATCGGCAACTTATAGCGCACTGCAAAGTCATAGTCGCGTTCATCATGCGCCGGCACCGCCATCACAAAGCCCGTTCCATAACTGGCAATGACATAATCAGCCACCCACACAGGCACTTTGCGCCCATCCACAGGGTTCGTGGCATAAGAGCCGGTAAAGACCCCCGTGCGCTCGCGTTCCGTGGACAAACGGTCTATTTCTTTAACTTTGGCTGCATCTGCCACATATTTTTCAACAGCCTCTTTGCACTCAGGCTTAGTTAAACCCGCCACCGCCGGATGTTCCGGAGCAATCACCACATAGGACAAGCCATACAAAGTATCGGCACGCGTCGTAAAAGCCTTCAGTTGCGTTCCGTTATCTATATCAAAAGTAATCAAAGAACCGTGCGACTTACCGATCCAGTTCTTTTGAATCTTTTTTGTTTTTTCCGGCCAATTCAGACCGTCAATTTTCTCCAACAATTCATCCGCATAGGCCGTAATTTTGAAGAACCATTGTTTCATATTTTTTTGAACAACCAGCGAATCACAACGGTCGCAATGTCCGTCTTTGACTTGCTCGTTAGCCAACACGGTTTGGCAACTGGGGCACCAATTCACCGGCGCTTCTTTTTGATAAGCCAACCCTTTTTTATACAACTGGACAAAGATCCATTGAGTCCATTTATAATATTCTTCATCACAGGTATTGAGTGAATAGTTCCAATCGTAGTTCGCGCCCATGGCAATCAACTGCTTTGTCATGGTGTCTATGTTTTTTAAAGTGGAATCTTTGGGATGAATACCTGTTTTAATCGCGTAATTTTCCGCCGGCAGACCGAAGGCATCAAAGCCCATGGGATGGAACACATTGTAACCCTGCATCTTTTTAAAGCGTGTCCATGTATCCATCGGCGCAAAGTTATACCAATGACCGCAGTGCAGACTCGCGCCCGAAGGATAAGAGAACATTTCCAAACAATACAGTTTATCCCCTTTGGCTTGCTCATCGTATTTGTATAAGCCTGTTTCCGCCCACTTTTTTTGCCATTTAGCATCTGTATTTTTGGAATAACTCATCGTCTGTCCTTTCTGTTGAATCGTATCTGTTATTTTTTACTCATTTTTACAAAAAAGTCAATAAAAAAAGCCCCTCTTTTCAGAAGGGCTTTTGTGAAAAAACGTCGTTTAATTATTTTTTGGCGTTCGCTTTTTCAATGTAGGCGTTCATTTGTTCATCGCCAAACGCGCCTTGTTGCACTTCGCCATCAATAATGAACATCGGCACACCTCTCAAGTTCAAGCGTGTGATATATTCACGATTCTTGGCAATCTTGTCTTTGGCAGCCTTTGAATTGGCATCTTTTTTCAATTTTTCGACATTTAAGCCGAGTTTCTTACCGATACCTTCCAAAGCGGCCTCATCCGGTTGAGCCACAGCGCCCAATTCCGCATGGAACTCAGCAAATTTGCCTTGTTTTGCAGCCGCATGCGCATAACGCGCGATTCTTTCGGACTTTTCACCGAAAATCGGAGCGTCAATCAAAATCCAACGGATATTGTCGGATCTCTTGATGGCATCCGCCATGGCTTTGTTCATATGTTTGCAGTAACCGCAGTTGTAATCAAAGAATTCAATCATCACGAAAGAACCTTTGGGGTTGCCCAAAACATGGTTTGTTTTGTCTTTGGTGATCGCGGCAACGATATCTTTGACATCATTGGCTTTCGGCGCATTGGCCGCTTCTTCAGCCGCTTGTTGTTTTTCAAGTTTTTCAACGTAAGCGTTCAC
Organism: Alphaproteobacteria bacterium; assembly: GCA_017958225.1. Classification (GTDB taxonomy): domain Bacteria; phylum Pseudomonadota; class Alphaproteobacteria; order CAAHEQ01; family UBA3637; genus RGIG10359. Next base: position 19,300 of record JAGDDD010000004.1, read on the forward strand.
GCTTTCCAAAATCACTTGCGGATTCTTTTTCACGAACTCTTCCGGATCGGCTTTGCGAACTTGCACCAAAGCAACGATGGACAAGACCAAAGCAACAGCGGCAATCGCGCCGACCACAGCGGTGCAGCGGCAACCTTTGCCACATTTGCAATCAGGACCGCACTTGCACTCTTTTCCGCAAGCGCAGGCTTCTTTTTTAGGGGTAGATACCGCAGCTGCCTTTACCACAGGTTTCTTGGCAACTTTGGTTGTTTTCTTTTTGGTTTTCTTTGTCATAAGTTTAATCTCCTTATAGGTAAATTGCTAAACATCCGTCATTATAAAAAGCCCCTTTTGAAAAATCAAGCCCTTTTTTAAAAAAGAAATAAGACACAAATGTGACATTTTTACATAAAAGTGTAAAACAATTGTTTTTGGCACTTATCCGCTTTATAAATAAGCCCATCGTATATGAAACAAAAGGTTTATTGTATGAAAAAGATAGTTTATACGGCTTTATTTTTACTTTCTTCTGCTGTGCCCGTGTTAGCCAGCGGCTTTAGAATGCACGAGTTCAGTGCCACAAACACAGGGCGTGCTTTAGCGGGCTCCGGCGTGGCCGGCGACGATTACTCGGCCATCGGCTTTAACCCGGCCGGTATGGTATTAAAAGGTACCGGCGGACAAGTCAGCGGCTCTTTGGTAACGATTCGTGCCAATGTGCGTGGTTCGGTTACCAACGGCGGATTACATACTGGGAAAGAAGGCAACATCCGCTTATATAGTTTTCTGCCCTCTGTCTTTTCACAATATGCCCTCAATCCGGATTGGACCATCGGCTTGGGTATTTATACCCCGTTTGGCCTGTCCACAACATATAACAATGATTGGTTCGGACATACACATGCTTTAACTTCTAAATTGGAAACCATCGACTTTGCGCCGTCTGTGGCTTACAAAGTCAACAAGCAATTCAGCGTCGGCGGCTCTGTTTTGTTTGAAAGATTAGATGTACGTTTGTCTAATGATTTACCCTCAAGCATCGGGCCCTTCCCCTTGGGCGGACAAGCCGAAATCCACGAGCCGAGAAACTGGGAACCCGGTTATGTGGTGGGTATGATGTATCAGCCCTTGGACAGCACGCGTTTTGGCTTGTCCTATCGGTCTAAAATTGTCCATCACTTAAAAGGCACAACCAAGATTTCTGATTCGGCCGGCCTGATGGGTGTGTATTATGTCAATGGCAAATATGTCACACATGCGAAGTTGACCCTGCCGGAAAGCGTTCTGTTTTCTATTCATCATCGAATCAATGAGAAGTTTGATGTGTCCGCTACCGTTGAGCGCGTGATGTGGAGCCGCTTTAAATCTTTGGACATTTACAGTGCGACCTTCCCGGGCGGCGTGTCCGTTACACCGGAAAAGTGGCGTGATGTCTGGTTTGTCAGCCTTGGCGGCGATTACCATTACAATGAAGATTTGACCTTCCGTATCGGTGCGGCTTATGACGAATCTCCGATTAAAGGGCCGAAATACAGAACAGCGCGTATTCCCGATAACGACCGTTATTGGTTATCGGCGGGCGCCAGTTATCGTTGGAACAACATGACGTTTGACTTGGCCTATACGCATATGTTCTTAAAGAAAGCCCCGACGAACAACTATGCTTCGGCATCAATGTTGGATGCGTCTTATCATATGCAGGTCAATATCTTTGCGCTGCAAGTCCAATATGACTTCTAATTGAAATAACACTAGATTTTTTCTCAACCGTTTGCTATACTCTTAATACACATTTATGAGGAGTATTGTGATGACGAACCCGATTAAATATATTCGCCAAGCGTTAAAACGCCGCAGCAAGCACAAAAAGTTTGTCCGCTTTCATATGGGCGATTATACTTATTTTGGGTCGCGCGTGCGCATTGCCAGCAAAGAAACACGCATTGGCAAGTTTTGTTCAATTGCCAACGATGTGAAAATCGGCATAACGCAGCACCCGACCGGTTGGCTTTCCACCAGCACCTTTCAATACTATGAAGACCAGGAATTGTTCTCGCCGTTGCCCGCATTTCAAAGACGTCATTTTGATGGTATGAATAAGCCTTGCGTTATCGGCAACGATGTGTGGATTGGCACCAATGTCATTATTATGGACGGTGTGACTGTCGGAGATGGCGCGATTATTGCGGCCGGCGCGGTGGTCACCAAAGATGTGCCGCCTTATGCGATTGTGGGCGGTGTGCCGGCGAAACTTATTCGCTATCGCTTTGATAACAAGACCATAGAACGCCTGCTCAAAGTGCAGTGGTGGAATCGGGATATCCATGAAATCGTGCAACTGCCCTTTGAAGATATTGAAGCATGCCTGGAAAAACTGGAACAAAGCGTGCCCGCAGAAAATAACTAACTTACTGAAAAATATATGTTTTCACAAGAAATATGACACTTTTGTGACAAAAAGACTTGCATTTTCGTTTTACTCGTCATAGGATAAGATGTTTTTTCAATAACAAAAAAGGAAAGAATACATGAAAAGATACAAAAAATTAGTGGCCGCAGTGTTGGCTTTTTGCTCTGCTACGACAGTTGCCCACGCCGCCAGTTATCAACTCAATGACTATTCAGTCACGGGATTGGGTCGTTCCTACGCCGGTTTAGGTGTGGTCGGGGACGATTATTCAGCCATTGCGTATAACCCCGCCGGTATGACTTTGAAACAAAGATCCGGCGTGCAACAAGTCTTTAACATGATTGGCGTGAAATCGGAAGCCTATGAGTTGGCGACCGGCGAAAAAGCCACCATGAAGTTCTGGCAACCTGTGCCGGCCGGCTTTGCTCAATACAACGTCAATGATCGTTTGATGATTGGTGCCGGTATTTATGCGCCCTATGGCTTGAAAACAAAATACAAGGCCAATTGGTTCGGTAATGAAAGCGCTATCTTGTCCAAATTGGACATTGTCGATTTCAATGTGTCGGCCGCCTATAAACTGAACGATCACTTGTCCATCGGTGCCAGCGCGATTTTGCGTTATATCTATGGTCGTATGACACAAAAATACACCGTGGCGGCGCCTCTTCCGCAAGCGGATATCAGCTTTAACGTTCATGGTTGGAGCCAAACAGGCACCTTGGGCTTGATGTATGAATTCACAAAAGATACCCGCGTCGGCGTGTCGTATCGTTTGCGCTCGGCTCAACGCGCCAATGGCACCTTCAAGATGTCACACCCGATGATCCCTGCAGCTAATGCCAGCGCGGATGTGCATGCCAATCCGGATTTACCGGAAACCGTGACTTTCTCGGCCTATCATCGTATTCAAAAGTTTGGTTTATCGGGAACAGCGCGTTGGACACACTGGACGTCTTCCTTCCCTGATTTCAGCATCCGCAGCGATCTGATCCCTGGTGGCGAGAAAAAGTCCTATTACGATTATCAAAACACATGGACCTTGGCGGCCGGTTTAGATTATTATTATGATGAAAACTGGACGTTCCGTTGTGGTGTCGCCTTTGACGAAAGCCCGACGCACAAGCCGGATCGCCGCACATATCGTATTCCCGACAGCGATCGTCGGTGGATGAGCGTGGGTGCGACCTATGCTGTGGAAAATTGGCAGTTTGATGCGGCCTATGCGCTCTTGTTGGCCAAGACGTCTTTAGCGACGCCGGATGCCACCGTCCCGGGCGGTGCGCCGACAGCCAAATATAAAGATACGCATTCCAGCATTTTAGGCGTGCAAGTCCAATATATGTTCTAAAGCTATCCAACAGGCTTAAACAACCCGCAGGTTAAACACTGCGGGTTTTGGGCGTTGCGCAAAAAAAAATAATCGGTAGGTATGTCAGGCGACTTGATTTTCCCTTGCAAGCGCCCTTCCTTTATGTGTGTTATCAACAAATAAGGAGAGACTTATGAAACATCTTTGCTTTTGGCTGACGGTGATCGGCGGCTTTAACTGGGGCTTGGTCGGCTTGTTCAATTGGAACGTAGTTGAGGCCTTATCTTTCGGTATCGGCTGGCTACCGACGATTGTGTATATCATCATCGGCTTGTCCGCGATATGCTGCGCCATTGACGCCATCAACAACCGTATGAACGCATAAAAAAATCCCCTCTTGTACGAGGGGATTTTCTTTTTAAGCTTTCTTTGCTTTCTTCGCCTTTTTGGCTTTGCGTTTTGCCTTTTTCGCCGGCTTTTTGGCGGGCTTTTCTGTCTTTTCCGCCTTCACGGCCACCGCCGGAACAGATTTTTTGGCTTCTGTCGGGCAAACGGACACGATTTCGCACAAAGTTCTAAACACGATAAAGGACAACAACACGCTAACCAAACCGAACAGCAAGGCCGGAATGTTGGGGAACTCAAATAAAGCGATTAAGGCGAACACGCCCAAGACAATCAAACCAATCGGGTAAATGATTTCGATTTTTTGTTTAATCAAAGGCACGACCCAAGAAGACAACAATTGTTGCTTCAAATCGCGATATTGTTTAACATATGCCCACGTCTTTGTCGCGGTTGCTTTTGCTTTTTCTGTAAATGTCTTTTCCATAGTTTTCTCCTTTTGTTAAGACTTCTTTCTCATTGTTGGGAAGGCAATAACATCACGGATAGATGTTGTTTGTGCCAAAATCATCACCAATCTGTCAATGCCCATACCTAAACCGCCCGTCGGAGGCATACCGTATTCCAAAGCGGTGACGAAATCGTCATCCATCATTTGGGCTTCGGCGTCTCCACCCGAACGCAAGCGCACTTGCGCTTCTAATCTTTCCTTTTGATCCAACGGATTGGTCAATTCCGAGTAAGCATTACCCACTTCCCACCCGTTGATAAAGGGCTCAAAACGTTCCACCAACCGCGCGTTAGATCTATGCGTTTTGGTCAGCGGAGAAATATCTTGCGGATGATCGATCACAAAAATCGGCTGTATCAGATTCTGTTCGCATTTTTCTTCAAACACCGTTTCGACCACTTTGCCCCAAGACGCGTTCTTTTCCACATGCACGCCCAATTTTTCCGCCTCTTGCGCTGCAGATTCGCCATCTTTAAACTGCAAGAAATCGACGCCGGTCGCTTCCTGGACCAAAGTCAGCATCGGCTTGCGGGGCCAATGTCCGCCCAGCTCAATCACGTTGTCGCCTAACTTCACCGTTGTTGTGCCCAACAGCTCTTTAGCGACCGTTTGAACTAAGTTTTCGAACAAATCCATCATATCGTTATAATCTTTATAGACCCAATACAACTCCATCATCGTGAATTCGGGGTTGTGGCTGGTGTCCATACCTTCATTTCTGAAATTACGCCCTATTTCATAGATAGCGGGCAGACCACCGATAATCAAGCGCTTCAAATATAATTCCGGCGCAATACGCAAATACAAATCCATATCTAACGTATTGTGGTGCGTGATAAACGGCTTGGCTGTCGCACCACCCATAATCGGGTGCAACATCGGTGTTTCCACCTCTAAAAAGCCCTTCGCATCCAAGTAACGACGAATAGTTGAAATAATGCGGCTGCGCAAAACCAATGTTTGTGTCGTCTCTTGATTGACAATCATATCCAAATAACGCTGACGATATTTGGTATCGGTATCTTGCAGGCCGTGGAACTTATCGGGGAACGGTTGTAAAGACTTTGACAGCACGGTCAAATGCGTTGTAGCAACCGACAACTCGCCGCGTTTTGTGCGACGCACCGTGCCTTCCACACCGATAATATCGCCTAAATCCAACAGGGCTAAAATCTCTTTTTCACTGTCGGGCAGATTTTCCAAAGAAGAAAAGATTTGCACTTTGCCGGTGGCGTCATAGATATCCATAAACATACCTGAATTGCGAATAGCCCGCACACGACCGGCCACGCGCACGCTGTCTTCCGTCATGGTATCGTTCGGCAAATCTTTGTATTGCTCATTGAGCGCCTGCGACGTAAATGTCGGGCGATAAACATGCGGATAGGCGTTGATGCCTTTTTCTTCCAAAGCGGCTAATTTTTCCAAGCGCGCTTTCTTTTGATCGAGTATTTCATCTGTCATCGTCTGTTGTCCTTTTTTGTATGGGCGATTTTACCCGTTTTTTGCGTATAGGTCAATAAAAAAGATTGAAAAAAGTTGCATAAAAGTCCAAAAAAGGCTAGCGTAAAAGCATGACGAATACACATTGTCCTTTCTTTGGTCGTTGTGGCGGATGTGTTTATACGCAAAGCGCCGATTACCTGCCTATGAAGAAAAAGTGGGTAGAAGAAGCCTTGGCGCATAAAGCCCTGTCCGCGCCCATAGAGGATGTCAAGCCGACGCCTTTACATGTGCGGCGCCGTGTCACTTTTGCGTTTCGCAAAAATCTGTTCGGCTTTCATGCGTTAAAGACGCACACGATTGTATCTGTAACCGATTGTCCGGTGTTATTGCCGCCATTGGCCGAATTGATTGAGCCTTTGCGCGCCCTGCTTACGCCTTTTCATGCGACGGGCAGCGTCTTTGCGACCTGGACAGACGCCGGCGCAGATATTGCCATTGACGCCGATATGACGCCTCATTTAGAACAAATCGAAGCGCTGACCACGTTTTGCCAACAACACAACATAGCGCGCCTGACCTTTAACGATATGCCGATGTATCAGGCCGTCAATTTGCCCTTTGCGCCCAAAAGTTTTATGCAACCTTCACAGGAAGGCGAGCGTTTATTGACACAGCAAGTGACCGCATGGGCCAAAGGCTCTCATTATGCGGCCGACCTGTTCTGCGGATTAGGCACCTTTACACGCCCCCTGCAAGACATGGGCTTGCAAGTGGAAGCCTTTGATTCTAATGCGCCGGCCATTGCGGCTTTAAGTCAGCAAGCGACCGCCTATGTGCGCGACCTGTTTCGCGACCCGTTATCCACCGATGAGCTGAGCAAATATGATCTGGTTGTGTTGGATCCGGCACGCGCCGGCGCTATGGCACAATGTCAAACGCTGGCGCCCAGTCGCGTGGCTAAAGTCATTATGATTTCTTGTCATTTAGGCTCTTTTGCCCGCGATGCGCGCATCCTTGTCAATGGTGGCTATCGATTGGAAAAAGTGGCGCCTGTCGACCAATTTATTTACTCGCGTCATTTGGAAGTTGTCGCGTTATTTGCAAAAACCTCTTGACAAGTGCGTTAAAATCTTGTAAAGTTCCCTTCACAAAAGATATGAAAGGTCAGAACAATGAAACATATTAATTCTTTGCGCGCCTGGTTCAAGCGGGATACAAAAAACAACCAGATTATTAAACGGCACGGAAAAACTTTAATTATCAACAAGAAAAATCCGCGCTTAAAAGCCACACAAGGCTAATTCTGCAACGCAGATTCTATTCCTATTTTTTAAACATCTGCCAACCGTTTGTGTTGGCAGTGTTTATTTTATTCTTTGTGAGACGCCAATTCCTTCAGGCGATACAACTCATCCAAGGCATCTTTCGGCGTCATTTGATCGGGATTGATAATCAACAATTCCTTTTCCAAAGGCGTGGGTTGTTTGTGTGCCACGACCGCCGAAAACAGAGGCAGCGTTTTTTCCACGGCCGGCGTTTTGGTGCGTTCGGCATCCAAGCGTGCTAAAATGTGCGTTGCTCTATCCAAAACCACTTCCGGCAAACCGGCCAATTTAGCCACATGAATACCGTAAGATTTATCCAAAGCGCCCTTGCCAACCGAGTGCAAAAAGACAACCTCTCCGTTCCAATCTTTAATTTGCATGGTGTATAAAGCCACTTGATTGAGGCTGTCTTTGAGGGCCGTCAATTCATGATAATGCGTTGCAAACAGCGCGCGCGATTTATTGGTATCATGCAGATATTCCACCACTGCCCACGCTAATGACAGGCCATCAAAAGTCGCCGTTCCGCGTCCAATTTCATCTAAAATGACCAAAGAACGCTCGGTGGCGTGATTGAGAATCGTTGCAGTTTCCACCATTTCCACCATAAAAGTCGATTGCCCGCGGGCCAAATCATCCGACGCACCTACGCGTGAAAACACTTTATCCACCAGACCGATATGAGCCTGCTCTGCCGGCACAAAAGATCCGATTTGAGCCAAAATCGCGATCAAGGCATTTTGTCGCAAGAAGGTGCTTTTACCGGCCATATTCGGTCCGGTCAGCAACCACAAGCGCCCTTCCGGCTCACCCAAACAGCAATCGTTGGGGCAAAAAACCTGATGTTGCTTTTCCAACGCCTGTTCCACGACCGGATGGCGACCACCTTTGATATCAAACGCCAAACTATCATCCACGACCGGCCGACAATAATTATGTTGCACCGCCACCACAGCCAACGAAGATGTGACATCCAGCAAAGCCAGTGCCTGCGCGGCTTGCGTAATCGGGGTTGAGGCGTCCATCACCTGTTGGCACAGCTCTTCAAACAACTCTAATTCCATCGCTAAAATGTGATCTTGAGCCCCGCGCAATTCGTTATCCAACTCGGACAGTTCCTGCGTCGTAAAACGCACATTGTTCAACAATGTTTGCCGATGAATAAAGCCCAAAGACGCATCTGTCAGCATCTTGTTTGCCTGTTTGGCCGGCACTTCAATGAAATAGCCCAACAAATTGTTATAAGTGATTTTCAGAGTCGCAATACCCGTTTGTTTGACATAGTTATCTTGCATGCGGGCAATAATGCGTCGCGCATCATCTTTGTGCGTGCGAATAGTATCGAGCGCCGGACGGAAACCGGGCGCAATAAAACCGCCATCCCGCGCTAGCAGTGGCAAATCAGGCAACAAGGCTCTTTCCAAAGTATCCACCAGTAAAGAGTGATCGCCCAACTGCTGTAAAGCCCAATCTAACTGCACAGGAAAAGCGGTTCCGTTAAATAAGATTCTGATTTTCGGTATCAGCGCCAGGCCATCCCGAATCTGCGCCAAATCTCTGGGCCCGCCGCGACGCAAGGCAATGCGCCCTAACGCGCGTTCCAAATCGGGCACTTGCTTTAACAATTCGGCACACTCAAGGCGAGTTTTTTCGGCATCCACAAAAAAAGCGATCATATCCTGGCGACGTTTAATAGCTTCAACCGAGCACAAAGGCCGCGATAAATACTGCCGCAACAAGCGCCCGCCGGCCGCTGTTTTTGTCTTGTCTATGCATGCCAACAAGGATGAGCCGCTGCCCGTATCAAAGATTTCCAAACTACGCCGCGTGCCGGCATCAATCTGCATACAGGCTTCTTCCTGTAAGCGTGTCGGCGCTTTCAAACGCGGGAAAGAGGCCTTTTGTGTCAAGGCAATATAATCTAACGCTACGCCGGCCGCCATAACTTCCACACGCGAAAAGTCGCCATATGCGTCTAATGACGCCACATGAAACGTCTGTTTTAACCGCTCCAGCGCATTGGTATAGGAAAAGCGCGCATCCGGCAACACCGTCATTTTATGGCGGTAATCATAAAGTTGCGCCTGCATATCTTTGGCAAAAGATTCGCCCACCAACAATTCGGCACACTCCAAACTGGACAATAGACTCAATAAATCATTGGGCTTAATCAAAGCGGCCATAAAATCGCCAGTAGATAAATCAACCCACGACACGCCTAAATCGTTGCCAATCAGCACACATGCAATCAAATAATTATTCTTTTTGGCGTCCAACAGCATTTCTTCCGTCAAAGTGCCGGCGGTTACCACCCGAATCACATCGCGACGCACCAATGCGGCCGAGCCTCTTTTTTTCGCATCAGCCGGATTTTCCATCTGCTCACAAATGGCCACCTTAAACCCTTGTTTAACCAGTTTGGCTAAGTAACTTTCATACGCATGGAAAGGCACGCCGCACATCGGCACATCCGTGCCTTCGCTTTTGCCGCGTTTTGTCAAAGTAATGTCCAGCGCGCGTGAGGCCGTCTTAGCGTCCTCGTAAAACAATTCGTAAAAATCGCCCATGCGATAAAACACCAAGCAATCTGGATATTGCTTTTTAATTTCCAGATACTGATCCATCATAGGCGTGCGCGAGGACTCTTTTGACTTCATAATTTGTTTTGCTTTTTTATCTAAAACTTTCTATACTGTTGATACTTTAGATTATAGCAAAATATTATGAAAAAAACACTAAAAAAACGTAAACACCGCCAAAAACTTGTCCGCACAAGATCTCATATTTGGGCCATTATGCTGCCGTTGAGCATCGCCTTTTTGATCTTTGTGATTACGGGGCAATTGCATCCGTTGTGGGCCATCATCGTCTTTTGTATTACGTTTATTTTTACCTTTATTATCTCCCGCCACTACGCCAAAGAAATGGGCGGTATTCTGACCTATTTGCGCAAGGAAGCCCTAGGGCTAGAGGACACCGAGTTTTTATCGTTTTTCAAACGTCGGCCGGATGCGTCGCGCATTGTGCAAACCTTCAACGAAATTAAAAATGCCTGGAGCAAAAAAACTTCACAATTAGAAGCGCAAACATTATCCGACGCAGCGACATTGGAGCATTTGCCGATTCCCTTGCTGATGTTGGACGAAAATAAAATAGTTGTGCAAGCAAACTTGGCTGCTTTTCAGCTGTTTTCTTTGACCATGATTGGCAAGCCCGTTTTGAAAGTTGTGCCCTCGCCCAAATTGCGACAAGCCTTACAAGATTTATCTTCAAAAAAAGAGCCGGTGCGCGACATTGTCTTTACCGACAAACACAAACTGACCTTCCGTGCCATTGTGGAAAAGTTGCCGGCGCCGACACAATCGGGTGCTTGTTTTGTTCTCATGCTGCACGATATCTCGTCGTTAAAACAATTTGAAGAAACGCAGCGCGCCTTTTTCATCAACGCCAGCCACGAATTAAAAACACCGCTGTCTGTGCTGTTAGGCCTTGTGGAAACCTTGCGTGGCACCGCTCAAAAAGATCCGGTGGCTCAACAAAAGTTTTTGTATATGATGCATGGGCAAATTACCTATATGACGCAACTTGTCCAAGACCTTTTAACGTTGTCACGTGTGGAACAACACATCGGCAAAGCACAAAAAGTCAGTATCAACCGCGTGCTTTTATCTATCTGTCAAAAACTCAAATTGCGCGCGAAACAAGAGGGCAAGCCGTTGCAGATTTCTATTCCGCATACGCACATTTTTATGAAGGCGGTCACCTTAGATATTTCACATCTGTTTGAAAATCTGATTGATAACGCCATTAAATACGGCGAGCCGAATAATCCTGTGGAAATTACTTTAACGCAAGGGACCAATTACACCTTTGTGCTTGAGGTGAAAAACAAAGGCCTGATTGCCCGCAAACACTTGAAACGACTGGGCGAGCGCTTTTATCGTCTGCCGGAACACAGCCACATCAGCGGCACCGGTTTAGGCTTGAGCATTGCGCAGGAAATTGCCCATAAATATCAGGGCACCTTTACCATTACCAGTTCTGCAAAACAAGGGGTCGTTTGTCGCCTTGTTCTGCCCCGTTTAAGATAAAATCAACTGTAATTTATTTTGCGATTTGCAATCTTTGGTCGGCGGCGTTTGCGGCGAAAAACTTTTGCCGTTGAGCTTACCGCGCTTTAATCCGTCTAACCGACCTGACAAAATAAATTGACAGGCTTGAGCCGACACATTGGGCAAGGTAATTTCAAATGCGTGTCCGTTATCGGTCGCGCGTGCTGTGCCCGTCAAACCGCTGTCGGACAGATTTTCCGACAACCCTTTATATTGGCCCCAATATTGAGAACGAATATCCAAAATAATCATTTGCAGTGTTTGTAATGTGGAAATCGCTGCAGCTTTTGAAGTGCCGGACGACACTGATTGCGCAGAACTGCGCGTCATCGCTCCCTGGACCGCCATAGAGCCGAGCACGTCCGTCATTTGCGCTTGCGCCGGCAAGGCGGCCAACAACGCTAAAAGATACCATTTTTTCATACAGTATCCTCCTTTTTCCATAGTGGATCCGTTATTTTTTCCAAGAAACTTTCGTGTGCTTTTTTCTCTTCATCAGACACAGGAAACAAGCGCGCCGGACGCACCTGTTTTGCGGCATAAATCGTGTCCATATCTTCTTCCGGCAATGCCTTATTTAACAACAAATCAGGCTCACGACCACCCAACAATTCCAAATAAACTTCAACCAGCAACTCGGCGTCCAACAAGGCGCCATGCAAGGTGCGGTTAGAGTTGTCAATGTGAAAACGCCGGCACAATTCGTCCAAATTGACGCGCGAGCCGGGGAACATTTTATGCGCCAACACAACGGTATCTATCGCACGATTCATATCCAACTCATCACAACCAGCCTGTTTGAGTTCATAGTTTAAAAACTTCATATCAAAGGGCGCGTTATGCGCAACCAACATAGAATCTGTGCCGATAAAGTCCAAAAAGTCATGGCAGATTTCTTCAAAAGTCGGCTTGTCCGACAAAAACTCTTCCGTCAAACCGTGGATTTTAACCACCTCATCACTGAGTGAGCGCAACGGGTTGATATAGCGTTGAAAGCGTCGCCCCGTCGGCATACGATCTATCAATTCAATCGCACCGATATCGACAATTTTATCCCCTTCGGCAGGGTTCAAACCTGTTGTTTCCGTATCAAAAACAATCTCTCGCATACTGTCCTCTCTTTGGGCAGCATCATATCAGATTATGGGAAAAACGGCAACCTGTTTATTCAAAAAAGGCTTTGACTTTATCAAAAAAGCCTTGTGTTTTGGGATTGACGGCCGTGCTGTCATCCGAAAAGGCGCGCAACAATTCTTTTTGCTTGGCCGACAGATGTGTCGGCGTTTCCACAATCACGCGCACAAACAACGCACCGCGCCGGCCACTTTTCATCAAGGGCATACCCAGCCCGTTTAATTTCACTTCATAACCGGTTTGCGTTCCCTCGGGCAACTTGACCTCTTGCGGTTTCCCGTCCAAAGTTGGCACTTGAATTGTGCCACCCAACGCCGCCACCGTCATCGGCACGGGCACTTCGCACAACAAGTTGGCCTCGTCGCGCACAAACAAGGGGTTATCTTCCACCGTGATAAACACATACAGGTCGCCACAGGCACCGCCATGCAGACCTGCATTGCCTTCGCCCGTCAAGCGCATACGCACGCCCGTATCAACACCGGCAGGAATAGAGATTTCCAATTTTTTCGTGACCTTAACACGGCCGGTGCTATGGCACTCTGAACAGGGATGTTTGACGGTCTTACCTGTGCCGCCACACGCAGAACAAGGCGTTTCCATCATAAAAAAGCCGTTCTGGCGACGCACACGTCCGCGCCCGCCACACACTGGACAAGAAATCACATCCGTGCCGCCGGCCCCGCCACAGGCTTCACAGGCCTTAAATGCCGATACGGGAATCGTTTTTTTCACGCCGGCAAAGGCTTCCTGTAACGATATGGTCAAATCATAGCGAATATCTTCTCCGCGCAACCGCTCGGCGTCAGAGCCATAGGAACTTCTTTGCCCCATAAAACCATTAAAAACTTCTTCAAAAACAGACGACAGATTATCACCAAAAGGAAAGCCGCCAAAACCACCGGCGCCACCTTGTTCAAAGGCAGCGTGTCCGTAATGATCATAAGCGCTTCTTTTGTCCGCAGATGATAAAACCTCGTAAGCCTCAGTCACTTCTTTAAACATCGCTTCGGCTTGCAAGTCTCCAGGATGCAAGTCAGGATGGCATGCCTTCACCTTACTCCTGTATGCACGTTTTATCATGTCGGGAGACGCTGAACGATCCACGCCCAGCGTCTCGTAATAATCTTTTTTACTCACTTATTTTTTTACTTCCTCAAAATCAGCATCAACAACATCTTCTTTGGGTTGTTCGGCTTGCGCCTGTTCGCCCGCAGATTGCGCACCGGCCTGACCGGCGGCTTCTTGTTGCGCCTTATACATCGCCTCACCCAACTTCATAGAAGCATTGGTCACGGCTTCAGTTTTATTGTTAATCGTGTCTAAATCATCGCCCTGCGCCGCGTCTTTCAACTCTTGCAAAGCAGTTTCAATAGCACTCTTGTCGGCCGCTGACACTTTATCGCCATACTCTTTCAAAGTTTTTTCAGTCGCGTGGACAACGGCTTCGGCTTTGTTTTTCGCCTCAATCAGTTCACGTTTCTTTTTATCTTCTTCAGCATGCGCTTCAGCATCTTTGACCATCCGATCAATATCCGCGTCTTTCAGACCGCCGGACGCTTGAATACGAATCGCCTGTTCTTTGTTGGTCGCCTTATCTTTAGCGGTCACATTGACGATACCGTTGGCGTCAATATCAAACGTGACTTCAATTTGAGGCATACCACGCGGTGCAGGCGGAATACCGACCAAGTCAAATTGACCTAATAATTTGTTGTCCGCGGTCATTTCGCGTTCGCCTTGGAACACACGAATCGTCACAGCGGTTTGTCCGTCTTCGGCGGTCGAGAACACTTGCGACTTGCGTGTCGGAATAGTGGTATTTCTGTCAATCAAGCGTGTGAATACACCGCCCAAGGTTTCAATACCCAAGGACAACGGGGTCACATCCAACAACAACACGTCTTTGACATCGCCTTTGAGCACACCACCCTGAATAGCAGCGCCCAACGCCACCACTTCATCCGGATTGACGCCCTTATGTGGCTCTTTGCCGAAGAACTCTTGAACGATTTGTTGGACTTTCGGCATACGAGTCATACCACCGACCAAGATCACTTCGTCAATGTCTTTGACCGTCAAGCCGGCATCTTTCAAAGCGTTTTCACACGGCTTCTTTGTTCTTTCCAACAAGTCAGCCACCAAGCTTTCCAATTTGGCGCGGGTCAAGGTCACATTCAGATGTTTCGGACCTGTGGCATCGGCGGTAATAAACGGCAAATTGACCTCTGTTTGCTCCACGGAAGACAATTCGATTTTGGCTTTTTCGGCCGCTTCCTTCAGGCGCTGCAAAGCCATTTTGTCTTGACGCAAGTCAATGCCTTGTTCTTTTTTGAACTCTTCGGCCAAATAGTCAATCACACGCATATCAAAGTCTTCACCGCCCAAGAAGGTATCACCGTTGGTCGATTTCACTTCAAACACACCATCGCCGATTTCCAAAATAGATACATCGAACGTACCACCGCCCAAGTCATACACGACAATGGTGCCGGATTTTTTCTTTTCCAGGCCATAGGCTAACGCTGCCGCTGTCGGCTCATTGATAATACGCAACACTTCCAAGCCCGCGATTTTACCGGCGTCTTTGGTCGCCTGACGTTGTGAATCGTCAAAGTAGGCCGGCACCGTAATAATGGCTTGTTTCACGGGCTGGCCCAAATAGGCTTCGGCGTCCTCTTTTAATTTTTGCAAAATAAAAGCCGAGATTTGTGAGGGCGCGTATTTTTGATTGCGCACTTCCACCCAAGCATCTCCGTTATCGCCGGACACAATGTGATAAGGCACAAGTTTCTTGTCCTTTTCCACCACTTTATCATTATAGCGACGACCGATTAAACGTTTAATCGCAAAAATCGTGCCTTCCGGATTGGTGACCGCCTGACGCTTTGCCGGCATACCGACCAAACGTTCGCCTTTTGGCGTAAAAGCTACCATAGACGGGGTTGTTCTGGCCCCTTCACGATTTTCCAATACTTTGGCATCGCCACCTTCCATAATGGCTACACAGGAATTGGTGGTGCCCAAGTCAATACCAATTATTTTATTCATAGCAAACTCCTTATTTTTAAGTGATTTCAACTGGTTTGACTTTCATATAGTGTATAAAATCGTATTTTGCAAGTGGGCAGATAAAAAACTTTGCAATTTCTATAAAATAAATATAAAATGAGTGCAAACAATTGATAGGAGGACCCGCTCATGGCAGATTTTTGGCTTTTTGCACCTGAATATTATGCAGAGTTGCCGGCGTGTATCGGCACGCTCATCTTGGCTTTATTCTTCTTTGGTTACGGAAAAACTGTCGTCGGGCAAGGTCGTTGCTTCCCGCTGTTAGCGGCGGCGTTCTTCCTGGCCTCGATTCATGCGACATTAAACTTGTTCGGCTTGATGGCATGCAGCAACGGCGCCTGTTTTGATCCGACGGTCATGGCCTTGGGCGGCGCTTTTATACAAACCACCGCGGCGTTGTTTGTGTTATTCACCGTTTTATATCAGCAAGACAGTTTCCAGACCTTATCTGCCTCAGCCAAAAAGAAGTTTGTGGTTATCTGCACACTGCTGGTCAATGTGCTTGTCCTGGGCGCAACACATGTCCTGGAATATAAATTGCCCATCGATGGCGTTTTCTGGGTCATCGCTCTGTTGTTCTATGGTATAGAGTTGCTGTGGTCGAACAGCCCAACCGACAAACGTCAAACATTTGGTTTCGGCGTCTCACTCATTGTGCTCAGTTGTGTTGATGCCGTATCCGTCTTGCGGCGGCCCGCATTGGCTCAGTTATGGACAGCGGCCGACCTGGAAGGTATTTTCCCGCAATTCTGGGGCGTTGAAAGTTTGGCCTATGCTTTTGTGTTGCTCATGTTCCTGGTGCTCAACAATCGTTTGGTTTATGCGCGCTTGGAGACCATGAAAAAGCAATTGGAAACCGCCTCGCAAAAGACGATGGTGATCATGCAGACGGTGCCTCTGCCCATTATGATTTTCCAACTGAACGAAGAGACTTTGTTGTTTGCCAATGCCACAGCCAGCCAGTTGTTCCACATTGATATGACGACCGATGTCGGCCATGTGAAATTGCGCGATTACTATACAGATCCCAACACGCGTAAGATTTTGTTACAGGCCTTAACCACGGTCGGCTCTGTTGAAAATCTGACCATCTTGTTCAAACGTCGCGATACAGCAGAAGAGTTCTGGGTGGACATGAATGCTTGCGTTATTAACTTTAATAACGAGTTGGCGCTCTATACCATTTGTCGCGAGGTAACCCAACAAAAACGGCAAGAAGAAGCCTTGTATCAAGATGCGACCATCGATCCTTTGACTAAGTGCTACAACCGTCGTCAATTGTATCATATGATATCAAAAGAGGTGACACGCTCATGGCGGTATAACACCCCGTTCTGCTTGATTATGGTGGATATTGACCACTTCAAAACCATCAACGATACTTACGGACACAGCGCCGGCGACGAGGCTTTGAAATCTTTGGTCTTGTCATTACAATCGCAGTTGCGTTCCGGCGATTCTGTCGGTCGTTATGGTGGTGAGGAGTTTATTGTCATCCTGTCGGGAACGGCAGCGCGCGACGCCTTCATGGTGGCAGAACGTTTGCGCAAAAACATTGCCAAATTAAAGATTACAACGACAGACCAGCGCACCTTCTCGATGACGGTCAGTATGGGCTTGGTCGAATCGACGCACAATCAAGATGTCAACCAGTTGATTCAATACGCAGACAAGGCCCTTTATATTGCCAAGAACAGCGGACGTAACCGCACGGTTGTCTATGATGGCACGTCGCAGCAACAAGCGGCACCGACCACAGATGCGTCGGCGATTGATTCGGATCAGCAATGAAAAATTATCTGCATCCGCACCCATCCAAAGTTCGACGCTGGGCTCTGCCGGCCATTTGTCTGTTTTTGGTGGTATATTTTTTCGTGCATATGATTTTTGGAACACATGGTCTGGTGCGGCAAGCACAACTCAATGCTGAGATTGAAGAAGCGCGCCAGGTTCAGCAACAAACCACGTTGGAACGCGAAAGAATGCGACAAAAAGTTTATGGCCTGTCGCCCGAACACCTGGATTTGGATATGTTGGATGAGGCCGGACGCGAAATTTTAAACCTGGGCGAAAAAGGCGACTTTATTATTTTGAACAACGGGGCTCAAACATCATCCGATGCGCTTGCTCATCAAAACTGAGCAACAGGTCGCCCCGTTTGAACGCCAGCGCCTTTTGACCGAATAAATCGTAACGCCAACCTTTCATGGCCGGCACATCTGCCGTATCAGACAGGGCAATTTGCTCCAAATCAGCCGCACTGGCAATAAGACAAGTGGCCACGCCTTCTTGAGCGCACACAACCGACAACAACAAGCGCAACGCTTCCGCCGTCGATTTGGCCCACGCCGGCAAGGCTTTTTCTTTTACGGGTGCTGGGAAGAAATCGGCAGGATAGGATTCGGCACGCCGCAACGCCTCTAACACCTCATCGGCATGTTTGAGCAAGCTTTTAGAGCTGGCGCGCAACGCCGACAAGCCTTCTGCGGTATTCGGTCGCAAAGATGCAATTTCCAACACGCCTTCATCTTTTAACACTGACTTGCGCGGGCGATTGAGGGTTTGTGCCAACTGTTCGCGCCAAGCACACAACTCTCTCAACGCCGCCAAAAACTTAGGATTCGAAGAAAAACATTTGATTTTCTTCCACATCTCATACGGTTGAGGGTTATATAAATCAGGATCTTCCAGCGCGCGCATTTTATCTTGGATCCACGCCAGGCGACCACTGCTTTCCAACTGTTCGCGCATTTGCTTATATACCTCAATCAAATAAGTCACATCGGACAGCGCATACGATTCTTGTTCGGCGGTCAAAGGCCGCAAATCCCACGCGGTCACACGCGAACTTTTATCCAAGCGCACGCCGGTATAGGCCGACACCAAGGCATGATAAGGGCTGTTGTCCTCAAAGCCACAGGCCAACGCGCCGATTTGCGTATCAAAAACGGGGGTCGGCACTTTGCCGGTCAGCATATAAAAGATTTCAATGTCTTGGCGCGCCGCGTGAAAAACCTTCATCACTTTTTTATTTTGCATAACCTTGAACAAAGGGGATAAATCTATCCCCTCGGCCAACGGATCTATGCACGCCGCTTTCTCTTCGGACGCCACCTGGATAAGACACACCACAGGATGATACGTATGCTCGCGCACAAACTCGGTATCAACGGCAATCGCGGATTGGTTTTGCAGGTGTGCACAAAACTCTTGTAAATCTTTTGAATTCGTAATCAACATGCCCGAAAGCATACACTTTTTTTGCCTTTTTCGCAAGGATAATTTACTTTTACCAAAAAGCGAGTATAGTAAAAGTATGACTTTATTGACACCGCCCGTAAAAGATCTGATGGCCACGCTGAAAGACGCTTACCTTGTCGGCGGGTGCGTACGCGATTATTTTGCCGACCGGCCTTGTTCCGATATAGATATGGCAACACCCTTGTCTCCCGACCAATATATGAAAAGATTATCGGCTTATAAAGTGGTGCCGACAGGGCTGTCTCATGGCACGGTGACTATTGTTTTGAACAACAAACAAACCATTGAATTGACCAGTTTTCGCGCAGATGTCGCTACCGATGGACGACATGCGCAGGTGCGCTTTGGCACAAGCCTAGAAGAAGATGCATTGCGGCGCGATTTTACCATCAACGCTCTGTATATGGACCGACAAGGACGCCTGTATGATGTTGTAGGCGGGTTGGATGATTTAAAGCACCACCGCGTGCGCTTTATCGGCGACCCGGATCAGCGTCTGCAAGAAGATGTCCTACGCTTGCTGCGCTTTTTCCGTTTTTGGGGATTGTTTGGCAAAGAGCCGGCCGACGCTGACGCACTGACCGCCTGTCAAAAACATGCGCCGCGCCTGGCTACCCTGTCCAAAGAACGCCGCACTGCTGAATTGTTCAAGATTTTAGTGCTGCCTAATGCGGATAAAGTGTTACGCCTGATGTATGACGCCCATGTTTTGCCCGAACTGTTGGCCTGTAACACCTTATTTGATGTGGTCGCGCAACTGCCGGCCGATCCTGTGGTGCGTTTATGGACCCTATTGGCTCAAAAGCAACTGCCGGACAACCTGTCTTTGACCCGAAAACAGCGCTTGTTATTTCAAAAACTGACAAAAGCATAAAAAAAAGATTGTCTTTTTTTTCAAAAGGTTGTAAAATATCGGATATTAAAAACAAAGGAGTGCACCATGAACAAAACTCAATCCGGACGTTCTATGTTGGAAATGTTGGCCGTTTTATGCGTTATCGGCGTATTGACGGTGGGCGTCTTGCTCGGTTATCGGCAAGGTATGATTCGTTATAAAACCTATCGAACACATGTAGAATTGTCCGAAATGGTCGATGGCATTTATCGTGTATGTAACTTTTGGAGCGCATTAGATCAGTGCGCACCTTCGGGTGGTGTCTCGGGATCCCTTACGGGAGCTAGCATTGTTTCTTCTATGATCAACCCCTTCGGAAAAGACTATAATGTCAGTGTGGGATCGGGTGCCGCTTCTCAAACCATCTCAACCGATGTTGAAACTTCTGATGTGTGTAACGAGTTGAAAAACGAAGATTGGCCCGCCGGCGTTGATGCCGCCACTTGCTCGGGTTCTGTGCTCACACTGAAATTAGAAAACTAATCGCCTATTTTCAAAACTTCTTTTTGAAGTTGGGTCAAGGTGCTTGCGCCTTGTTGTGCCAATGCCAGCAATTGTAAAAAAGTGTCCGTCTCAAACGGGACCTTTTCGGCTGTGGCCTGCACTTCTACCAACGCACCCTCGCCCGTGAAGACAAAATTGCTGTCTGTTTGCGCGTGCGAATCTTCCTGATAATCTAAATCAAGCAACGGTTGTCCGTCATATACACCGCAAGAAATGGCGCATACGGTATGCAGGCAAGGAATCTTGGCCCATGCCCGTTGCTGTGCCAAGGTTTGTAAGGCTTGATACAGAGCAACAAAACCGCCGGTAATGGACGCTGTGCGCGTTCCGCCGTCCGCCTGCAGCACATCACAGTCAATTTTAATACAAGTTTCTCCCAACGCTTGCAAATCAACCGCGGCACGCAATGACCGTCCAATCAAGCGTTGAATCTCTTGTGTGCGCCCGCTTTGACCTTTGATGGCTTCACGATCCGTGCGGGTCGCTGTAGCGCGTGGCAACATACCGTATTCGGCGGTGATCCAGCCTTGCCCGCTGTTTTTCAACCACAAAGGCACACGTTCTTCCACCGAGGCGGTGCATATCACATGTGTGTTACCGCACTTGATTAAACAAGATCCTTCGGCATAGGGATTGACACCTACTTGAAGAGAGACGGGTCGTAAAGCGTTGTTTTCTCTGTTCTCTGCGCGCATATTTACTCCTTGACTTGCAAAACGGACAAAAGTGTCCTAAATATATATTCACTTATAGAATAAAGGATACATTATGGATAAAAAAAATCAACAAAAAACAACGAAACTCGCCCCGCAACCCCCGCATAAAGCCCATGCCGCGCCCGGCGTCAGTCAGGCAGAATATGATGCTTTGCGCGAAAAATATGTGCGCGCCTATGCGGATATGGAAAATATCAAAAAGCACACGCAAGCCGAAATCGTGCGCCGCTCGCAAGCCGCTGTCGGCTCTTTTGCTTTGGATTTATTGACGGTGGCTGATAATCTGGAACGGGCGCTGGCGCAAGAAATGCCGGCTGAATTGGCCCAAAACGATTATATGAAAAACCTGCGCGAAGGCTTGGAATTGACGCACAAGGCCTTGATGAGCGCTCTGGCCAAACAAAATATTCGCCCGATTGAAAGCATGGGCAAAGTGTTTGACCCGGCGTGCGAAAAAGTCATCCAGCAAGTCAAAGACGACAAAAAGCCGGAAGGCACTGTCGTTCAAGTGTGGCAGAAAGGCTATATGTCGGGCGAAAATCATGTCCTGCGCGAAGCGATGGTCGTGGTGACCCAAAAATAGAACGAAAAAAGTTCTTTTCTTTTCATAAAAAAAGGCCTATACTGAGGATACTTTAACAAATGAGGTGTCCTATGAAATATATTTCCTTACTTTCTTTAATTGTCTTGTGCGCTTGCACAACCACACAACCCCAACAGCCCGCGCCCGAACCCACCACTTTGGATGAAGCCGTTGTGGCAACGGATGATGCTGTGTGGGAAGAACAAAATATGTGCCAAGAAGAAGACGAGATTTGTTTCGTTTTGTTCGCATCTCCCAGCAACAAGATTTACCGTTGCTCATCGGATGATGCAGCCTGCATTGCCGCCATGGTGGAAGCCGGATTTACCCGTATTGGCAGCGAAGCATATTCCCCGTTAAAAGATCGTCCGTTCTTGGGCTTTGAAAAAGAAAAATGGGGTAAGTTCGTCGTTTGGCAACTCCGGTAAGGTGTAATGCACTCGCGCATTTACACAGTCTCTTTTCAAGGCGTAGAGGCTCAAAAAGTCAGCATAGAAGTTCAAATATCTGGCTCTGTTCCTGCTTTTGTTTTGGTCGGCTTGGCTGAAAAGGCTGTGGCCGAAAGTAAAGAGCGTGTGCGCGCCGCGTTACATTCTATGGGCATGTCGTTGCCCCGTCGGCGTATTACCGTCAATTTAGCGCCGGCCGATATGATTAAAGAAGGCTCACATTTTGACTTGCCGATTGCGGTGGCGTTGCTCTGTGCCATGGAAGTTTTGCCGGCCGACGAAATGTCACGCTATGTCATGTTGGGCGAGCTCAGCCTGACCGGCAGTATTGAGCCTGTGTTGGGTGTTTTGCCGGCGGCCGTTGCGGCGACTCGTTGGGAACACGGCCTGATTTGTCCGGCAGCGCAAGGCTCGGAAGCGTTGTGGAGTGGCAATGATGATATTTTAGCACCGGCGTCTTTATGGGATTTGATTCATCATTTCAAAGGCGACAAATTGATTGCCCCGCCACAAAAAGCCTCTATGGAATGCCCTTCCCGCTTTCTTGATTTAAAAGATATCAAAGGACAGGAAACCGCCAAGCGTGCGTTGGAAATTGCCGCGGCCGGCGGACACAATATGCTGATGGTCGGCCCGCCCGGTGCCGGTAAGTCAATGTTGGCCGCACGTCTGCCCGGCTTATTGCCGCCGATGACTCAACAGGAAATCTTGGAAGTGAGTATGATTCACTCGGTAGCCGGTCTGCTCAAAGACGGACATTTGGTAACCCAGCGCCCGTTCCGCGATCCACATCACAGCGCCTCTATGCCGGCCTTGGTCGGGGGCAGTATCAAAGCGCGCCCCGGAGAGGTGTCTTTGGCTCATCGTGGTGTGTTGTTTTTGGACGAATTGCCCGAGTTTCAGCGCGCGACATTGGAAGCCTTGCGCCAGCCCTTAGAAACCGGCTATGTCACTGTGGCGCGCGCTAATGCGCATATTACTTATCCGGCACGGTTCCAGTTGGTCGCCGCTATGAATCCTTGCCGTTGCGGGTATCTCGGCACACCTGGGCAAGAATGTTCGCGCGCCCCGAAATGTGCCGAAGAATATCAAGCCAAAATCTCCGGACCTTTGCTGGACAGAATTGACTTACATGTCAATGTGCCGGCGGTATTACCGACAGAAATTAGCACTGTGGGCAGCGGCGAATCCTCTGTGCAGGTGGCTGAGCGAATCCAAAAAGCGATGGCGCTTCAAACAGCGCGCTATAAAGGCACATCCATTATTCGCAATGCTGAGGCGGATGCGTCTGTCTTGGATAAAATTGTGCCTTTGCAGGGTGCCGAATTGGCCTTTATGACAGAGGCGGCCAACCGCCTGCATTTGACAGCGCGGTCCTTCCATCGCGTGTTGCGTGTGGCCCGCACAATTGCCGACTTGGCGCAAAGTGAAGCGGTGCAAGTGCAACATTTGGCCGAGGCGTTATCTTTCCGTGCACGGCAGGGGGTATAACCCATGCGCTGGCCGGCCTGTTTCAAGACGTTTCAAAATCCCGCCCATTTTCTGTTAGAAGTGATGGACGCTATGCCTTTCGGGTATTTTTATTTTTTGGAAGGCAAACATAAAAAACAGGAAAAGGCTTCTCATCGTTTGACGATTGCCTTGCGCTTGCAAAAGCAAACTTTTACCGAGCTGTTATCTAAGTTAGATTCGGCCAGTCAAACCACCTTAAAGGCCGCCGTGCAAGCGTTGCGCAAAAAAGGTGAGCCTTTTACCGCCGATATCGACTCGGCACAAAAAACAAATCGCTGGAAAGTCACCGGCTGGCAACACACACATGACAAAACGCAATTAAAAGTATCCATTTTGTGGTTTGAGCCTGTTTCGCAAGACCGCGCGCTGCAGGAACAACAACGCGCTCTGATTAAGGCCTTAAAAGAAAAAGATGCCCTGTTTGCGCAGGGATTAGATTGTATAGATATGCCCCTATGGTTACGCAATACGGATATGTCGCTGGCTTATTGTAATCAGGCGTATGTTAATCTTTGCGGGCAAAAAAACAGAGCGCAGGCGATTAAACACAACGCCGAATTGCCCTATCAGTCGGAAGAAAATCTGTCGGCAAAATTATTGGCCTTGTCCGCCACAACATCCGGACGCACCAAACAAACCAACGGCGTCTTGTCCATCAACGGACAGCGCACCACTTTCTGCTTTACGGAAGCACCTTTTGTGGCCGGTGCAGAAACGACAGAACGCGCCACCATCGGGTATGCGCAAAATATTCAAAAAGAAACCACTCTTTTTCAAACTTTGCAACAATACATCGACGCACAACACCTGTTGTTAGGGGCTTTGACATTGGGTGTCGCCATTTTTGATGCCAACGCGCGCATGCAATATCACAACGCCTCGTTCAGTCAATTATGGTCATTGGAAGACGATTGGCTTAATGCACAGCCGACGTTCGGACAGGTGCTGGATAAGTTGCGCGATTTGCGCCTTGTGCCTGAAGAGGCCGATTTTACACATTATAAGCACCGAGAACTCAATGCCTTTGCGACGCTGTCTCAACCGACGGAAGAGATGATGTTTTTGCCGTCCGGCCGCGTGATTAAACGCACCATGACCCCGTATTTACAAGGTGGCCTGGTTATGATTTTTGATGATGTAACCGATCGCTTGGCGATGGAAAGATCTTTCAATGAGCAACTGGATATTCAAAAAACCGTCATCAATCACTTGCCGGAAGGTATTGCGTTGTTCAATAACGAACGCCGCTTAAAACTGTGTAACCGCTCCTATGAAGAGTTCTTGGGGACACCGGCGGTCAATTTACCGTTGGATGACTTTTTGGAAACGCAACGTGCCTGTGTTGATATCAGCGCGGACGTGTGGGCGCTGCACAAACAAAAAATCTTATCGGCTATAGAAAATAAAGAAAATCCGTTGATACAGATTCCGCTGATTCAGGGCGATACGCTACGTTTAAGTATTGCCTATTTGCCGGATGGCGGATTTATGTTGTCATACGAAAAACTTGACCCGAAATAGATTTTAGGGTATAAATAACCCCACGACATGGAGAGGTGGCAGAGTGGTCGAATGCGCGTGACTCGAAATCATGTATACTCGTAAGGGTATCGGGGGTTCAAATCCCTCCCTCTCCGCCAAATAATTTATTTATGTTTGCCAAAATGTTCGGCTAATCTTTTGTTTTCCAACGCCCGATAGTATTCCATTTTTTCAATAAACTTGACAGGATTAACCGTAACAGCGCCATAGTTTCTAGGATCTTTTGTCCCCGTGCTCAACAGATCTTGCCAGATTTTATCCTGCCAATCTTTTTGTTGTGTATAAGAGGGAAAAGCTTGCAAACCACAAGCCACCAATCCGCTCAAATAAGGATACGTCCAACTCGCTCCCCCTAATTCATCATACATATATCCTCCCATGTAAGAGGCAAATGTTCTTTGATCTCTGGGAACAATCAAGCACGTTCCTGCAAGTTCAGGTGGCCAGTCGGCTAAATTATCAGGCCCTTGTAAATTATCCGCAGCATCGGAATAGAGATCACGTTTAGCCCCTCCCACGCTTCTCCTCCCCCGCCGAATACCATAACAACCTCCAAAAACCATACAACCGGACTCTTCCACTTTTTTGAACAATTCTTGTCTTTCTTCAAAGGCAATATCTGTGAGGTTACCCCAAGAACACGACAGACATCGGATTTTATCTTTCTCTTCGTGTGTGTTATTCCAATCAATAATTTTCTGTAAAGTCGGGTTTTGCAAGCGCGCATCGTGAACCCCCTTTTCATGGTTATAGCAAAAGTGTGCCCAAAAGAAAAGATGCGCATCCGGGGCGCTGCCGCAATTTTTTCCGCACAACAATGATGAGACCGCCGCACCATGATACCACGCTTCATCTTTTGGAGTGTTTGACGGCATAAACCCCGTCTCATAAAAAACAACATTGTCTTTGTATTCCGGATGATCCACATAAAGAACGTGATCAACAATGGCCACATTTACACCTTTGCCCGTATATCCTTTTTGATGAATACCACGGATACCCAAACCACTATTTTTACCGCTTTCCAAGCGTTGCGCCATTTGTTCGGCTATCTCCGCCGGCCAAATCACATGTTCTGTATATGCGTTGATTTGCATCAAAAGTTCCCGGCCCTTCGGGCAGGTTAAATCTAATTTTGACAAATCTGCATTGAATAATTTTCTGTCATATACGTTTGGACAACTGTTTATAAAAGCTGCAAGTTCTTCTAATGTATGAAAAACTTGTTTAGGTAGTTGGGCTTTCTTCGGGTGGCATTCTATGTAAATGGGTTCGCTCATGACATTTCTCCTGCGCTGTTGATATGTGGTCATTATACCATAAAATGTCTGCAAAGTCAAAGTGCGATCTGGCAATAAAAAAAGCCACCTAAAAGGTGGCTTTTTAAATGGCGGGAGTGAAGGGGCTCGAACCCTCGACCTTCTGCGTGACAGGCAGACGCTCTAACCAGCTGAGCTACACCCCCTTACCGATTAGACTTTATGTTTATCAGAAAATGAAAATAAAATCAAGTCTTTTTTTTATCGCCGGCATATTTTTGCCGATATAAGCGACGCAATCCCTTGATAGCGACAAAGCGCGCGGAAAATCCGCAGACGGGTATTTTCTTCATATAGGAACTCAACCTCCCCTTCGCGCAAAACATTTTCATAAAGTCGGAATGTTTCAGCAACGCCCACATCCCGTCTTGCTCGATGATGCCACAGGTCAGACCGACACCGCCCGTTGCGTTCGCCTGCAAAGCCAAATCACCGGCAACACCACCCCAAATGGCAAAGAATCTGTCAAAGGTTTTCATGGCCAAACGGTCCTTGTTCTGCGCTTTTTGAGCAATCTGTGGTGCGGTAACTTTAGCCGAGCCACCCAGCGCCTGATAGATCAACTCCACACCAGAGCCGGACAAAATACGTTCCACCGACACGCGCCCATAGCGCTTTTTTGCACACTCATAAATCGGCGCATCCTGCGGATCATACAAAGGCAAGGAGGCATGGCCGGCCTCTGACGGCAACACATGTTGCTGATCGCCGATAATCGCCACGCCAAAGCCTGTGCCGGCGCCCATGACAACGCGCACAGCATGCGCATTCATTCGACGTTTTGTCAAAGGTATTTGATCTTTTTTCTCCAGCCCGATAACGCCCCAAGCGGCCGCCTCAAAATCATTGTAAAAATAAACTTCACGCAGGCCGAAACGTCTTTTCAACACAGCGGCCGACACGCGCCAAGTCGTATTTATGTGCTCACCCCGCGCCATTTTTTTAGGTTGAGGGCATCCCCAAAACGCTACTTGAGGCTTGCGCGACAAGGTCTTATAAAACGCTTTTAATGCCGCATAGGGAGAGGCAAAATCAGCGCAGTTATAAACCTTGGCGGGATGACTGTTGGCTTCGAAACGAATATGCGTTCCGCCCATGTCCGCTAGAAGAATTTGTCTACGCATGATGTCAACATGTCTCCAAAATATTCAAACACACAACCTGCGCTTTCGGAAATGCACAACAGCAGGTCAACCACGGTGTCCGCAATGTCTCCGTTCCATGACCGCTTAAAGCATTGACCCGATTGTGAAACGCAATGACGCATTTGCGACGATTCCATAACGCCCCATGTCACCAACGCCACGACCGCGAGGATAATCAGTAAATGCCCGATGCTTCCTTTTTGTGTTTTTGATATCATAACGCCTCCTTAAATCACAATGTGATGGTCATAAGCAAAATGCCTGAGTTGTTCACGCAACGAGTGTGTGCGCGTTGATAAAATAAAGTTCAAATATTCGGCCACTTCCTGCGCGTCCATACTTAAAATCATTGCCTTGACACGCCCTAATGACGCCGCATTCATGGACAGGCTGGTATAGCCCAACGCAATTAAAACCATAGCGTCCAGCGGCTGATTGGCCATTTCTCCACACACAGAGCAAGGCACTTTATAGTAGGCGCAACGGTCGGCTACATGTTTTAACACGCGGATGAGTGCCGGCGACAGATTGTCATAACGTTCCCACAAAGACGCATCACTGCGGTCGATAGCAAATAAAAACTGGACCAGGTCGTTGGTGCCGATAGACACGAAATCAACCAGCGGCAACAATTCTTCCAATTGAAACAGCAACGACGGCACTTCCAACATGGTGCCGACATACACATGCGCCGGCAACTTGCGCCCTTTTTCTTTTTCGCGTTGCAGTTCAATTTCTAATGTTTTTTTGGCGGCAATAAATTCATCCACATCCGCAATCATGGGGAACATAACATATAAATCTCCACCCCCGACCGCATAGATAAAGGCGCGCAACTGCCCGCGCAGCAATGATCGTCGATCCAAAGAAATGCGGATAGAACGCCAGCCCATCGCCGGATTCGTCTCGGCTTTGCGTTGGACATAAGGCAGCACTTTATCCGAGCCGATATCCAACGTGCGGAAAATCACTTTTTTGCCCTTGGCATTGGCTAATGCACGCTTGTAAATGCGCTCCTGTTTAGCCACATCCGGCAATTGCGCTGCCGACAAAAATGGCAACTCCGTTCTATACAAGCCGATACCGTCGGCAAAGCCTTCACTCAACGATAATAAATCCGTGGCCAAGCCGGCATTGACATTTAAGGAGACCGCTATGCCGTCTTTTGTCTGACAGGGCACATTGGCTAACTTGCCATACTGTTTGCGCAACCGTTCGGCTGTATCAATTTTCTTGCGCACCGACGATAACAAATCCGCCGGCGGATTGACATACACACAACTGTTGTCGCTGTCCACCGCCACCGTATCCCCTTGATGCACACGATCTAACAGCCCCTGTAAGCCGCCAATAACGGGAATATTCAACGACTTGGCGACAATAACCACATGCATGGTGGGCGAGCCTTCTTCAAACAACAGGGCTTTAATTTTACTTCTGTCATAATCTAACAGTTCGGCCGGGCCCATAGAGCGTGCCACCAAAATCGTGGCATTCGGTAGTTGCTTATTTTTTTCTTTAACGTCTTTACCGGCTAAATATTGTTGCAGACGATCCGCCAAATCTTGGAAGTCGTGCACACGCTCTTTCAAATACGGATCGGAAATAATATTCATCCGCGCCGAAATCTCATCGGCCACTTTTTGCACAGCCGCCGACGCGGTCAAACCGGCGTGGATACTTTCTTTGATTTTGGCAATCCACCCTTTATCGTGAATAAACATACGATAGGTATCAAAGATTTCTTCGTTTTCGCCAATCAAGTCGGGTTGTGCCAACATTTCATTGACGGCTTTGCTCATCTGCTCCAACGCCATATCCAAGCGGCGAATTTCTATGGCATCATTTTTAGACACCACTTGTGCCACCGGCTCTGTGCGCTTGTGTAAATAAACCTTACCCAAAGCCACCCCGGGCACCAGGCGCACACCATCCATACGGGAGTTACTTTCAATCGCCGACAAACTTTTGCGCCGACCGGTCGTATGTTCGGTTACGAACATTTGCGCCAGGACCATAGCCACCGTTTCCAACAGCTCAATTTCATCTTCGCCATAATCGTGATAGTCACGCGTTTGCACCGCCAACACACCGATGAGCCTTGTTCCGCGCAACACGGGCACACCCATCAACGAGGAGAACGGATCTTCTTTTGTTTCCGGCTTGAACACAAAACTGGGATGATTCCACGCGTCTGCAAACGATTGAGATTTCTTTTGAATAGCAATTTCGCCAATTAGCCCCTCGCCCAAGCGCAACCGCGTTTCGTGAATGGCCGCATTATGCAAACCGAAAGACGCATATAATTCTAAAATATCGCCGGGCAACAGGCAATAAAACGAGCATACATCCACATGCATCTCATTGGCCACCGCCTCGACAATAGCATCCAATTGAGCCTGTTCTGCCTCATCTGACGACATAATCGCGCGCAATCTTTTCAACAGGCGGCGACTGGATAATTCGTTGTTTTCTTCTGTCATCAGATTGCCCTATCTTACCAAACGCACATCAGCCCATTCGGCTTCCGCCTTTTCATCCGGATTGCTAGAATCGTAAATCGGCAAGCGGAATACGCTCCAGTTTGTCAATTTCAGCCCATACGGATTGCGAGGATTTTTCACGGATTGCATCCACGGCTGTATAGCGATTTTATAACGCTCAACCGCATAGGCTTCCGCACCCAAACATGTGGCACACGCTTCGTTTTGGAAAACACACGGACAGACGCGCCACAGCCCGTCGGAATTGTTCAAGAAAAACACATCAAAAATAATCTCATACATGCCGGTAATGCTGGTGTAATGAGAGGCGTGAATCCACACTTCCGTATTGATACCCTTGCTCCAATACCGAAAAGCGTCATCTTTAATCGCAGCCAAAGACGCCTGATTAGATGTGCCACCTGCCAGATATAGGAAATTCGAAGGATTCCATTTGTATTTCATATCATATTCATTGGGCAAAACCGTAAACAGTTCGCGCACAAACCGCACCATCTCAGCCTCCACTGCCAAACGAATACCATTGATGCTGGTAGTGCGGCCGGGAACAGCTTTGATTTCTTTAAAAAACTTGTCGGCCTGATAAATCTGACTGCGCTCACCAGAGACAATTTCGGTGGTCATGCGGGGAGAAACATACATGAGGATGAAGGCCAGCGCCACATTCAGCAACAGGCTCATAATGGTCGCCAATGTCAAGACACGAGCCGTCTTCAAATAACGTCGTTCCGGCAAAGCGCGCACATGAATCCTTTCCGGATAAGCCCCTAACTTATCCCTGGATCCGGCGTCTTTTTGCACAAATAAATCGTGCAGCCCTTCAAGCAAAAATGACATGCATACTCCTTCGTCTTTCAGTGTAACAGAGGTTGGCAAAAAAACAAACAAAAAAATAGAAAAATAAAAAAAGACTTGCAAAAAAATCAATTTTCCTTTATAAGAGTAACCACTATGCCGGCATAGCTCAGTTGGTAGAGCAGTTGATTTGTAATCATCAGGTCCGCGGTTCAAGTCCGTGTGCCGGCACCATTTCCCTTCTTTTCACAAACGATGATTGACAATGCGCCATTTTTCATTTATAAATGGCTTAAATAATCGTGGAGGTTTTTATGAGTGTAATTCTTACCGGTGATCGTCCGACAGGACAGTTGCATATTGGCCACTATGTCGGCTCGTTACGCCGTCGCGTAGAATTACAAAACGCCGGCACCGCTGACAAGATTTTTGTGATGATTGCGGACGCGCAAGCCATTACCGACAACGCCTACAACTTGGAAAAAGTGCGCACCAATATTCTGCAAGTGATGTTAGATTATTTGGCCTGCGGATTGGATCCGGCCAAATCAGTGATGTTTATTCAGTCGCAGATTCCGCAACTGTGCGAACTGACTTTTTATTACATGAATCTGGTGACTGTCGCCCGCTTGCAACGCAACCCCACCGTCAAATCAGAGATTCAACAACGCGCTTTTCATGGCGGTGTGCCGGTCGGCTTTTTCACGTATCCCATCAGCCAGGCGGCAGACATTACCGCATTCAGTGCGGACATTGTGCCGGTGGGCGCGGATCAATTGCCGGTGTTAGAGCAAACACGCGAAATCGTGCGCGCCTTTAACAGCCTATATGGCGAAACTTTGGTCGAGCCACAAGCCTTATTGCCCGAAAATGAAGTATGCGCACGCCTGCCCGGCTTGGACGGTGGTGCAAAAATGAGCAAGTCATTAGGCAACTGCATTTACCTGGCCGACAGCGCGGATGAAATCAAAACCAAAGTTCAAAGTATGTTCACTGATCCGACGCATTTGCGCGTTTCTGACCCCGGACATACGGAAAACAATCCAGTCTTTATTTATCTGTCTGCTTTCTGTCGTGATGAGCATTTCAAAGCCTTTTTGCCGGCCTATCAAAACTTGGATGAGTTGAAGGCACATTATGAAAAGGGCGGTCTGGGCGACGGGGTGGTCAAAAAGTTCCTCAACGAAATCTTACAGCACGAGTTACAGCCCATTCGCGAACGTCGGCAACAATGGGAAAAAGACCTGCCGGCCGTGCGTGATATTTTACAAAAAGGCTCTCAAACTGCTTATCAGGAAGCCGACAAAGTGTTACACAAAGTGCGTCAGGCCATGCGCTTGAATTACTTTGATGATCCTTCGTGGTGTCAATAAACCGTCAGGTGCATGGCATAAACAATATATCCGTTCAGATACAACGCAAAGCCTGTCCATAACAATTCGGGCAGGAGCAGGAACGCGGCGGCCGGACTGGCTTTGTAAAAGTCGGCCATGGTCATACACACGCAAATCATCAACAAGATAGTCGCCAGCACGGCAGAACACGGCACACGACACACAAAGAACATAAAGGACCACAGCGCCACACATAACAACTGTAGCCAAAAGAACACAAAGCGTGCTTTTCTCCATGCTAATGTTGCCGCTAATGACATAAAAATAAACAAAACGGGCCAGACGATTCTAAAAACCATATCCGGCGGGGTCAGCACCGGCAAAGGTAAGGTGTGATACCAACGCTGTGTCGCTGCGGTCATATAAGTGGCGCTCAACAGGCCGACCGAGTTGGTAACCAACAGCCAAAACAAAAAGACGCCTATAAATCGAAAAACTTTTGCCATAACAAACTCCTTTATCCAACAAATGGATTCGCCACCGCAAAAAACGCAAGACTCTCTCAACGAAAACATAGGCTACACAAAAGGCGACAGGCATCTTTGGTGGATACCAGCACATACAAAAAAGCCGCCCGTAAAGGCGGCTTTTTGACAGGACTTATAACAATTAGTCGATTTTCGGGAACAAGGGCTTGCCTTGCAAAATCTTTGTCATTTGCGCTTCCATCAATGTACCCAAGGCCATTGACTTATCACGAATAGCAATACGCAATCTGTCGGCTTCCAACGTATCCGGATTGGCGAAGCAATACAAGAAGGACGGTGTCAATTTGACTGTTCCCGCCAACTTCTGATGGACCACGCCCAAGATACCGCGTGCCAATAGGTCGGCCGCCAAATCTTCGTTCAAGCCGGCCGCAGCCGCATATTTAATCAAAGACTTCACAGCATCTTCCAAGTTGTTCGCGTGAATAGAGGACAAGACCAAGTGGCCGGAAGTGGCCGCACGCAAAACTTCACTGGCTGTTTCCGGTGTTCGAATCTCACCGACGAAAATGTAACGCGGACGACTACGCAAGGCTGACTTCAAGCAACTGTCCCAGTTCCCATTGACAACTTCTGTCTGTTTGCACAAACCTAAGCCGCCTTTGCGCGCCTGGTAGATACCATCCAACGGCATTTCGGGAGGATCTTCAATGGTATACGCAAAGCCACCCTCGTTTTCCAAATAATATTTCAGCAAGGCTGTGATGGTCGTTGTTTTACCCATACCCGTAGGACCACCCACCAAAATCAAGCCTGTTGCTTTGTTCAGCGAGGCCAGGTGATTGGCCAACGCGCTCGGAATCCCCAACTGGAAGAAGTCAGGCACTTTATGCGGCATACGACGAGCCGAATAGTGCGGACCTGTAACCGTTTGAATACGTTCAATACGATACATGCTCTTTCCATAAGTGATGGAGTAACTGGAGTTACCTTGATAGCCTTCTTCCAAGGCTTTATAAAAATCGATTAAATCAAGGCACTCTAAAACTTTTAACCCGTAGGAAGAAATACCGCCCCACACATACGCCACTTTTTCCGGCGTGAAGTAGATATCCGAAAACCATAAGTCTTCAAGTTTCTTGTCGCGGGTATCGCCTGTGCTGTTTTGGGGCAAGCCTGCCGATTCTTCTTTTGCTGGGGCAGCCTGTGTCGGAGCCGGAGCCGGCTGCGGCTGACTGACCAAAGAAGGATTTCTTACAATAGGATTTGGGGCAAAAATCATGACTGTTTCCTCTTATTTATTGACGTCCTTTTTGTTTTATAGCGCTTTTTATTTTAAAAATCAAATATTTTATTAAAAAATATCTGCCACGCCCCCACAGAAAGTTTTTCTTGCTTATCTGTGCCAACCGTCTTATACTTTTTTCAAAGGAGTTCCCATGAGATATTTACTGTTGATTTTCCTGTTTTTTGCCAGCCTGGGCACCGCGCACGCCCGCTTTGAAGTCGTGGCCACCACGCCCATGATGCACTCGTTTGCATCCCAGGTATATGGCAACCCCATGAACATCAAAACTTTGTCTTGCGCCCCCACAGGTTGCCGCAACGCCTTGGGCACCGGTGACGCCGCGCGCTTGCAACGCGCGCAACTGATTGTCTGGCTGGGCACGGAACAGGCGGTTGCCCAGTGGCTCAAAGCCCACCCCGAAGCGCAGTCGTTCTCTGTTTTGACCCAAACTGCCGAGTTAGAGGTTGTGCCCTCAAAAATTGACCCGCAACAGCCAGATCCGTATGTATGGACATCGCCGGCCAATGCCCTAGCCATCTTGAAATCTTTAACCAAAAAATTGTCAGAGCTGGACCCGAAAAATGCGGCACGCTATGCCAAAAACCTGGAGCAATACACCGATCGTTGGCAATTTTTTGACAGTTACAAACTGCCCACCATTGACACAAAATATCCGCCCTTGGTCAGCCTGCAAGAGGGTATGGAATACCTGTTCAATTACTTAGGTCTGTCCGATGTCAAAACCTTTCCCGTGGATGAAACGCGCTCCAATTACATGCAACCGGACACAACGTTGGCCGGACGTATCAAACAACTCAATCCCGTTTGCGTTTTTGTCGGGCCCAATATCTCCAAGCATAAGCTCCTGCAACTCAACCTGCCCAAAAGCATCAAAATCGTTTCCGTCAATTTAGAAGGCAACCCCAAAAAGCAAGGGCCTTACTTATACAGAATCGTTATGAGAAAATTGTTTGCGGATGTGTATGAGTGCTTGGGTCTGACCTTGCCGCGCCGCAAACGTTAAAGTTGCTCCAACGCTTCTTTAATCAGAGGAATTGTAATCGGGCGTTTTTGCGCTAACGACAAGCGATCGGCCACTTCAACCACACGCTCCATCGCCTCAAATGTGCGTTTTAAGTGCTTGAGCAAATAGGCAATCACATCGGCTTCCACCTTGACTTGACGATCGCCAAACAGTTTGCACAGCACCGCCGACATCAACAAATCATCCGGCGGATTGATTTTGATTTGCGGGATAGCATTAAACCGTGTTTGTAATTCGGGCATCACAAAGGCAGGCACCTTACGCGCCGTAAATACAACCTTCTTTTTGTTTTCCAGCGCGTGATTATACAGGTGAAATAAAACAGGCTCAGAAGCCACCTCATCTATATGCTCGACCACGCAACGCGCCGGCAATTGCAC
>JAGDDD010000005.1 GCA_017958225.1 Alphaproteobacteria bacterium
AGATGGTGATGCCGGGCGACAACATCAAGATGACAGTGAAGTTGATTGTTCCTGTCGCCATGGACGAAGGCTTACGCTTCGCTATTCGTGAAGGTGGCCATACCGTCGGCGCCGGTGTCGTTTCTAAAATTATTAAGTAAGAACACGACTTACGGATGTGAAAAAGAGCCTGCATCGCAGGCTCTTTTTTTTATGCCCGGGCCGTTGACTTTTACCGTAAATTGTGCTATAATAAGCCATCTTCCAGCAAAGGAGGTCATTATGGGAAAGAAAGTCAAGATTACCTTACATGACGGCCGTGTTTTTGAAGGCGAGCTTGAAGAAGTTAAAGAAAAAAGCCTGTTTTCCGAGACACTCGGTGTGGCGGGAGGCCTCATCCAGACCATACTTCCGAAAGAAATCGGACAGTGGGGCTCAGATTTTGCCGGCGCCTATAAGGATGGAACGAAACTTGGCAAAGGCTTTCTGAAGCTGTTGGATCGGTTGTTCCAAAAAGAAAAAGAGTAAAAACGATGTCGACATCTAGTTTTGTAGAAATGGTAAAACGTTGGGTGTGGCGCCCTTATGAAACATCTCTGCCGGATGGTGCTACCCGTGGTTGGTTTATGACGGCCTATGAGCAGGCAGGGCAGGAAGTGGCACGGGCCTATCGCAAGGGGCTGTCGGCTCGGCGCAAGCACTCCAAGAGTATGGATCGCGCACGTCAATATGCAAAGACACTGCTTGCCGAAGCTTATCAACAACCGCAAACCATAGAGCGCCATAAACAAATCGCAAACATTTTGCGCTATTATCACGCTCAAAAGAAAGCGCGCCAACGTTTATAACAGAGTAAGCCGGTAGTCCATCCGCAGGCAGAAGATTATGACAGATGCCATTTTACATAAAAATGTCTCCTCTTTGGCGCTGGGGCAGCGGGTGGAAGAAACCCAGGTCTATCCGTATGGCTTTAAATTGGTCGAGGCTATTCCCGCCAATCAGTTGGCTGTCTTGCTGTTGGGTGGCAGTGGCGCCTTGACCGAGCGTGCGACAAACGGCTATTTATCCTCGCTTCAAAAATGGTTGCAAGGCTCGGATATCAAAGACAAAGTGGCGTTGTATGGCGCGATTTATGATATGCGGGTGTGTGCCCATTATCGTCATATGTGTGATTCTGCCGTGGCGCGCCGGCTGTTATTTCAACAACATCATCACGCCGTCAAGGTGGAAAAATATGATGAGGACAGCCTGAATCCTGCCTATGTGGAAGATTTGTTCAATCAGGCTTTTTTGCACCGTATCAGCGATGAGCAGGGGCAACGCCTGTCGGTCAAAGAAGCGTGTGCGCGCATGCGTAAATTGACGGTTTTTGCTCATTGCCATGGGGCCTATACCTTTCTGAAATTAGAAGAGAAAATGCAACAGAAAATGCGCCAATTCGGCTATGTGGCCAGCGAAAGAGAAAAGATTTTGCAGGAAATGGTGTGCGTCGCGCACGCGCCTCATGCGCCTTTGGGTGTGTCGAAAGCGGTAATGATTTCCTTTGCCTCGGCGAAAGATGGCAGTATCAACCATTACAATCATTTTGTGCGTGAATTGTGGCGCCTGCCGCCCGATAAGGTGCTGATGAGTTATTTCCCGGGGCGGCGCGGGGAACTTGTTCTTGCCCCAGGTTTAGGCGATGTCAAAGATCAACACACCTTTGCCGGCCTTACCCCGGACAATCCCGATTTGGATAAATATGGTCTCTATCTGTTTCGATTGGAAAGGGCGACGTTGCTGCATGCGCTTTGCCGCTCGGCCATGCAACGCCCGCAAACAGCGCAAGAGCTGATTTGCGGTCCGGAAGCTGACTTAAAAGCGGAGATGGAAATCTTGAAATCCAACGGCGATGTCATGTGGAACAGGCTGCGCGATAACGCCAGAAAGCATTGTAGGGAACGCAGACAAAATACGCGTGTTTAACAAAAAAGCCGGCTTTATGGGCCGGCTTTTTAAATTGGCGCGCCCAGCAGAATTCGAATCCACAACCTGCTGACAAAAGCTATTTTTTGCTTGTGTTACGCTGTAGCCTGTGATATACTTATAATAGGAGGGTTGAGAGGATGACAGACAATGTAACTGATAACAGCAAAGTGTCCTCGGTAGAAATTGGCCAACGGGTCACCAAGACACCAGATAATCCTTATGGATTCAACATTGTAAAGACTGTTCCTATAGATCAACCGGTTATTTTGTCAATGGGTGGAACTGGTTCCACAAATAAGTTTCCGAGCGTGGCTAATGGCTACTTGTCGCGTCTTGAACAATGGTTAAATGCCAATGGCATTAAAGAAGGGGTGGGATTTTACGGCGTTATGTATAATTTTGCCTCTCATCACGATCTTTGTTCTAGAAAACTTTTATTCCAACAACATCATCGCAATCCTACCAAAAGGGTGGAGACATATGATGAGGAAACTCTCAACCCGGCCTATGTGGAAGACGTGTTTCAAAAGGCGTTCTTGGGGCGTATAAGCGACGAAAAAGGGCAACGCCTGTCCGTTGATGAAGCCGTATCGCGCATGCGTAAATTGACGGTTTTTGCTCATTGCCATGGGGCCTATACCTTTTTAAAGGTGGAAGAAAAAATGCAAAATAAAATGCGCGAACTAGGCTATTCTCCCACAGAACGTGCCAGAATACAAAAGGAGTTGGTCTGTGTCGCTCATGCGCCGCATGCACCACTGGGCGTTTCTAAATCGACAATGATTTCGTTTGCCTCGGGCAGTGATCCGGAGATTCCCCATTATAATAATTTTACAAAAGAATTAATCAGTATGCCTGTGGCCAGTTGGCGTAATAGTTATTTTCCAGAAGAAAGAGGAGAAGTCATTATTGCCCCCACATTGGGAGATGAGGCAGAACAGCATAATTTCATACCCAACGATCCTGCGTTGAACCCAAGGGGTCGGAGTTTGTATAGGCTGGAAGGCGCAACACTGGCGCACGCTACGCAGCGTTATTTGTCGAATTCTTCGAAACCTAAGACGCCTCTTGAAATTATTTGCGGGCAACGTGATGATATCAAGAAGTATATGGATGTTTTGAAAAGAAAGGGTGAGGAGTTATGGGATAGATTGCGCACGTCGGCTCAAAAACGTCGGCAAACACAACGTCAGGCTCAAAATCCAAATGGGGGTCGATAATTTGAATACGTGTTTAACAAAAAAGCCGGCTTTATGGGCCGGCTTTTTAAATTGGCGCGCCCAGCAGAATTCGAATCCACAACCTTCTGATCCGTAGTCAGATGCTCTATCCAGTTGAGCTATGGGCGCATACGATTGTTATCTTATAGCACACCCCGCAACAAAATGCAACTCTTTTTTTTATAATATTTTTTACAAAAATTAGTTGTATTTTATTTTTATATTTCGTAAAATAAGCGAGTAACAATGAAAGGGGCGCTATGTTTATTACGAAAGAAGTAACGATTAACGGGCATTCTGTGCAATTGGCCTTGCCGGATTCGCTGTGGGATGCGGTCAATGATGTCTGCTCTATGGAGCACATTGGCGTGCATGATTTTCTGTCCTTGGTCGATCGTATGCGGGGCCTGTTAGATTTGGGGTCGGCTCTGCATTTTACGACGAAAAGGTATCTGTTCTTGGCGGCTCAACGCGCGGCAGCGGCTCCAAAGGCCGATAAAACGGCGGACAAAAAGCCCGAAAAATAATTTTTTTGCACGAAACAACAAAAAATGCTTGCAAACATTTTTTTTATGGTGTATATGTAATCAATATCGCGATGCGGGTGTAGCTCAGGGGTAGAGCGCAACCTTGCCAAGGTTGATGTCGAGGGTTCAAATCCCTTCGCCCGCTCCAAATAAAAAGCCTTGATTATCAGGCACTTATAAAAATGATTCCAGAAGAGGTTTTGGAATCATTTATTTTAGAAAAATCCTTAAAAAACAATAACTTACAAAAACAGCCCTCAACCCAAATAACCCACGCATCACAGCCGGTCAAAAAGTGTGATGCAAAATGTGATGCGCGGACCAAAAAACGACTTTTTCTTGACTTATCTGGGAATATGCGAGTATGATGAAGAAAATATCTCTTGTTCAAACGGAAGCTAACGTGGGTTCATATAGGGCAGATATTATAGCAAAGGAACCTTATACGGATTCTTATATAGTTATTGAAAATCAGTTAGAATGTTCCAATCATGATCATTTGGGGAAAATCATTACTTATGCTTCCGGTTACGATGCTAAGTACATTATTTGGATTGTGAAGGATGTAGATGAACCCCATATTCAAGCTATTAACTGGCTCAACGAGAAAACAGATGATGGTATTAATTTTTTCCTGTTAAAGATTGAGTTGTGGCAAATTGGCGATTCAGCTATTGCTCCTAAATTTCAAGTAATTTGCCGTCCTAATGAATGGGGAAAGACGGTAAAAGGTCTTAAGTCCGGTGAAACAACAAAATCTCAAAGTCTATCATATCAATTATGGTCTGACTTTAAGGAGTATGCTCAACAAAGGAATCCGAAGTTTAGTCTACAAACACCTCGACCTCAACATTGGTATTCAATCTCAATTGGTTCGTCTGAAGCTCATATTGACTTACACAGCGCAACTCGAGAAAATGAAATAGGGTGTCAGTTATATATTCGGGATAATTACGATTTATATAGATTTTTGGAAGAGCATAAGTCGGATATAGAAACAAAATTAGGATTTGCTCTAACCTGGAATCATCAAGAAGGTCGGAAATCCTCTTATATGGAAGTTCGGAAAAAATTTGATTTAGCAAAGGATCAAGCTTCTTATTTGCCGTGGATGTTCGATGTTGTTAGTCGTTTTTATCAATGTTTTAATCCTTATGTGAAAAAATATAAGTAAGTTGCTAGATACTATTTTTCATGTGGGATGTCGAGGTCCCTTTGTAATTTAACCTGTTTCTTTACGGAAGCAGGTTATTTTTTTACTTATATATCCAAGTTGTATTCTTCGTCTATTAAATGATAAGGCAAGGCGTGCTTTTGACACTGTTGCCATATAAACTCATTGTCTTTGAGAGCTTTATCTTGTGTAAAATCGCTATCGTCAAGCCGTTGTTCAATAATATCGGCATGCTTTTTAATATTCGCAAAGTGCTTTAAGATATACTTTTTGCTCATTATCAGGCAGATGTACTTGATTTCTTTTAAATAATCTTCTGTAAAGTCCTGTTGCCAAGCAAAGGGAATATAACAACCTTCAACAATCAAATGCTGCTTGTTTTCTATGGCTGTTTTAATCATTTCTTTGACAATCGGCCACAAATAGCCCGTCAGTTTGTCATCATCGGTAACAGTTAAATCAGTTTGACCGCTACGGATGAGCCCCATTTTAAGCAAGTCCATGGACACAACCGGATATTGATACTTTGCCAACAGTTTCTGCGCCAGTAAAGTCTTGCCTGTATGTGATGCACCTGTAATTAAAATAATCATATATTTGTAATCGCTTCTTGTTTATATGAGATGAGTGTAGACTAAAAACAACCGGCATGCAACCATAAAAATGCCCGTAAATCGACCGTGGATGGCATGTTTGTTCCGATATATCTCTATAAGCCGAACAGCCATAACGCGTTCCGGTGACGATTTGGGATGGCTTTCTATGCAGGGGCAACTTACCAGCCTTATGGGCGTATAGCGCTCACTTGCTCGTCGCGTATTTAATGCGCGTTGCGTTTGTAAATATGCAGCTCAAAGCCTTTTTCCAACATCTCAACGATCGTTTTATATTCCGGACAGCGAGTAGCAAAGACCTTGAGAGCGGACAGATAGTCACTTGTGATGGCGCGACACGTGTAATCGCGCAGGTCGATTTGCTCGCCTTCGTCCAGATTCAAAGGATATTCGCCCCGCTCGTTGCAAATAGTAATGATAAATGGCTTCATTTTTCGCCCTTCCACCCAGTTGATGTATTCTATTATTAGAATATAGATATATTTATACAACATACAATAACCTACGTCAAGCATTTTTTTGATATTTTTGAAAATTTTTTACAAGTGCTAGACAAACAGGCCTTTTAAGGTTATCTTTCGCACGCGACCAATGCAGTTTAACCCTTGACACCCCCACCATCTGCAGGTATAATGGGGGGTAGGAGTGGAAAAGGATGGAAATGAGCCCAAAAGTCAAACGTAAGCCCTTATGTTGTCCCAAATGCGGCAGTCGCAATCTCGCGCGTTATCTGTTCGGCTTGCCGGATGGGAGCGAAAAACTGGAAAGAGATGTGGCCTTTGGCAAAATCGTTCTCGGCGGGTGTGTGATAGAACCAGACGTTTCGCCTAAATACTGTTGTAATGATTGTGGTGAATCTTTCGGCATATATATGTCCAGCCGCAGCAAAAGGACCGGTTAAGAGCCACGCGCTAGTTCCCTCCCAAGCGATGAGGGGTTCCTCGGTTTATTTTTGCCTTATGACCTTTCCAGTTGCTGGACCAGGTCTTTAATCTTTAGCGCGGATTCCGTGCGTTTTTGGCTCGGCAGACG
The DNA here is from genome assembly GCA_017958225.1 of Alphaproteobacteria bacterium. Classification (GTDB taxonomy): domain Bacteria; phylum Pseudomonadota; class Alphaproteobacteria; order CAAHEQ01; family UBA3637; genus RGIG10359. The sequence continues at coordinate 6,515 of JAGDDD010000005.1, forward strand.
GATTTCCGGCGTGATTTTGCCACCCTCAATCGTCTGACACGCAGGCCGCAACAAGGTGCAGAAGCTGGGCGTGTTCCGATCGCAAGCAATCTGGCCATGCTGCCAATAAGTGCAAAAGCTTATCCCGCTCAACGGACTGCCACCCAAATGATAGTAGAATTTTTGTTGATTGCGCCACGCGCCGGCCTCCCACAAGGTCAGCAAATCGCCCAAAAACAAAGGCAGATGTCCCATAAACAGCCCGTCAATGCCCGTGCCTTTTACACGGATGTTCTTATACTCAGCGCGCGCCATAATTTGCTGTTTGTGGCATATAATCAGGTCGATGTTATTAAAGAGCAAGGCAATCTCGTCGTTGTGTTGCGGCTCAATCGGTTTTACGTTGGAAATAAGCATAATTGTTCTCCTTAAAAAGTTAATACACAACCCTAAAAGAGAGCAAAAAATAAGCCCATCGTTGACGACAGGCCTGTGAAACCCATCATCCAAGCTTTAGCACCGTTTCCTTCCGGCTGGTTGCTGTGTGGTCAACGAGCTTGTCTCTC
>JAGDDD010000006.1 GCA_017958225.1 Alphaproteobacteria bacterium
AAGCCGACCGGCAACGCGCCAGCCTGATTAAAGAGTTTGGCTCAGAAGATAAATGGAACGAGATTTCCCAACAACTGTATCAGTGGGGCAAGCAAAACCTGTCCGAAACCCTTTTGGATGCGTTATCCACCACCTGTGAAGGTGTGATGGCTTTGTATCACATGATGCAGACAAAAGAGCCTATTTTGGCTTATCAAGGCCCGGGAGAGCATGAGACTCTGTCCGAGGCGGGATTAAAGAAAATGATGATGGATCCAAAATACTGGAAAGAACAAGATCCGGAATTGGTCGCAAAAGTCGCCAAAGGCTTTGACCGTTTGTATCCGTCTAAAACAGAATCTTAAAGAAAATCTTGCTTGATGCAGGACCTTCAAGAACCCACCCAGTGCGGTCAAGCGAAGCCATACTTCATAACTTGAACACATTGTCTAACAATAACCATAAAAGGATATATTTACTATGACAAATACAATTAACAACTCATTTTTGCAACATTTCCAGGCAGATGTTGTGACAGCTTACCAGCAAATCGGCTCGAAGTTGCGCAATACTGTTCGCGTGAAAACAGATGTGCAAGGTTCCTCTACGACTTTCCAAATTATCGGCACAGGAACGGCACAGACCAAAACACGCAACGGTCAAGTGCCTGTCATGGAAGTGGCGCATACCCCCATTACCTGCACATTGGCAGACTATTATGCCGGTGAGTGGATCGATTCATTGGACGAATTGAAAATCGGCCATGATGAGCGTCGTGCTGTCGCGCAAGCCGGTGCATACGCTTTGGGTCGTAAAACAGATAACCTGTTGATTACGGCGATGGCGACCTCTACCACAACCGTTACGGCGAACCCGACGACTTTGACCAAGAGCCTGATTTTAGATGCTTTTGATACATTAAATACCAACGATATTCCGGATGATGGAGATCGTTATGCGTTGGTCGGTCCGGATCAGTGGAACGATTTGTTGGGCATTACCGAATTTTCATCTGCGGACTATGTGGGCAATCAAGGCCCCTATGTCGCGGGTTGTGAAACGCGTAAATGGCTCGGCATCAACTGGATTATGATTAACGGTTTGCCGACAGGAACGGACAGCAATAACAATCCGTATCACACCTGTTTTGTCTATCATAAAAATGCCGTCGGTTTAGCCATCGGCATGGATATCAAAACAGATATTACATGGCATGGTGATTATGCCGCACACTTTATCAACAATATGATGAGCCAAGGGGCTTGTTTGATTGATAAAAACGGCGTGATTACAATGAAGTGCTTAGATTAAAAAACGGAGAGGGGAGAAGTCATTTCTCCCCTCTTTTTTATAGGAGTGTGTTATGAGTTATACATCGATTGCCTTATGTGCTAAAGCCTTGGTTAAAATTGGCGCAAAAGGCATTACCTCTTTTAATGAAGGAACCGCCGAGGCACAGGTAGCGCAAGCCCTGTATGAAACAACACGAGATGCGTTATTATCATCTTATCCCTGGCGTTTTGCGACGGCGCAAGTCACTTTACCTTTACTGACACAGACACCCAAGGCCGATTATACTTATTCATTTCAACTGCCCAGTGACTTTTTAAGAGCCATTTCTGTTGGCTCGGGACAGCGCGGTCAAGGCGTCAATTATCGTATCTGTGAAGATAAATTGCAGTGCAATTCCAAAAACGTCATTTTGACATATATTTTCCGGCCTATGGAAGCCAATTTTCCGGCCTTTTTTGCCTCTTTATTGATTATGCGTTTGTCGGCGGAGTTTTGCCTGGCTTTGACAGAAAGCACAACGCGGGCGGACTTTCTCAACAAGATGGCGGACAGCGCCTATGCACAGGCCAAACTGATTGACGCGCAGCAATCTGTTCCGCAAGCCATAGAAGATTTTCCTTTAATCGGAGTGAGAACATAATGAGTGTTATCATCAATCATAAAACCAATTTTACTTCGGGCGCTATTTCCACGGATGTGTTGGGTCGGACAGATTTAAAGGCTTATGATAACGGCGCACTGCAACTGCAGAATATATTTATCGACTCCATCGGCGGTGTCTTTCGGCGACCGGGCTTTCGTTTTGTTTCCGCGGTAAGCGGGGCACAAAAACTAATTCCCTTTACCTTTAATACCGAGCAAACCTATTTGCTAGTGATGGGGCATGAAAATATCAAAGTTTATAAGGATGAGGTCTTGAAGGCCACCATCACAACGCCTTGGACCAGTGCCGATATTCCCTTTATTTCCTGGACACAAAGCGCAGATGTCTTGTTGATTGTGCATCCGAATTATCCGCCCAAACAGATTACACGAAGCAGTGACACCGTATGGACTATTGCCAATTGGAAGTTTGATACTGCAGCGACAGGGCGCTTGTTAGAGCCTGTCGGGCGTTTTGTGGATGACTCTGTTCAAATGAGCAGTTCGGCTTTGACCGGCACAACGACTTTGACAGCCAGTGCTGCCGTGTTTAAAGCCGCTCATGTCGGCAGTCATATTTATATGGCCGCCGGCGATGTGAAAATTACAGCAGTGACTGACAGCACGCACGCGACAGGGACAGTATGTGCGACTTTGAATAATGTTGGGCCCGTCACCGATTGGAGCGAGTCCGCTTTTTCAGCAGCGCGCGGTTACCCGCAAACAGTGACTTTCTATCAGGGACGACTTGTTATTGGTGGCTCGCGCGATTTGCCCAATAAACTGTGGTTTTCAAAAAGTTTTTACATCATGAACTTTGATTTGGGCACTGGTTTAGACGACAATGCTATTGCCTTTAGCATTTTGTCAGATCAGGTCAATGCTATTCGAGGTATGGTGTCCGGTCGGCATTTACAGATTTTTACATCTGGTTCCGAGTGGATGGTGTCCGGAGATCCTTTGACACCACAAAGTATTCAACTGAAAAGGCAAACACGTATTGGCTCGCCCTTATATGCAACGGTGCAACCGATAGATGTGTCCGGCGCGACGATTTTTGTATCCGCCTTGGGCACGGATATCCGTGAGTTCTTGTTTCAAGATCTAGAGCAAGCCTATCAGGCCAAAGATTTGTCTTTGCTGTCGCATCATTTAATCAAACAGCCGGTTGATTTATCGTATGACGATATGCGCCGCCTGGTTTATATCGTGATGGCTGATGGCACGATGGCGACTTTAACCAACTATCGAACAGAAGAGGTTCTGGCATGGAGCCAACAGGTAACACAAGGCGCGTTCAAAGCGGTGGCTGTGTTGGGCAAGGATGTCTATGTTCTGGTCGAACGCGACGGCACACGCACCTTGGAAGTGTTGGATGAAGAAACACATACCGATTGCGCTATTTTGGGCGCGGATAGTCAGGAACATACCACCTGGTCCGGCGTTCAAATCTTAAATGGCAAAAAGGCCAAAATTATTGCGGATGATGTGATACAACAAGATCAAGAGATTTCGGGTAACACAGTTACTGTGCCGGCCTGTAAGCGCATAGAGGTCGGTTTGGGCTTTACGCATATCATTGTGCCTTTGCCGCCGGTCACTTTGTCATCTGTCGGCACTTTGCCTTTATCGGCAGTGCGTCTTATTAAAGTGTCTTTCCGTGTGGTGGATACTTACGCCCTACAGGCTGATGTCGGCAACGGATTGTTTGAATACATTGTGCCGGAAATATCGGATCAGTTTGTGTTTGATGCGCCGCCTCAGGCTCAGACAAAAGACATCTGTATTCGTGCGTTGGGCTGGTGCCGCAATGGCATAACGCCTTTATGGCAGGTACGCAGTGATGTGCCGCGTCCATGCAAAATTGTATCAATCAGTTGTGAAATGAAAGTGAGTGAATAATGGGAGAAGTTTTAAAACTGGATAATTTACAAACAGCGTTGGCTGACGCGGTCATCGGTGATAGCCGCGCGACCGTCAAGGCCGAACGAAATCAACTCAATTCCACCAAACGCGAGAACGCTAATTTACTGAAAAGTCAGTTGGCCACCTATCGTGCCAAAATGGGTGGGATGGGCTTGTCGCCCTCGGACGGATCTGCGGCCGCGGTGATTAAACGTTTGGAAGATGAAAACACCGAGAAAAATCGTGAATTAGACCGCGATTTTAAGCAAAAAATCAAACGGGCGAAACGGAGTTCTTTGCTTAAAGGGGCTATGACCTTGCTGGTTTAAAAGGGGCTGTATATGACAACCATTTCAAGTGTTAAAGAGCACATTACGGGTGTGCTGCCCGAAAAAATCTTAAAGGCATTTTGCGCTTATGATGATTTCAGCAGCCGCCCGCCTGCAGACGAGGTGAAGGAGTTTTCCGCCTATCATACGGCATGTAAAAACGCATTGGCGCATGTGGTGGCTCTGTTGCGCTTGTCCGAGATTGTGCAGGCCGGCTCGGAAGATAATTCGGCACAAGAGTGGCTGTCCAAAGCGCAGATGTCGTTGCAACAGGATACAGAATATGAATTGTAATTTACAAGAGTTCGTCTGGATTTGGTGCAGCATGCAGGGCTTGACCGTTCCTTTACATCATCGCAAAATGTGCTATTTTTTAGAAAAATGTTGGCGAGGCGAGAAAAGAAAAGCCTTGCTTATGGCGTTTAGAAGTTCCGGCAAATCTACGCTGGTCGGGCTGTTCTGTGCTTGGGTTTTGTTGGTCAAAGCCGCAACGCGTATTTTGATTGTCTCGGCAGATTATGAGTTAGCCAAAAAGATGGTGCGTAATGTCAAACGCATTATCGAACATCATCCTTTGACAAAAAGTCTGCGCCCGAAACATAAAGATCAGTGGGCATCGGACAGATTTACCGTCGTGCGTCCTTTGGAGTTGCGTGATCCGTCTGTTTTGGCGCAAGGGTTATCGGGCAATATTACGGGTTGTCGTGCAGATTTGATTGTCTGTGATGATGTGGAAGTGCCTAAAACCTGCGATACTGCGCGCAAAAGAGAAGACCTGCGGCAAAAACTAACCGAATTAGATTTTGTTTTAACACCTGACGGGATGATGTTATTTGTTGGCACACCGCATACTTATGACAGTATTTACAACACAGAGCCTGACGGTTTCCTGGCCTATTTTGAAAAATTGGTTATTCCTTTGTTAAACGCCGAAGGGCAGTCGGCTTGGCCGGCACGCTTTTCATTACAGGCGATTGAGCAATTGAAAAAGCGCACCGGTCCGCTGAAGTTTTTAAGCCAAATGCTCTTGCAGCCGGTGGATTTGACGGAAAGTCGGCTCAACATTGCCCACTTGCAAAAATATACCGACGAACTTGTTTATCACGAGGCTAACGGTATTGCTGAGTTACTGCTCAATCAAACAAAATTGGTGTCGGCAACAGCCTGGTGGGATCCGGCGTTTGGTAAGAAAGAGCAGGGGGACAATAGTGTTTTTGCCTGTTTGTTTGCCGACGCTTGCGGGCATTATTTTTTGCATGATGTCCATTATATCCGCATTGACAATACGCAGGAGTCCGCTCGTGAACAATGTTCTATCGTTGTGGCGTTGCTGAAGTTATATCATTTGCCGGTGCTGTATATAGAAACCAACGGTATCGGTAAGTTTTTGCCGGAGTTGCTCCGACAAGAAATAGCGCGACAGGGGGTGCGGTGTAGTGTCTTTGAAAAAAGCGCAACAGCCAAGAAAAGTCTGCGCATTATAGATGCTTTCGACGCTGTCTTGGCCAACCGCGCTTTGTATGTCCATCAGCGCGTTTTTGATACGCCTTTTATACAGGAAATGAAAGATTGGCACCCCGCCGGATCTATGCATGATGACGGGTTGGATGCTGTGGCCGGTTGCCTGTTGGCCGAGCCGGTGCGTCTGCCTAAAACACAGGCGGCGCGCGTGCATAAGGTCGCGGATTGGCGCTTTGGTAAGGCGCATATTTTATCGTTGGATGATGTAAAACTATAAGGAGAAAATAATGACACAACAAGAAATTATGGCACTGACACTGTATGGCGAAGTCGGACAGGACAGCCTGTCTGTCCAAGAGGCTTTGGCCTGCTTGATTATGAACAGGGTCAAATATGCGCATACACACAATCAAGCCTGGTGGGGAAAGACGCCGGAGCAGGTGTGCCTGTGTCCTTTTCAGTTTTCTTGTTGGCAAAGACAGGATCAATGGTTTCCTGACGCGCAGAAAGAACGCATTTATCAGACCTGTTTGCGCATTGCTTCGCGCGCATTAAAAGGCTTTATACCAGACGCTACACATGGCGCGACTTTATATCACGATAAAAACCAGGATGCGGCTTGGGCTTTGCGGTTGGCGTCGGTGGCACAAGTCGGCCGCTTTTTGTTTTACAAGGAATTACTCTAATGACAGAGATCAAAATAGAAATGGGCAAATTGATGGGGCAGTTTGATGTGCTAAATCAAACGATCAAGGAGCTGAAAAACGGCATGGAAAAAACGAATAAAGAGTTGCAGAAATTGCACAATGATTTTTTGACTTTTTCCGTATCCGTTATGACAGAGGTTGAAAAACGCTTTGTCAGAAAAAGTGAGCTGGCCTCTTTAAAAAGGGCTTGTTCAATAATTGTCGTTACCTTATTTACGGCGCTATGCCTCAGCGGTGTAGATATGGCAATGACGCGATGGTTTAATGAATAGGAGTGCTTATGGAGTTTATTATGAATAATTTAGAAGGGATTTATGTCGCCATTTCGTCCGTGGTAACAGCCGCCAGTGCTTTGTGTGCCCTGTGGCCGTCAAAGTCGGCCAATGCCATCTGCGAAAAGGCGCGACGTTTCCTGGATGTTCTGGCCTTAAATATCGGACAGGCGAAGATTAAAAATGCATAGTTTTTGGCTGATTTTTCAATATGTGTTTTTACGCTGGCTGTTACGCTTGCGTTTTTTCAAAAAAAATCTGGCATATTCCTCTCTTGTCAAAAAAATGGGGCTCATCTGAGCCCCATGATGCACTGAGAGGAAAAATCAATGCTGTTCAATTTCAGAATCGATATCAACACTCCACAGCATAATGTCGTAAATACGACGAATTTGCGTAGGTGTCAGCGGACAGATGCTCTGTGCTGCGCGAATCATGGCGACGGAGGGACGCCTGGGCACAATAACCAAACTGCGATCAACATAGTTTTGCAAAGCATCTAACGTTTCGCGCATATCTGGCGACAGTTCATCATCTACGATCATCTTTTCCTTCCTCACTCATTTAGAAAACAAACCCTGATCCATCAAGATAGAAAAAGGGCTATGTTTATGACTTGTCTTGTTCGTCGGAAGAGGCCATAGATTTAATCAGTTCGGCAATTTTCTTGGCCATATTTCTGTCGGTGATTTTATAATAGTTGCGCACTAATTCCAAAGTTTCGCGGCGATTGAACATATTTTCGTCCAATTTCACCGTTGTTTCGGCCAGAACGCGCACACCATTGGGCGCACCGGCGTTAAAGCCTTCCGTGTCTTCCAGACCTTCGTAGAAAAAAGCCACAGGCGTGTTTAAGGCTTGACCAATGTCCCACAAGCGACTGGCGCCCACGCGACACGTGCCTCTTTCGTATTTTTGCACTTGTTGAAAGGTAACACCCAAAGCTTTCCCTAATTCTTCCTGGCTGAGACCAAGCAAGGTTCTGCGCATACGCATACGCTTTCCGACATAGACATCGACGGGATTCGGTCCGTGTAAAGATTTCTTTCGCATAATCATATCCTCCGTTGTTGATAGAATATCATCATAAACAAAATATTTTTTTTGGTCAAGAAAAATTAAAGTCTACTACTTTTAGTTGTATATAAGGTGGCTAAAAGTAGGGCTAATCCTATGCACACATAGACATATAAAGGTGTGTGCGCAAAGGGCGTTGCACCTTCCAGCGCCAAAGGAATCGTGCTGTCTAAAGCGCCTTCCGTGTCTAAAGGCAACGAGGCAAGGATTCGTCCATAGGGGTTGATGACCGCGCTGATGCCCGAATTGGCCACGCGGACCACCGGCAAGCCTTCTTCCACTGCACGCAATTGCGCAGCGGCCAAGTGCTGATAAGGCCCGAAACTGTTGCCAAACCACGCGTCATTTGTTGCAATAATCAGCCATTTTGGCTGTGTGTCTGGTTGCACGACCTGTTTGGGAAAGATTCCTTCATAACACAACAAGAAACCGGCTGCAGGCGCATTAGGCACGCGCAGCGTCTTGACGGACGGACCGGCCTGGATATCTTCACTCATCTGCACAAGTTTGCGCAAAGGCAGCCACTCGGCCAGCGGCACAAACTCACCAAAAGGCACCAAATGCGCCTTGTCATAGACCCCTTTGATATTGCCCAAATCGTCAATTATCACAATAGAGTTGGCGTAGTGCTTTGTTTCCGTGCGCCGCAAAGTGCCGGCAATCAGCAGTTGCCCTTGTTTCAGGGCCTGCATCGTCATAGTGCGGGCGCCTTCATCGTTGGGCAGTAAAAATTGCGTAGAGGCTTCCGGCCATAAAATGTGCGACACTGACGAATCACTTCTGGACAGGCGTATCAGTTTCAGAAAAGATTTTTCCGCCTCGTCTTTATTCCATTTGAGCACCTGCGGTATATTGGGCTGCACCAGGCGCACCTTGATGCCGGTCAGAGCGTTTTCCTGCGCATTGACAAGCCGCATTTGCCCTAATGCCACGCATAACAGGGCAACGCAAATAATGCTATAAGCCAACCCCCGCTTTTTGGTTACAAACAATACAGGCAGGCCAAACACAATAATCGAACAAAAAGACAGCAGATAGACACCACCGACAGCCGCCATTTGCAACACCGCCGGCGTATTGACCCAAATTGAGCCGAGCAGATTCCAGGGAAAGCCGGTCAAGAAAACAGCGCGCAACATTTCCAGTAACGTCCACGCTGTCGCAAAGGCAAATAACTTGCGGACCGGGGTGCGCGCTTTGAGCAAGGGCAGGGCAGCCAGGCCGGCAAACACGCCGAACAACAGGCCAAAACCGCCGATAGCAAACGGAGCGGCCCACAGGAACATCCCGTTCTCAATGGCTAACGCGTGCACAATCCAGGCCATGCTGACCGCGCCTGTGCCAAAGCCAAAGGCGAAAGAGAACAGCCACCCGCATACCGGTCGTGTCAATAATATATATAAGAAGGCCGCCCAGGCGATGAAGGTAATCGGCCACCAATACAGCGGCGCAAACCCGACCGAGACCAAAGCGCCCAACACGAGCGCGGCCAACACTTGAACTTTTTTACTTTCGATTCGCATTTTCAAAGACATGGCACAGACTATACAACAAACCGGCGCGCCCGTCCAGTCTTTTTTACAGGCCAAAAATTCGCAGAAAACAGGCGGCCGCATAAAAATCCGCCTATAAATGCCTGAAAAAGTAAAAAAGTGCTTGCGCACGCGAAAAGTGTGTGTTACAATGCTCTCAATAGTAGAACTCTGAGGAGAGGTAACACAATGTTTAAGCCACACACAAACACACATACGATGCACGGTCGCTCCATGGTGGAAGTATTAGCCGTGATTGGTATTATGGCATTATTGGCAGCGGGGGCGATTTTGTGGTTACCGGACGCTTTGGGTCGTAACCGCGCCAATAAGTTATTCAGCGAGTTTGCCCGTCGTTCTGTGGCTTTAAGCACATCTGCCAAAGCGGAAGCCGAAGGTCCAGGCGGCTGGATTCAGATACCGGGTACGGAAAAGGTGAGTGCAAAGAAGGGGGAAGAAACACCCTGGTTTCATTGTAAAGAAAATAAGGAAGGTTCGCGCAATTTCATTATTATTGCCCGCAATGTAACGCGTGAAGATTGTCATAAATGGGCAGAGATGGTGCGAGAATCCAAAACCTTGTCGCCTCGGCCTGTGGGAGCTATTTTTGCGGGGACTGCCAGTTGCAATCCTGGTTATAGCGTTAAAGGCGACTCCATTACGCCGGCCGGTTTGTGTGGTGAGTTGAACTCGACCAACGCCAAAGATCGCCTTAATTTAAAGGTAACGTATCCGATTGAACGTGTCGCTTTGGGCAATGTAGATTTCAGCCGCACCATCGGTGGTGGAGGTACTGTGGAGCCGCCTGTGGGAGGAGTCATTTGTAACGCGGCTGAGGACTGTGCGATAGGACAATGTTGCTTACCCAGTGGTGAGGTTTCCTATTGTGTGAACGACCCCGATCCGGCAGAAGGTTGCGGTTTTGCGGATAACGCGGCGGGTGTAATATCGGGAATGTGTAACAAGCCGCGGTGGACGGCCTGCACGGGCAACACGGCGCTTCATGAAGGAAAATGCGAGGAATGTTCGAACGCGGGGCGTGGCCGTGTACGCACAGACTCCTGTGTTTGCGATTGTGATGCAACCCGAGGTTGGACCGACGATATTAATGCCGAAACGCAATGGAGCCCATGTGTTTGTAAAAAAGGATATAAAATGCACTCAGATCAAGAAGAGTGCGTTTGGTGCGATAGTACATGCCAGGGAACAAGCGAGGACGAATTGACCC
>JAGDDD010000007.1 GCA_017958225.1 Alphaproteobacteria bacterium
AAACTGGTTTTCTATGCTCAACGCGAACATGTTGGTGTTCTTGATGACCTCGTTAGCCCTATACCGAGCCATCGCCATCTCATAGCCCCAAAAGGTAATCACGCTCAATATACCGATGATGGCGATAACCGCCAGCATCTCTATCATTGACCGACCCGTTTGCACTTTATGTGTCATCCTTTGTCTCATGGATCACATGTTCGCACAAAACGTCGGCTCTGTCAATAGGTCGAATTATTTTTGTTCAAGCAGGGCGCGGATAGCACGCGCTATACGTTGTAAATCTATGGGCGTGGCCAGGTTATGTGCCGAGCCTTTGTTGATCCAGATTTGCACATTGTCCGATTCTAAATTGTCCTTGATTTTAAAGGGTGTATCCAAGGGCACCAGTTTATCTTCGTCTCCGTTCATCAAAATCACCGGCCCCTGATAGGCAATTTTTCGGCCCAATATATAATATTGTCGCGCGTCCTCAAACATGGGATACGAGAAACAATAGCCCTGTGTCGCCTCACTGGGCCCGAATACGTGACCTTTTTTCAAAGCCTGCTTGTGCTGTTCGTTGAGCGTGTGATCCCAGACGTATTGCATAAAGTCGGCACCGGCCGCCAAACCCAAAAAACCGGCGACTTTGTCAGGCAATTTTTCGGCCAGCAATAAGCCTATCCAACCGCCCATGCTGCTTCCGACAATAATTTGCGGTCCCTTTGTGAGGGCCGGAATAATTTCCATAGCATCTTCCAGGCAACGCCCGATACGCCAATCGGTCGGCTCCCCCCACGAATCGCCATGCGAGGTAAAATCAAAACCCAAATAGGCCAGGTTATTGCTTTCGGCAAAAGATTGTAAAAACTGCCCCTTTTTGCTTTTGCGCGACGACAACAGTCCGTGCAGGTAAATCACACCACAGGGGCGATCCGCATTGTATTGCTCATAGGCCAGTGTGTGCCCGTCTTTCTTGGTAAATGTTTGACATGTCATGAGCAATCCTTTCTTGTCTTTTGCGCTCAAATCTGTTATAGACTATACACTATGATAAAAATAATGCAAGCCTTCTCGTTTGTGTTGGATGTGTTGATGCCGCCGCGCTGCTTTTTATGTGGGCAGTTGGTAACCTATAAAAGCGGCTTGTGCCCGGACTGCTTTACGCAGATTCGCTATATTCCGGCAGAGGCCTCATGCCCATTGTGCGGTCGGCCTTATGAGGTGACAACCAACGCGGTATGCACACAGTGCCTAGCCCATAAGCCCAGATATACATCCGCGCGCGCCATTATGGTGTATGATGATATCTCAAAACGGCTGATTTTGCCCTTCAAACACGCCGACAGAACGGATATGACACCCTTTTTGGCTCAGCAGCTGCTGACCTTTGGCAAAGAGCAAATTGCCAAGTGCGATACGGTGATGGCGGTGCCTTTGCATACTTCCCGTCTGCGTCAGCGCAAATACAACCAGGCCTTGCTGTTAGCACAGTATGTGGCGAAAAAGACTGGGAAGACCCTACTGCCGGACGCACTTGTTCGTGTGCGCGCCACCAAAAGCCAAGGGCACGACAGCGCGACTCAAAGAAAAAAGAATGTGCAGGGTGCTTTCGCGGTCAAATCACGCGCCAACTTGAAAGGGCGACGTGTTTTGCTGATAGATGACGTGCGGACAACGGGTGCGACATTGGATGCGTGTGCGACGGCCTTACGCAAAGCCGGCGTTCAAGAAGTACATGTGCTGGTGCTGGCCGGCCGCTACCATATGCCGGTTTAACTGCGTTCTTGTGTTTTACCTTTTAATTTGCGCAACCAGGCATAATCGACAAAGCGCTTGGGCGCAACAGGTTTCGGGGGCAGGGGATAGGTTTTTTGATGTGATAGACGACTGCTTTGGCGCTTTTGTCCAATTGTAATTGCAGGCCTTCCTTGCGTTTGCCATGCTGATAATAATCGCAAAGGATCGTCCCTGTGGGTGTAATAGCCACCTTCCAACCTTCAGGTTTATAGTTCTGCACAGCGCCGACTTCAAAAGGCGGTGTTATCAGGTTTGTGGTATCCGCGTCGTTCATATTAAAAACAGTATAAGCGCCGGTTTTAACAACTTGGCCATTCATCACAGGTACTTTTCGCATTGTTCTTCTCCCTTTTTGTGGTTGATTAGTGCGGATTATACACGAAATCGCACTTTTTGTCAAGTATTTTTTTAAAGTGGGGAGATAAGGCTTTAAGCCGACGGAAATTGTCCGGTTTGGCGTAACGCTTCGGCCGTGGCTATGGCGCAGGATAGAGCCAAATTGAGTGAACGCTCGCCCTCTTGCATGGGAATCCGCAGGCGTGCATCGGCCCTTTGATGAACTTCGTCGGGCACACCGCAACTTTCACGCCCGAATAACAGAAAATCATTCGGTTGAAAAGCAAATTGCGTGTAAGGTTGGCTGCCTTTTGTCGTCAATAGCACCAAACGTCCTTCGGCTTTATGAGCTAAAAAATCTTCCCAGGACAAATGCTTGGTCATCAAGGCTTTGGGCAGATAGTCCATGCCGGCGCGCTTGAGCAACTTATCATCCCACAGAAAACCGCAAGGCTCAATAATATCGACGCCCAGCCCAAAGCACACCGCCATGCGCAAAATGGTGCCTGTATTTTGAGGGATATCCGGCTGATACAAGACAATGCGCATTTAGACACACTCGCCGAAATTATGGCATTGCGGGCACACTGTCACATAGTCGCTGGTCGGATGTCCGCAAACTTGACAATGATAAAAAGCCAACGGCTCGGCTGTCTTTGCCTTTTGTGTCCAGACCATCGCTTTTTCGGTGGCCGGATTCTCCTGTTCTTCCAGTTCGGCATAAAGCAGAGCGACAGGCACGGATAAGGTGTAGTGCTCCAGATAAGCATCTAATTCCTCGCGGGCTTGACGATAAAAGCCGGCCGACAAAGCCGCTTGAGCACGCACGAAAAAGCCTAAACGCGAATTTGGCTCTTTAGCCGTCAATTGTTCGGCTTTTCTGTAATAAGCCTGGGGCTCCAAATGACCCAAAGATTGCATATAAGCACGATAAACTTCAATTGTCGGGTAAGTTTCCCAACTTTTTTGTAAAATCTTAGTCGCCTTCTTGGGGTTTTGTTTGGCCCATGCCAACGCAATCGGCGGTAAATAGGGCGCTGCGGCAAAGGCGGCCTTTAACTGTCCCATATAAAATAAAAGGAGAGCCTTTTGCTCTGTGTAGCGCTTGGCCGGAATAGCCTTGATCTTATAAAGCGTGTTGAGCACATCCAACGCCTTGTTCCACACCTGATTATAGGTATATACGGTCATGGCGGTTTTCAGCAACCAAGGCACATGCTTGTATTTTAACAAAGCGCGCTCCAAAATCTCTTGCGCTGACACAAAACGTCCCAGGCGAATTTCCTGTTCCAGTTGGTATTTCCAGGCCACCAGGTCGGTTTCGGGCAAGGCCTCCAACTGACGATACACATCCGCTGTCGGCGTCAAAAGAGCTTTAATCAGCAGGTTGGCGGCTGTGTGAGGCGCAAAGAACTTGTCCGCTCGCTTGGCTTGCACTGCCTTATAGGTATCATTGTCGGCCAGGGCAATGGTTAAAGTTTGCGCAATAAAGCGATCTTTCTCATTGTCTTTGCTTTTCCGGAAGGCCTTACGCAACCAACGCACACACCGCCATGGGAAAGTGATAAGCCGGAAAGCCAACAAGGCCACCAAACACAACAAAACAAAATTAAAGACAGATATTTGAATCTCATAGCCTAACCAGGTTACAGTAATCAGGCCTGTGTATTCGTTCAATGCCCAAGCGCCCGCGCAAATAATCAGAACGAGGATGATAAAACGCAATAAGGTTTTCATTGGGCAGCCTCCTGTGTTGTGGTAAATTGAGCCAGATAATCAGCCACGAACGCGCGGGCTTTCATATCTTCCAAAAGTTGCGATACCGCCGTGGTCGGCATGACATCTTCCAATGTCTTGATGGCGGCGGTTAAACGTTGCTCTTGTAATTCCTGGAGAGCCTTAGCCAGTCGGCAGGTATCCTTCCGACAATTTGAAAAGTGCGTTGGGCGCACCGTTACCATATGGCGCACATAGTTCCAAACTTGTTGATACCAAGCACCAGATGTGGCTGTGGGCGCCTTGGTTGTTTGCTGTCGCAAAAGGTCGGCCAAGCGCTGTTGCAGTTGGACCATCGTCGGCACACCCTGTTGCGTATAGGCGGCCAGGCGCTCGGATAATTCGTCAAGGCTACGTTGCGTGGGCAGTTCGCTTTGAAGGGCGGCCAAAGTTGTGGCAAAAGGCAAGCCGGCAGTCAGTTGTTGCGCTAAGTTCATAGACAGTTCAAATGTGCGGGCCGGCACATGCGCAGTTTGCGCTTCTTGGATTCGGACAAGCAGTTGCCCTTTTTCACGTTGGCATTGGGCCAGGCGATCCGAGCAGGTCACTTCTTTTTTTACCACGGGCGCTGGTCGGCCTTGCGGGGCAGGGGCCCAGGCTCTGCGTTGGCGAATAGCAAATACCACGCCGGTAACGACACAGACGAGCAAGACCCACACAATGATGCGTGCTGTCAGATTTTTTCCGGCCGGTTTAACTGTGTCGGAAGAAAGAGAAGGTGTTATCTTTTTTGTCATATCATACTCCTTTTTTATTTTGGTATTGTAGCACACTTTGTCAAGAAAGCAAACTTTTTGAAAAAATGTTGCTTTTTTTATTGTCAAATGGCTTTCTTTGGTGTATGAATTAAAAAAAAGAGCCTAACATCAAGGAGAAAACTATGCCAATATCTAACAAAATCGCAAAATTGACAAACAAGATGCATAAACTTTTAACAATGTTTTCCTCGGACATTGCTATCGATTTAGGCACAGCTAACACCGTTGTTTATGTCAAAGGTCGGGGAATCGTGCTCAATGAGCCGTCTGTGGTGGCTATTGCCGATATCAAAGGTAAAAAACAAGTGATTGCCGTGGGTGATGAGGCAAAGCAGATGTTGGGCCGCACACCGGGGCAGATACAAGCGACTCGTCCGTTGCGTGAAGGTGTGATTGCTGACTTTGTGGTGGCAGAAGAACTGATTCGTCGCTTTATCTACAAGGCTGTCGGTCGGAATATCTTTCCGCGTCCGGTCATTGTGATTTGTGTGCCGTCGGGTTCAACCGCTGTGGAACGCAAATCGATTCAAGAAGCGGCCGAAAGCGCCAGAGCGAAAAAAGTGTTCTTGATTGATGAGCCGATGGCGGCGGCAATTGGTGCCGGCTTGCCTGTTTCCGAACCGTCCGGCAGTATGATCGTAGATATTGGCGGTGGCACGACGGAAGTGGCGGTTATTTCCTTGGGTAATATAGTGTATTCGCGGTCTGTGCGTGTGGGTGGCGATAAAATTGATGAGGCCATTATCTCATATATTCGCAGAAATCACAGTCTGTTGGTGGGCGAATCTTCGGCAGAACGTATCAAAAAAGCGATTGGCTCAGCTTGTATTCCCGAAAATGGCGAAGGTCGCAAGATTGAAATTAAAGGTCGTGACTTGGTCAATGGTGTGCCTAAAGAAATGATTATCACAGAACGCCAAATCGCTGAAAGTTTGGTTGAGCCGGTCGGGCAGATTGTGGAAGCGGTCAAGGTAGCCTTGGAACACACGGCGCCCGAATTGGCAGCAGATATTGTGGATAGAGGTATTGTGATGACCGGCGGTGGCGCTCTGTTGCGTAACTTGGACTTGGTCATTAGACAGGCGACAGGCCTGCCCGTAACGGTTGCGGAAGATCCTTTGACCTGTGTGGCTATGGGAACAGGCCGCGCCCTAGAGGAATTGAGCAACTACGACAATATCCTGAGCACAATGTATTAATGCATAAGGATGTCCCGTGAGAAGCCGACTGCAACGTATTCATTTATTGAAAACGCTTTATCAGCAGTTTAAGCTCTATATTTATCTGTTCTTGGCTGTGGCCTTGTTAATTTTCGGCTTGTCCGATCATCCGATGATAGCCGGTGTGCGTGAAAAGACATCGGCGGCCGGTGGCTATGTTGCTCGAACACTGTATGTGCCGGTCGGTTGGGCAGAGCAGGGCCTTGATTACTTAAAAGAGTTATGGGCGGTGCGCAACCAAAATGTGCGTTTGCGCCAAGAAAATAGCAACTTGCTTTATTGGCAAAATCAGGTTGAGCGGTTGCAGATGGAAAATGAGGCACTGAAAAAGCAATTGTCGTTTGTCTCTCCCGAAGAAAAGCAATATAAAACGGTCGGTATTTTGGTGGATAACGGCGGACCTTATGCGCGGTCTGTCTTGGTCCAAGGTGGTCGTAAAGATGGGATTCAAAAAGGCGATGTGGCCTTGTATCAGGCAGCGGTTTTTGGCCGCGTTGTGCATGTGGGGCGTTGGACATCCCGTCTGTTGTTGCTGACCGACTTTACCTCGCGCGTGCCTGTGATGGTGGGCCAACAAAAATATTTAGGTGTTGTGGAAGGCGATAACACGACCTTGTTGACTTTGACTGCGTTACCCGAAAATGCCGAGGTGAAAAAGGGCGATTATGTGATGACGTCCGGTCATGGCGGTGTTTATCCCGTGGGCTTGGCCGTCGGCACGGTGGTATCGGTGTCGGAAGATGCCATCAAGGTGGCACCTTTCGTGCGTCAGGAAGAGGTTGTATTTGTGCGGTTGATGAATCTGGGTCTGGGGGGCTTGTTACCGGACAAAGATTGTGAGAAGGAATAGCCCCGATGCGTATGTCCGCTCCTTTGCAATACTGGTTGGTTGATCATCTTCCTTTTTTCAGTATCTTGTTGTTGCAAATATTGGCGCTGATGCCCTTGCGCGTGCCTTTATATATGGATTTGAG
>JAGDDD010000008.1 GCA_017958225.1 Alphaproteobacteria bacterium
GGGCGCGGACACTGATGTTGGTCCGGGGGCGACCGAGTGTAATTGTCCGACGGGCTCCGACTGGAATAAATATGTCGAAACATGTGAGCCGCCATCCTGTGATACATATGTTGATTGTCCGGCGTCGGCCAATTATGTGGCTTGTGTTGAACACCTCTGCAAGGAATACACGCCGGTTGAATATATACAATCTTCGGGCAGTCAGTATATCAATACAGCCTTTTATCCAACGACCAACAGTAAAATTGACATTAAATTTATGTATACAGAATTAAGTAGTGGCACTTATACCGGTATTTTCGGCTCAAACGGCTCCACGACTCAAGTGGAGGGTTTCAGATTGTCCGGCATTAGTTCCCGAACAACCTATATTTTTGGCACTGATTGGGAAAAAGACTCTAATAGCAACGGTTTCCCCAGAGTAGCGGCCAACACAATATACACCTATACCATGGACAAAAATAGTGTCTCCCTGAACAGCTGGTCGCGTCAGGATCCCTGGAATAATCCCACCATATCGACCGCCTATGAAACGATTATTTTTGGCCGCAGAGTCCAGGGATCAGCCAACCTCGGCCTGTCAAAATCCAGGATTTTTTATTGTAAGTTATGGACAAATGGGTCGCTTGTTCGTGATTTCCGACCGGCATATGACGAAAACAACAAAGCCGGTATGTATGATAATGTGAGCCACACCATGTTCTATGATGCCAATGGTGGCAACTTCACCTATCCCGCCCCTTAAGGTCAGGCAAAGCAAAAAATGCTTGACTTTACTTGTCTTTTGTTGTTAAATGCTGAATACTCAATTTAACGGAAAGGGTATTTTATGCCATTTGGGATACAGCCCATAAACAAACTCAAACAAATGAATCTTGTTGTCAATTACCGCAAGATTTATCCGTATGTGAAGCCCTATCTGTTCCGCGCGATTTTAGCCATTTTGGTAACGTTACCGTTGGGCGCGATGGACGCGGTGATTGCGTGGGTGCTTAAGCCCTATATGGATGTGGTTATGATTGAAAAGAGCGCTCAAGCGACCTCTTTCCTGCCCTTGTTGGTGATTATTTTCAGTTTTGCGCAAAGCCTGCTCAACTATTCGGCCACTTATTTGAACACATGGGTCGGGCAAAAAATTACCATGGACCTGAAAAAAGACTTGTTCCGCAAGCTTATTCATCAGGATGCCCGCTTCTTTGACCGCAACACGTCCGGCAGCGTTTTGTTCGGCTTTAACCAAGACGCCGAATTGGCGTGCAGCGGCCTGTTAGCCAACTTAAAATTATTCACAACCCGCCTGTTTTCTTCCATTTCACTGATTTGCGTGTTGATTTGGAACTCGTGGCAATTGTCTATTATTGCGCTGGTTGTTTTGTTCGGTGCGTTGTTGCCGCTGACCCGCGTGCGCAAGAAAATCAAAAGCATTATGGACAAAACGGTCTTTTCCAGTGCTCAGGTCATGACCCACTATAACGAGGCTTTTTCTGGCAACCGCGTCATTTCATCCTTTAACCTGTATGAGTATGCCAGTTTTAAGTTTAACGAAGCGTTGCGCGCTGTCTTTAAGTTGGGCATGAAGATGACAAAGCGCACCGGCTTGCTGACGCCGATGATGCACTTTATCATCTCTATCGGTATTGCCGGCGTCATCTGGGTGGGCAGTTACCTGATTACATCCGGTCAATTGACCCCGGGCGGTTTCGTCTCCTTCATTACGGCTTTGCTGATGTTGTATCATCCCATCAAGTCGATTGGCAGCAACTTTGCCAGCCTGCAAATGTCCCTGTTAGCCATGGAGCGCGTCTTTGCCAAACTGGAGCGCATCCCCAATATTCATAACGGGCCAAATCCCAAGGTTTTGAAGGGTATTAAAAAGAACATCACTTTTGAACATGCCTGGTTTGCTTACGAGCCCGGGCGCCCCGTGCTGAAAGATATCAATTTAGAAATTAAAAAAGGCAAGACAATAGCGCTTGTCGGTAATTCGGGCGGTGGCAAATCGACGCTCGTTACCCTGCTTCCCCGCTTTTATGATGTCACGCGCGGTGCGGTTAAAATTGACGGCGTAGATATCAGAGAGTTAGATTTGGACAGCCTGCGCGAAAACATTGCGATTGTCTTCCAAGATAACATCCTGTTTGCCGGCACTATTCGGGAAAACATTTTGCTCGGCCGCAACGACGCGACGCCGAAACAAGTTCAACAGGCGGTCCATAATGCCTGTTTGGATGAGTTTATTGCCTCTTTGCCGGCGGGCCTGGATACACCGATCGGTGAGCGTGGCACAAAACTGTCCGGCGGTCAAAAGCAACGCGTCGCCATCGCTCGCGCCTTCATCAAGGACGCCCCGATTGTCATACTGGACGAAGCGACTTCGGCTTTGGACAACAAATCCGAAGCCATTGTGCAACAGGCGATTTACAACCTGATGAAAGACAGAACGGTGTTTATTATTGCGCACCGCCTGTCCACCGTCAAAGATGCCAACCAGATTATCGTTATCGACCATGGCGAAATCAAGGAAACCGGCACGCATAAAGAATTGCTTGCCCGGCCCAATTCCGTTTATGCCTCACTTTACACAACACAGTTGAAATGAAAATGCCCAAAGTATCCGTCTTGATGCCTCTTTATAAAACGCCGGTTACGTATCTGAAAGAGGCCATCGGCTCTGTTTTGGCGCAAACTTTTACCGATTTTGAGTTGGTGCTGTTGGACGACTGCCCGGAGGATGATCGCGAAACAGTCGTCAAATCTTTCATGGACAAGCGTATTAAATACTTTAAGAACGAAAAGAACTTAGGCATTACCCGCAGCCGCAACAAGTTGATTGACCTGGCGCAAGGCGAATACTTGGCAGTGATGGACCATGACGATATGGCCCTGCCCGACCGCTTTGCCGAACAAGTCAAAGTGCTGGACATGCATGCCAAAATCGGTGTGGTCGGCTGTTGGATGGAACAATTTCCGCGCAAAAAGATTTCGCGCTATCCCCAAAGCAACCAAGACATTGAATATCATTTGATGCGGGGTTGCGCTATCCCTCATACAGGCGCGATGATTAGGAAATCCGCTCTGGGCGATATTCGCTATGATGAAAAGTTCAGCCCGGCGGAAGATTGGGGGCTGTGGTGCGCCCTGCTCGGTAAAACACAATTTCACAATGTGCCCAAAGTGTTGATGAAATACCGCTGGTATCGGGGCAACACCACCAAGCGACAGGCCAACAAAATGGCTCGAGCGACAAAACTGGTGCGCGCTCAAGTGCGCAAAGCCCATCCGGACATTGTGGAAAAGGCCCGCCAAAGCGCCTCGTATATTGTCAGGATGAAACTGTTTGGCATCATCCCCTGCGGTCGCTTTGTGCAAATTGGCAACCGGCGTCGCGGCCTGTTAAAATACCTGCCCTTTATCCAGACAAAAATGAAGCTGGAAATCAAGTAAATAGCCAAAATTGAGCCACTATGTTGCCCCCATTACAACAAAAGCATCACACACGCACTTTAAGGCTTGACTTATCGCACAATCTGTGGTATGATGCGACACGTTTTTGACAAGGATGGTCTATCATGTATCAAAAAGCGAAGTTATTCGAGGCTTTCGTTTTGACTTATAATCGCGCCGATTTTATGGAAAAGGCGCTGTTATCGCTATTGGAACAAACCTATAAAGATTTTCCAATAACGGTGCTGGACAATGCAAGCACAGATGATACGGCCCAACGCGTCAAAAACATACAGAAAAGATATCCGGACAGGAAAATATACTTCAAACAGTCAAAAACAAACACAGGGCCTGCCGGCAACTTCAAATGGGGGCAGAAACTGGCCAAGGCGAAATATGCCCTCTTTTTCCATGATGATGACATCCTACATCCTAAATATGTCGAAACCTGTCTAAAACTGGCGCAAAAGCACCCCCATGTCAATGTCATCGGCTGCGATTGTATTTCGACCAGCACGCCGGAGACAACGCCGTGGCGCCACTTTTCCGGCAAATACTACCTATGCGACCGCAAAGTGTTTGCGCACTATATGTTGGCGCACAAGGGTATGGCGTGGCCTGCCACAATTTACAACACAAAAGTTTTGAAAAAGACGCCTCTGCTGGCGGATAAAGGCTATGGAAAAACGGCAGATCGCGTCATTTTAATGGATGCTGTCGCCAATGGTTTTGCCGTTGTATTCCCCGACAGATACTTAAAATACAGGCACCATCCCGGGCAAGATACTTTTGCCTACTCGACCGGCCCTTATGAACATGAAATTATCGCCTTGTTGAAAAAGTTTAAAAAGGAAGCCCGCTCAACATCGAAAGCCTGGAAATTGGCTTATAACTGCTTTATTTTGGAAAAAATGAAATCTAATTGGAGATGGGCGCTCAAAAAGCAAATGACCTTTGAACAGTTCCAAAAAGACTGTGTCAAGGCCGGGGTTATTGATAAAGTTATCAGTAACACCTCATATAAACTCACACACTATTTTGCAAAAGTGTATCGTATGGTCTTGTTTAACCAATTTAGGAGAACAATATAATGAAGGTTGTCATCTTAGCCGGGGGTCTCGGCACACGATTGGGGGAGGAAACAAGTTTAAAACCAAAGCCCATGGTGGAAATAGGCGGTCGGCCTATTTTATGGCACATCATGAAAATCTATTCTTCTTATGGTTTTAATGATTTTATCGTATTAGCGGGATACAAGAAAGAAGTTATCTACGATTACTTCGACAATTATCGTCTTCGCCAATCGAATGTCACGTTTGATTTAGCCAACAACACACGCACAGAGTTGTCCTCACATGCCGAACCGTGGAAGGTCACCGTGTTGGATACCGGCAAGGATACTTTAACGGGCGGGCGTTTACGCCAAGCCAAAGAGTTTGTTGGAAACGAGACGTTTATGCTCACTTATGGCGACGGCGTGTCGGATGTGAATATTCCTGCACTGATTCGCTCTCACAAGGAAAGCGGAGCCTATGCCACCGTGACGACCGTTCAACCCGAAGGTCGCTTCGGCATTGTCGAAGTCGATCCCAACGGACGCGTTACCAACTTCCAAGAAAAGCCCAAAAACGAAAGTTGGATCAACGGCGGCTACTTTGTGCTTGAGCCGAAGATTTTTGACTATATTCCGGACAGAGACTCAGCCATTTGGGAAAAAGAACCGTTGCAGAACCTGGCGCGCGACGGTCAGTTAAATGCCTATAAGCATCGTGGTTTCTGGCGTCCGATGGATATGTTGAAAGATAAACAAGATTTGAATAAAATGTGGGAAAACGGTAATGCTCCTTGGAAGATTTGGGACAAGCAAACACCCACAGTCAAGGCGCATCAGTGTATCGACCCTTACAAAGTGGCCGAACAACAGCAACCGCAAAAACACTAATGGATGGCGCCCGTAGAGAAGAGTTGGGGGAAAGATGAGTTTTAATAATATTTATGCTGACAAAACAGTGCTCATTACGGGACACGCCGGCTTTAAGGGCTCTTGGCTGGCTTTTTGGTTAAAGCAACTGGGCGCCAAAGTGGTGGGCTATTCCCTGTTGCCCAACACAGAAAACAGTTTATACAATGTATTGGGTTTGGAACGATTGTTGGACGATACGCTGATTGCCGATATTCGTGATGAAAAAGCCCTGCAAGTCTATTTTGCCAAACACAATCCCGATATTGTTTTCCACCTGGCAGCGCAACCTTTGGTGCGTTTATCTTATAGCAAACCTTTAGAAACATACGAGACCAATGTCATTGGCACCTTAAAAGTGTTGGAAGCCGCGCGGCAGACGCCGTCTGTGAAAGCGTTTGTCAATGTAACAACCGATAAATGCTATGAAAATGTGGAAAAAAAGGAAGGTTACCGCGAAGATGAGCCCTTTGGCGGTTATGATATGTATTCCTCTTCCAAAGGATGTTCGGAAATCTTGTCGTCATCTTATCGCCGGTCCTTTTTAATGGACGGCCACCCCTTTGCTTTAGCAACCGCGCGTGCAGGTAATGTGATTGGCGGCGGCGATTGGTCCATAGATCGTTTGATCCCTGACTGTATCCGCGCCTTTCAGAAAAATGAGACCGTCTTTATTCGCAACCCGTTTTCGACACGCCCCTGGCAATTGGTGTTAGAGCCTTTGGCCGGCTATTTGCGGTTGGGGCAAAAATTGTTGGAAGAAGGGGCAAAATACACCACCGGCTACAATTTCGGGCCAGAAGTCAATAAAGATGTGAAAGTGTGCGAAGTGGCCAAACGCGTGGCGGAAATCTGGGGTAATGGCCATGTGGAAGTCGGCAAAGGCGACGGCCTGCACGAAGCCAACTTGCTACAATTGAACAACGAAAAAGCCGCCCGCGAATTGGATATACGCCCTGTGTATTCTGCCGACGAAGCCATCCAAAAAACAACCGAGTGGTATAAAGCGTTTTATCAGCAAAATACGGACATTGTGCAATTTACAAAGCAACAAATTGACGACTTTGTCAAAGCGGCACAAGACAAACATTTAGAGTGGAGCCTGTCATGAATAAAGAAGAAATCAGAAGCCAAATGAAAGAGTTGGCTAAACAATATGTCGATTGCGTCAATGCGGAAAAAGCGGGCAAAGAAAAGGCCTATATCCCTGCTTCCGGCAAAAACATCGGCGTGACAGAAGTGCAAAATATGATTGACGCTTCACTGGATATGTGGCTGACGGCCGGGCGTTTTAATGACGAATTTGAAAAATCTTTTGCCGAAAAACTGGGCGTCAAATATGCGTTGAGTTGTAATTCTGGCTCCAGTGCGAACTTGTTGGCCCTGTCGGCCCTCACCTCTCCCAAATTGGGGGAACGTCAGTTGAAAAAAGGCGACGAAGTGATTGCGGTTGCAGCCGGCTTTCCCACCACAGTCAATCCCATTATTCAAAACGGTTGTATTCCCGTGTTTGTTGATTGTGAAATCGGCACCTATAATGTCGATGTGAGCAAGATAGAAGAAGCCATCTCGCCGAAAACAAAAGTTATTTTCCTGGCGCATACCTTAGGCAATATGTATGATATGGACAAGGTTATGGCCTTGGCCGAAAAATATAAATTGTGGGTCATTGAGGACAGTTGCGATGCGTTAGGCGCTCAATGGAACGGAAAATACGCGGGAACGATTGGCCATATCGGCACCTATTCCTGCTATCCAGCGCACCACATTACCATGGGCGAAGGCGGTGCAGTTGTTACCGACAACCCAATTTTGTATCGTATTTTGCTGTCTTTCCGCGATTGGGGACGCGATTGC
The DNA here is from genome assembly GCA_017958225.1 of Alphaproteobacteria bacterium. Lineage (GTDB taxonomy): Bacteria > Pseudomonadota > Alphaproteobacteria > CAAHEQ01 > UBA3637 > RGIG10359. The sequence goes on from JAGDDD010000008.1 coordinate 7,262, forward strand.
TTCTGCAAGCCTGGTGTAGATAACACCTGCCACCAACGTTTCAAAATGAAACTGGGCAACTTGCCGATGGGCTATGACCACAAATACACCTACTCTCACATCGGCTATAACCTGAAAGTCACAGACTGGCAAGCCGCTATCGGTGTCGCGCAGTTAAAGCGCCTGGATGAGTTTTTGGCGCAGCGCAAAAACAATGCGGCTGTTTTGTTGGCCGGCTTAAAAGACTTGGAACAATACCTGATTTTGCCAAAAGTCAGCGAACAATGCACGCCTTCCTGGTTTGGCTTTTTGATTTCCGTCAAAGAAGACGCGCCCTTTACCAAACAAGAGTTGGTGGAATACTTAGAAAATCACGGCATTGGCACGCGTCAGTTGTTTGCGGGCAACCTGTTGCGCCAGCCCATGATGACCACCGCGGATGTCAATATTCGTATCGGTGCCGGCCCTGTCAAAAACACACAGACTTTAACCGAGGACGATTACAAAAACTTGCCAGGAACAGATTTTATCATGAACAACACATTTTGGGTGGGCTGTGCCCAAAATATTACCGAAGAAGATACCGCAAAAACGGTGCAGATTATTCATCAGTTTGTTAAAGAAAAGGGGGGCATATGAGCGGTCAATTGAGCAGCGAATTAGAGCTGAAACGAAATGCCTTAAAAATCAGAAAAGGCATCATGCAGGCGATCAGCGCCAACAAAGGCGGCCACATTGGCGGATCGTTAGATTTGGCGGATATGCTTTCCGTTGTCTATACCGACTTTATTCGCCTAAATCCGAACAATCCCAAGGACGAGACCAGAGATTTTATGATTTTTTCCAAAGGTCATGCGGGCCCGGCGTTATACGCCTCACTTGTCTTTAAGGGTGTTCTGCCGGCGGAAAGATTAAATCATTTGAACAATGCCGACTCTTTATTGCCGGGACATTGTGACCGCAACAAAGTGCCCGGTGTGGATGCTACAACCGGCAGTTTGGGCCAGGGTTTATCCATTGCCTGTGGCGTGGCTTTGGGCGCTAAGATTAAACAAACCGACCAGAAAGTCTTTTGCGTTATCGGAGATGGCGAAGCCGCCGAAGGTCAAATCTGGGAAGCGACGCAATTCGCGGCACACTATAAACTGGACAATCTGATTGCCTTTTTGGATTGGAACAATATGCAAATTGACGGGCGTGTGGAAGATGTTATGAGTTTAGGCAATCCGGTCGCAAAGTTCTCTGCTTTTGGCTGGAACGCGGTTGAAGTCAAAGGCACAGATGTGCTGGCTATTCAAAAAGCCGTCCAGGAAGCCTTTGAACATCCCAATCAAAAACCCACAATGATTGTGCTTAAAACCGTCAAAGGCGAAGGCGCTAAATGCATTATGGATATGAAAAATAACCATTGTATCGGCCTGCCCGACGACCTGCGCAACCAGGTCATGAACGACTTAAAGCAACAGGCGCAAGCCCTTGAGATGGAGGATTTTTAAGATGGAACTTCGTTATATGGGGGGCGCTCCCGAAAAAGAAATTATGCACGTCTTTACCGAAACCATGGAAGAAATGTTCCATGAAGACAGCCGCGTTATCTATATAGACGCCGATTTAATGGGCTCGCTGAAAACATCAGAGTTATGGCACAAATATCCGAAAAATGTGTTTAACACAGGTATTCAAGAAGCCAATATGGTGGGTGTGGCGGCCGGCTTATATCTTGCCGGATTCAAGCCCTATATCCACTCATTTTCGCCTTTTGCGACGCGTCGTGTGTTTGACCAAGTGTTTTTAAGTGTCGGCTATGCGCAAAAAAGCGTCCGCATTATCGGCTCGGATGCCGGCATTATGGCCACCAAAAATGGTGGAACGCATATGTGTTTTGAAGATGTCGCCTTGATGCGCACGGTCCCGGGTTCGTTGGTGTTGGAAGCCACCGATGGTGTCATGTTCAAAGCCTTTTTGAAAGCGACAAAAGACAGACCCGGCGTTACCTATATCAAAACTGCTCGTCGCGGCCTGCCGGACATTTATATGCCCGACGAACAATTTGAAGAAGGCAAAGGAAAAGTGTTGCGCGAAGGCTCTGATGTTACCTTGATTGCTGCGGGCATTATGGTCGGCACCTGCTTAGACGCCGCCAAACTGTTGGCTGACGAAGGCATTTCAGCGCGCGTGATTGACATTGTTACCATCAAACCGATTGACGAGGCCCTCGTCATTGAAAGCGCACAAAAAACCGGCGCCATTGTTACAGCCGAAAACGCTAATGTTATCGGTGGTTTGGGCAGCGCTGTTTGTGATGTCTTGTCCGGCAAATATCCAACGAAAGTGGAAAAAGTCGGCATACAGGATTTGTATGGTTGCGTCGGGGATGAAGCCTTCTTGCGCGAAAAATATGGACTGACAAAAGAAAATATTGTATCAAAAGTAAAAGGTTTGCTGAATAGGTGAGTAACGATGGGGAAAATAAAACTGCTTGATTGCACGCTGCGTGACGGGGGGTATGTCAATGATTGGCGTTTTGGAGAAAAGGCCATTGCGGCCATTGCCTCTACCCTGGAAAAAAGCGGTGTAGATATCATTGAGCTCGGTTTTATTAAAACCAACCCCGCCGATCCGGATCGGACCGTCTTTAACGATATCGCGATGGTCAATAAACTGATTAAAAACAAAAAAAGCGGACAGCAATATGCTGTTATGGCGGAAGTGATCGATCCTCTGCCCTTGGATCAATTAAAACCTGCCACGCCTGAAGGGCCCGATATCATCCGCGTTATTGTGTGGAAGCGCCTGTTAAAAGAAGGCTATGACTATTGCAAAGGTATTGTTGAAAAAGGTTACAAACTGTGTGTCCAGCCGGCGCGTGTTTCGCAGTATTCCGACGACGAATTCGTGGAAATGATTAAACTCTTTAATACATTGAATCCTATGGCTGTCTATGTGGTGGATAGTTGGGGAACAATGTATAAAGACAAGTTGTTGAACTATTTAAAGTTAGCCGACGCCAACTTAAAACCGAACATTGCGGTCGGCTATCACGGGCACAACAATATGATGCAGGCCTTTGATGTGGCATGTGCGTTCTGCGAACAAAACCTGGACAGAGACCTTATTATTGACGCCAGTGTTTATGGTATCGGTCGTGGCGCAGGCAATCTGAATACGGAACTGTTTGCCAAATGGGCAAATGAAAAATTAGGCAAATCGTATGATGTCGGTGCCATAGTTGAGATTTATGACAAATATGTGCAGCATATCTATAAACTCACTCCGTGGGGCTTTTCCCTGCCCTATTTAATTACAGCCAAATACAACGCCAATCCCAATTTCGCCGGTTTTTATGCTCACAAAGGCCTGTCTTGCACAGAAATCGACAGATGTATCAGCTCCATCCCACCGGAAAAAAGAATTATTTTCAAACCTGAAACTGCACAAGAAGCCATACTTGAGGTCTCACATGATAAATTATGAACAAAATAAAAATTGTTTTGATTTAACCAAGCACATCAAATCTCGTCTTTTGTTTAAGGGCTCGAAAGTCTCTAAAAAGCCCTTTATGACTGTTTTTATTCCCACTTACAATCGCGTAGAATTGCTGAAAGAAGCCGTTCAGAGCGTGATAAATCAACAGAAAGTAGATTTTCCTTGGAATCTCTTAATTGTTGATAATGAGCCCTATGATGGGAAAATGAATAAAACAGAGAAATATATAAGAACATTAAAAATTAAAAATGTTTTATATTATAGAAACGAGCAAATGCTCAGAGTTGGAGATAATTTTAACAGGGGCATTTATCTTTCGACATCTCCATGGGTCATGATGTTACATGATGATGATTTGCTGATGAGAAACACCATGCAAAAAGTTTCCACAGCACTGCACTGTTTGACCAAAATCGCGCCCAAAGAATTAGGCTGTCTATCCACACAGTATCACCAATTCAAATTTGATCCCCAACATCCGACCGCCCATAAACAAGAGTTAGCCACACTGGACGAACACTACCAACATAGCCCTATGTTGTTTAAGTTTTGGAAATGCACCCATTGGAACGTGTTATTTACTTCATTTATTGGCGGAGACGTGCCAAGTAATGGAACGACCTATAACAGAAAAGCCGTTATGGAATGTGGTGGATTTAATGATGATTTAGGCATATCTGCTGACCAGGTGTTATTGTATTGTATGGAAAATAAATATTCTGTCTATTCCACATTAGAGCCTTACGGCTTTTACAGATGGGGTATCAACTCCATGAGCAAACCGGAAACCACATACCGCGTTATTAAAGATAATTTTAATTTTAGAGAATATGTCTTCACAAAAAATTGTATAACAAAAATATGGGGTATGCTATTTAGAGATTGTTTGTATTATCATTTCACAAAAGCCGTGTTAGGTGCTCGCAAACTTGTCTCCTCAGAGTTCTGCGATTTTGCAACGTATAATGACATATATTCTCGCTTGCCAAAACGTTGGAAATACAAGATATGGCGACGCTTATTTTTCAAAACTTATATTAGTTTAAAACATAAACAATCTCGTCATATTGCCAGAACCATAAAAAAACAAATCAAACAAGAGGCAACATGCAGGAAATAAGTAAAAAATTACGCAAAGAAGCGTTATTCCTTTCGCACAAATGTAAAGATGGTAACTTGCAAAGCGTCTTTTCATGTTTAGATATTGTCTGGACCTTGTATGACAAGATTATGAATTGGTCGCCCGCGAAGGCTCAAGATGATAACCGCGACTTTTTTATCATTTCCAAAGGGCAAGCGACTTTGGCGCTCTACCCTGTCTTGATTGAAAAAGGCTATTTTCAAATGGATGAGATTGCCCCGCAAATCGGCCAATTTAACAGTCGCTATTGTATTCAAACCGACTTGACCAAGTTTGAAGGCGGCGTGGAAAACAATGCGGGCTCTTTGGGTCATGGGCTGCCCTTTGCCACAGGTATTGCCAACGCTAACAAGATTAAAAAATCGCCCTCTGACGTCTATGTTTTGTGCGGAGATGGTGAGTTTTGCGAAGGCACGATGTGGGAAGCGTGCATTTTTGCGGCCGCTAAGAAATTGGACAATCTGACCGTTATTGTGGATGACAACAATTCGGTCGGCGCTATGGTGGATATGGGCGATATGCGCCAGAAACTGGAAGCGTTTGGCTTTGATGTTGAAGTCGTCAATGGGCATGACATGGATGCTTTGGAACAGGCGTTCAAAAAACTCAAAGGCTTGAAAAATGGCAAGCCCAAAGCGGTTATGGCCAAAACTGTGCGTGGCTATGGCTCAAAAACTATGATGGAAAATGATATCTGGTTCCACAAAAGCCCCAACGAAGAAGAGTTAGAATTATTATCCCGGGAGGTTGAACAGTCATGAGAAGAGCATTTTTGGCCCGCGTGGCTGACATGATTAAAAATGAGCCCGACACAACCTTTTTTACGGTGGATATCGGCATGTGGGCTATTCGGGATGTCTTGAAAGATTATCCGGACAGATGCACCAATGTCGGTATATATGAGGATGCGATGTTCTCTATTGCCGCCGGTATGGCACGCCGAGGCCTGGTGCCGACCATTTTTGGTATTCAGCCTTATTTGGTAGAGCGAACATTGGAACAAATCAAAATGGATCTGGCCTATCAAAAATTGGGCGTCAATGTGATTGGCACAGGCGCCGCGGTCGATTATCCCAAATATGGTTACTCCCACTATTGCGCAGAAGATGTCCATGTGATTAAGGCCATCCCCGGCTGTGAGTTTATCGCGCCCGGCACCGCTAAACAGTTTATACAGTTGTTTAACCAAACGTATCGCGACGGGCATCCGACCTTTTTCCGCGTCAGCGACCACCCGAACAAAGAGTATGATATTGATGTCGAGTTCGGCAAAGCGGCTGTAATGCAGGAAGGCAAGCAAGCCACTGTCATTGCGGTATCGGTGATGTTAGACGATGTCATGCAGGTCTGCAAAGGCCAGGATGTGACTGTTCTTTACTATACGACCCTGGAACCGTTTGATACAGAAACTTTGGCGAAATACTATAATAATGGCAAGATTTTGATTGTTGAGCCCGAGTTTGAAGGCAGCCTGACACATGATGTCATTAAAGCCTTTGACGGCAAGCCCGTGCATATTGAGGAAGTAGCTTTCCCCAGAGAAATATTCCGCAACTATGGCTCTTATGATGAAAAAATAGCACATTATGGATTGACAAAAGAGGATATTGCGCATAAACTGGTAGGCCTATTGACATCTAATTAGATAATGATGAGGCCGCGCATGAAAAAGACCATATACCTGCATATTGGGACGTCAAAAACAGGCACCACGAGCCTGCAATTTTTCCTGTATAAAAATAAAGAGGTGCTTGAGAAAAAGGGCATCTTATATCCGTTTTCTAAAGTGCAGGTCAATGACCAAGAGCGTATGGCCTTGTTGTCCAATATTCGCGCGATGATGACCGAAGGGTACAACGTTGTAGGCAAATCTATGTTCATCAAATACAAAGACGAGTTCAGCCGCTGGAATCAAAAGATTACCCCCCAAGAACGCTATAACGCCTATAAAAAAGCATTTGACGAGCATTATGCAGATCTTATCAACAACTCCAACTGCGATAAAATCTTATTTTCAGATGAAATCTTCACATCCAACTTCAATCTTATTGAATTGTGTAATGTGCTTGTGGATGAAGGTTTTGACTTGAAAATCATTGTTTATATTCGCAGAACGCCCGAATATATCGTGTCCGTATGGGGCGAAAGTGTCAAAACGCAAAGCGGTCATACCAGTTTTACTTTTGACGAGTTCTTGAAATTACCTGTCATTGTCTATGATACAGATTTGAAACAATTAGTTGAAAAGTTAGGCACAGAAAATGTCATCATCCGGCCCTTTGAAAAATCTCAATGGAAAAATGGCGATATGGTCGAAGATTTCCTCAATTGTATCGGTCTGACCCTTGATAATGATTTTGAGCCGCTGGGTCGATTTGTCAATAAATCATGCAACAGAAATCAGGTTGAACTGTTTTCTTTAATCAATCTGTTAGATTTGCCTAACGAAGTTTTGGATCAATGTTGGGAAAAGGACAGAGCCTTACCCCAAGATTCCAGAAAACTGATTGAGACCTTCTCGGATCAGCAAATTGAGTATTTGAACAATAACTTTGCACCTTTGTTAAAAGATATTGCCGCCATGTATGGCAAGAAAAGTTTTTTTGAACAAGAAATGCCAGATTGTTATGGTAAAGAAAGACCGGTGTGCGATAAAGTTACTTTTTCTCGGGAAGAAATTGAAATCTTGCGTGATGCTTTAAAAATCAGCCTACAAGAAAAACGACAGTTAAAAGACATTGTGGCTACGCCGGCCGATCCCAATAATACGGCAAGTGTCGCGAACCGTCAGATTATCAAAAAATGCCGGCCGTTTTTACAGGTTAAATACTATTATTATCGCGTGTTGAGCCATCTTGCTTTTGCCAAAACAAAGGAAAAACTGCAGGAAAGGAAACGCTATTATAAACAATTGCTCAACATTTAGTGCGCACAAAGAAATTATAACAGGAGAAAGGCCAATGAAACGTTTTGAAAATAAGGTTGTTCTGATTACGGGTGCTACCTCAGGTATTGGGGAAGGCACTGCGCGGGCTTTTGCCAAGGAAGGCGCCTGTGTCGTTTTGGTCGGTCGCAATGCCGACAAAGGTGCGCAAATAGAACAAGAAATTATATCCGAAGGCGGAAAAGCCCTGTTTGTCCGCTGTGATGTCTCAAAAGCGGTCGAAGTGCAGGCGATGATTGACAAAACTGTGGAAACTTTTGGCAAAATTGACATTTTGTTTAACAATGCCGGCGTTATGCTGCCCTCTATGGAAATTGAGCGTATGCCGTTGGAAGATTGGCAAAAAACGCTGGATATCAACCTGACAGGCGCTTTCCTAGTGTCCAAGTATGCCAAACCCTATATTGTCAAAGAAAAAGGCACGATTATCAACAATGCGTCTATTGCCGGCTTACAGCATTATGCCGCCGGCCGATCCTATGCTTACAGTGCCAGCAAGGCGGCGGTGATTCAATTTTCTCACCAAATGGCCAAAAATTATGGTGAAGAAGGTGTCCGTGTCAATTGTATTTGCCCCGGAATCGTTGATACGCCTATCTTGGGGGACAGGGACAGATCTGTGTATGCCCAGCGCGTTCCCTTAAAGCGTTTGGCCACGCCGGAAGATGTCGCCAAGGTTGTCATGTTCCTGGCGTCAGAAGATGCTAATTATTTAACCGGAGTCGTCTTGCCCATCGATGGCGGCGTAACCTTATAAGAGGTCTCATGAGTTCGCGCACTAAAACCATATTAGAGTATGTCAAGGGCAAAAAAACGCTCTATCATCTTGTCCATGAAATCAAAAACAAACACCACTTGAAGCACTTTATCAAAAAGTATGCTATTCCGGCCAACTTACGGACACCACTGAAAAAGATTTATAAAAAACTGATTGGCAAATATAAAAAAGTCAAATTGTTGGATTATAAAAATGGCTCTGTGCTATGTGCCTTTGATCATATGCAGTTGTATTTTGACTTGGTCGCGCCGCTCAATTTTTATGAAATCTTTATCAATGACGCCATCAACGAGACGCCTTACATTGACCCTAGTCAGAAATACAATGTGATTGATATGGGCGCTAATCGCGGCTACACCGTTCTACATTGGGCTAATCAGCCTTGGTGCAAAAAAGTGTTTGCCTTTGAGTGTGCGCAGGAGACATTTGATATGTTGTCCGAAAATGTCAATCTTAACCCGCACCTGAAAGATAAAATTGAGTTATATCCTTATGGCTTGTCGGATGCTGACGCTGATTTTGTTCTTTATACGATCAAAGGCCTTGATATTTCAGCTACATCCAATTTAGAATTATTAAAGAAAACATGGCCGCAACAAGCCAATGAAATTACCACAATTAAATGTCAGGCGAAAAAATCGTCAGGTATAATTAAAAAGATTCTCGACGAGCACCCTAACGAGACGTTTATTTTCAAGGTGGATGTCGAAGGAAGCGAATATGCCATATTCAAAGACTTAACCCAAAATTGTCCCGAAGTTTTTGACCGAGTAGAAACCTTATTTTTGGAAACGCATTTGGGTTGGGAAAAACTGGATAAATACATCCAAGCATTAAACAAAGACTATATTTTGGACACTTTCTATGTCAATGGCATAGACATCCATATGCTTGTTTATACCAAACTTACCATGGGTTATTGGGCCAGGAAGTTCCATTGGACAAGGTTTGATGAATAAAAGCCCGTATCTTGATGATTTACAATTAAAGGCGGAATTGGATCGGTGCTTGAGTTGTCCGGCCAAGCCCTGCATGTATTCATGTCCTGTGCATTGTTGCCCGCAGGAGTTTATTAAATGCGCCAAAGAAGGCGATTATGCCGGTGCGATTAAATCGATTACTTCTAATAATCCTATGGGTTTGACTTGTGGTCTGATTTGCCCCGAACAATTTTGTATGAAGGCCTGTGTGCGCGCCAAGATAGATCGTCCTGTGCGCATACCCGCTATTCAAGCCGCTTTAGTGAAAAAATATCGCCAAAAAACGAGCCACAAGATCCCCTGCTCTCAACGCCAATCTATTGCCATTGTGGGTGCAGGACCGGCCGGTATTGCGGCCGCGTGGGCGCTTGTCCAAGCCGGCTATAAAGCCACCATTTTTGAAAAATCGGCACATGTAGGCGGGGCTTTGCGCCTGATTCCCTCGGCCCGCCTGCCCGAAGGCACGATTGAAGACGATTGGTCCTATATTCAAACGCTGGGCGAAGTGTCTGTGTGCTTTAACAGCACAATTGACGATCCTGTCGCGCTATTAAAACAAGAATTTGCCGGCGTTATTATGGCCATAGGTGACGAAGAACTAATCAATCTGAACATCCCGGGCGAAGAACATATTGTGCCTTATACAGAATATTTAGCCCACCCGCAACGCTATGCCCGGCTTCCCAAAATTGCCATTATCGGCGGGGGAAAAGTGGCTTTTGATTGCGCCATGACCGCGATAGACAATCACGCGTCAGACGTCACTATGTTGGTGCGCCGTGCTCTGTCTGATATGAAGATTGACCCGTCCGAATTGCAACAACTGCAACAGGCCAAAGTGCATATTGAGCCTATGACGAAAGCCGCCTGTGTTCAAAAAGAGGACAAAGGCTATACTTTGGAGACCATATCCACTACATTTGTGCAAGGACAATGGCAGGAAGTGCCGGACAGCCGGCACAAACGTACCGGTTTTGACCTGATTATCAAAGCCATTGGCAGCAAATCTAAGCCGCACATTACTCATCCGCAGGTCATTTATGCGGGCGATTGTAAAAATGAAGGCTCGACCATTGTAGAGGCACTTGCCTCGGGCATTAAAGCCGCCGATATCATCACGACGACAAAGAGTTCATAAGGACAGCCCGCTATAAAACGGACTGCCCTTTTTGATTTAATTTTTCGGATATTTGTTTTTAATGGCAGTAATAGTATCTTGCCACACATTGGTGCCATTGACCCTATCCCAGTAAATCATATCCAGTTGTTCGCCTGTCTGCGGATAGGCAGCCATGCGTTGTTCTTGATAGGTCGGTGCAGGTTTCTCTGGTGCATATCCCTCTACATACCACTCGCCATTATAGGCTTGTTCCACATCCATCTCCGTCATACCCTCTGATATGTAGTATTCGGTGTCTGTGCCTAGCCCGACATCACATTGTTTTGTTTCTTCGTTGATAATTTTTGCGTATTTTTTCATATTAGCCTCCAATGCAGGGATACCAAGTTATTGTCAATGCTTCCGTTGCACCACCCATCAAAGAGCCCTGATAGGTCGTTCCTGCTGACACAGGCAACATTGTGGTAATTCTTGTATGAGCCTCTCCCTGCGTGTATGAGAAGTCCATTTGCGTTCCGTTGATTGTGACACGATAGCCACCGTTAGAGCCCATACCGCCAACGCCGCCGCCACCGCCATAGAACTTGACCCAACCATTTTGACCTGCTGTGTATTGTGTCCCGACAGTTCTTGACACACCTGCCGCATAGTTGGGCATACCCCAGCCACTGACAGTTGTTTTGTCGTTAAAATCTACCGCCTGAAAGGCTGTTTTACTTGTAAAGGCGGTAATCTTGCCTGACGCTATGGTCAAATTACCTACAATACAGAAAGGCGAAACAGCGTTATTAAAGGTGTTCGTGTTAGAATCTTCGTCATAAACCAAATTGGCAATCTGTAAGGTTGTCGCATTGAGAACGAGTTTATCCGTGGTATCTACCGTAGTTCTTGTTAAAACATCAGACACAACAAACTCTGTGTTTTTCAATGTTCCGTCTTCGTTGCGACCATTGGGAATTAAACCTTTAACATTAGGCAGGGCATAAGCCACGCCACCAAAGTAACCCATACCATTGAATACTTTGTCTATGGAAGCGGTAAAGCCGCTGGCATTGGTTGTAATAATCGCAAGTGGGAAACACACCTCATCCACAGCCACAGCACCACCAGAATACTGCTTTATGGTGTTGGTGCTTGTGTTATAAAATGTGCCATTAGTCGGTGCTGTTGTTCCCGATGAGTTGTTTGCCACGGTTGATTGAAAGAGGGTCGTTCCATTGGTCATCAACACTGTCTGCGTAGATGTAATCGCAAACGCTGTATTTCTGACAATATCAGATTCAATAGTCACGACATCAAAGTTATCAGCACCATTGGGTCGGTATAACTTGCTTCCTGCCTTTAAGGTTACATAGCCCGTTGATGTATCTAACTCTAACTTGATGTCCTGCGGTATCTGCGTTATGCAGTTGCCGGATATACCGTCCAACCGGTGCGCGGCCAAGGCGGCCTCTCCTGCTTTTGTGGTCGCAATATCGGCCTGTGCTGTGGCAATGCCTGCCTGCGTTGTCGCCTCTGACGCTTTGTTGGTGGCTGTGCCGGCCGCGCTTTCTGCGGCTGTTTTATAACCGTTGAGCGTGCTTTCTAACGCATTGACGGAGACAGTGGAGTTTTCCAGATTGGTGCCATCGGCATTCCACACAATCGCTTTTCCGGCATCCGGCAAAGGCAGTGTTAAATCGACATCACTGTCCGCAGCATAGGGCGGCAACACCATAGAACGATTTAAAGTATCCGCAATCTGTTGCTGACAAGCGACCTGATAGTCCAGTTCATCATTGAGCACTTTGGCGCGCAATGTCGCCCCTTCCTGAAAATCGCTTGTACGCTCTATGGACAAATTACGCACAATCGTAATAATCGTATCGGCAGCGGGGGCAACAGCAAAGGTTACCGAGCCTCCGTCAGAATCTCCCACACCGGCAATGGTATAGGTCGCTGTATCTTGGAGACTATCGCCGAAATACACATCCAGATCGGATGCGCTAAAAATAGCAAAAGGAAACTCATAAGTCGTCAGGCTTCCGTCTGCTGTATATTGTATCCGTGGCTTAACGCCATAGACTTTGACATGTTCAGTCATAAATTGTTCTCCTGTTTATTACATGTGAAAAAACAAAAAAAGCCCTCGCCAAACGGAGAGAGCCTTCTGATCAGGGTTAAAAAAAAGCACTGGATAGACCAGTGCCTTTAACCGAAAAGAATAATAGCACAAAACACCTCAAAAGTCAAGTGAAAAGTTATCTATGGCCACTTGAACAAAGTAATTTAGGCGGTTTCATCATCCCAACGCTCCACAATGGGCGTCAAGTTAAACCGATCCGGCACTACACTATAGGTTGCCTCACACACAAAGGTTTTCCTAGCATTAAAAGCGCTAGATTCCCGCCACTTTGCCATCACATTTTTCCTTAATTTAGAAAAATGGTGCATAGCCATTTTGTCTTGCACCCAATATTTTGCGAAAGGAAAATGCAACACTTCTCTTGTGGGATCGCACAAACAAGGCGCATGACGATTATGCCCCAACCGGCTAAAGAAATGTATTCTACTCCATATATTGACAAAACAACTAGGCTCTATCAATTGTTTGGTCGGCGCAAGATAAGTTGTAATCGGCGAATAAACATGTGTAAGATTTTCCTTTAAAATGGTGTATTTAACTTCTTGCAATTGGTCTGCCTCATAAAATTCGTCAGCATCCATAGTCATAAAATAATCAACACCTCGTTTTTTCAACAAAGCCAGGCCAAGATTGCGCTTTTTAAGTTCATTGTGCCATGGTTTGTCGTTTATATCAGGTTGGAACTCCACCAACTCGTCAATCAACCTGTCCTCTTTTAACCGCTTTAATAAGGGCTCTAATAAAGTAGAGGCTGGTGTCCCCCGCCAACTGACCTTTTGCCACACCACTTGCACATAATCTGCCACGCCTCTAATAGAACGAATAGATTCTTCTAACAGTTCTTCGCCATCCCACACTGAATAGGAAACAGCCCATTTTAATTTTTGGATTCGGGCTGTCGTCGCTACCCGTATTTTATAATTTCTCCAACGTTGGCGGAAACACTTGTTTTTTATACGCTTATCACGAACAAACAAACTAAATATCCTAAGTGTCAATTCCGGTTTGATTAGCATAAAAGCCCTCAAAAAAAATCGCCTTCGGTGCGAAAGGCGACTGGAAGCTGAAAACTATTCACAGGAATAGCGGGCATATTTGTTCGCGGAGGATACCAGCAAACTTATTAGCCTCCTTCCAGTCATAAGACCAGAAGGAGTTTTTACGCCAAGTGTATTTGGCAACCTATGAAGAGGTTTTCAGTCCTCAGGGCAGACACCAACCTGCCTTATGGAGTATAGTAGTCGAAAAACAAAAGTGTGGCAAGCACTTTTTAACAAAACACCTCAAAAGTCAAGAGAAATTTTTATTGACGGCCTATTATAAGCATGATATACATAACCTGATGTTGCATAAAAAAAGGAGGCAATATGAAAAAATTTTTCTGTATTTATACAGCGTGTATTCCTGTTATTCTCGAGATATTGTTTTTGCTAAACCAAATGTTTGGAATTGTATGTGTGGATGGCTGTTCAGGACACTCCTACGCTACACATATCGCAATTTTATACCTTTTTGGTATTGTGGCGGTAACGAATATACTCTTGCTTGTCCTTGCATTTCGGCACATCTCCGCTAAGGTAGCCTGCTTATTTATGGTTATTTTGAACTGCCTGTCTTGTTTTTTCATGTGGATTATGTCGGCCACATTGATGGCGTCCGTCATTTTCGGCATTCCAGCCATGGTTGTTACCGTTATCCAGAGTGTTATCGGAACATACATCCTGTTGAAAGAGATTTTTCACATCAAGCGAGCCGTACTTTTATCCTTCCTTGGATTATTAGCCTATCCTTTAGTTCGTTGGATTTGTTTCAAAATCTTGTTCGCTTTTACCGGATACGCCTCTTAAGGCTCATAGCCATATAACGTTATATCCACAGCGTGCTTTGCGTATTCTTCACGCACCCTATTAACCACCTATTAAGATTTTACTGGACAAAGGGGAGATTTTGTGGTATAATAAGCCCAATTTAAAAGGAGGCGCATATGACAACACAAAACTCAAACAAATGCCCCAGACAAATCTTTTTTGACTTTTATGACAGCACCAAAAGCAAGAAACCGCGTGTGCCTGAAAACCCGCACAAAGAAAAACCACGCAAACCACGTGCTCGCGAGTTAAAAGAAACAACCGTATGGACACCCCTGCCCTCTATCGTATCTACCGGATATAAGAGTTACCACACATACGTTAATTGGGAGCATTATGAAAATATGTGGAAATTGTTTGCGCTCAACACATATTTTATTCGGGACAACCACCCCACACGACAACAAGCCAAAGATCAAAAAGATCTGCAGGCCGCCATTGAAGAAGCTGGTAATGCCAACTTCAAGACCAAGCGTTTAGATGCTCAACAAATCATAAACAATCTTGTCCACTCCCGCAACTCCGGTAAATATTTCCGCTATGGTCAAAATGTCATTGCGGCTGCGGCTACGGCTGATGCGACCAACCCCACTGCTGGGTTAGCTGCATTAGGCGTAAAAATATGCACAACGAGCGATAAACATA
Source organism: Alphaproteobacteria bacterium (assembly GCA_017958225.1). Taxonomy (GTDB): domain Bacteria; phylum Pseudomonadota; class Alphaproteobacteria; order CAAHEQ01; family UBA3637; genus RGIG10359. The sequence goes on from JAGDDD010000008.1 coordinate 22,328, forward strand.
ATGCCGACCACCTGTGGCAGATTATGACTAAAACTCGCATCATATACCACGACTTAATCAAGCGTTACGGACAAAACACACGATAAACGCTCAAACAGGCTTATTCCCGTTCAATCGCCTTGCTGTTGCGGTTGAGCTGATGTCTGACCTTGTAAAACTCGGTATTATTGCGGAACTGGGCAATCGTACGGCTGTCGGTATAGGTCATCGCACTGCGCAATCCGCCCTCTAACTCTTGCAGTTTGCGCGCCACAGGCCCCGTATAGGGCACAAGCGACACCACACCTTCGGACGCCCGATATTTCTGCATACCCTTGTAATGCTTTTTTTGTGCATATTCCGAGGACATCCCGTAAAACAGGCGGTACTTTTTCACTTGATAGACAGGATTGCCGGTCGTCAAATCCATTTCCGGCGTTTCTATCAGCTTGCGCACCAGTTGTCCGCCGGCTTCGCTACAACCCGCAAAATAACCGCCCATCATCACAAAATCAGCGCCGGCAGCAATCGCTTTGGCATAATCGGCCGGCGTAGTAATACCACCATCCGAGCACAACAAGCCTTCCTCGGCGTGCGCGGCATCCACTGTGTCTAATATTGTTGAAAATTGAGGGCGTCCAATGCCGGTCATCGCGCGCGTGCTACATTGGCTGCCACCGCCGATACCGACCACAGCAACATCCGCGCCATTTTTGATAAACTCGGCTGTTTTTTCAGGCGTCACCACATTGCCGGCCATAATCACCGCGTCGGGAAAAGCGTGCCGAATGCGACGCAAATGCTGCACAAAGCCAGAAATATACCCGTTAGGCGCATCCAGGCGAATATTCTTGCACAGCCCCGTTTTCATAATCTGTTTTAAGTTATCAAAATCATGCTCACGCAAGCCGGTAGAAACAAACACATAATCGTTGGTGCCAAACTCGTCCAGGTTGGTCTTTAAAAATTGTATGACCTCGGCCGCCTCATAATGCTTGGACAGCGCGCAAAACATTTGATGTTTTTGTAATTCTTTGGCCATTTTGAAAGTGCCGGTGCAGTCCATATTCGACGCAATAGCGGGGTTGCCTTCAATTACGCGCCCGGTCCATTTGAACTTGATGGGCAAAACGATTTGGGCATCGGCTCGGCTTTCAATCGTCGAAGGTTTGGGCATAATCATCACATCAGGAAAATCCAATTGCTCTTCATCATGAATTATCTTGGTCATTGTAGGTCCTATGTATAAGTGAAAATGGGCGCTGCTCACACAACCCTTTCTTTGTAGCACAAAACACCCCTTTTGGCAAGGAAAAAATGCACGCAAAAAATTCACGGCATCAACAATCTGTTGACATCGTTTTTTAGGCTTGGTAACATAACCTTGTGTTTTTTTTAACAAAGGAGAATTAATAATGAAAAAACTATTACTCATCGCACTGGTTGCTTTTGGTTTGGCGGGTTGTACAACAGCTCCGTTCCAACCCTCACAAGGCATTATGTTTACGGAATACAAAGCCCCTCTTCAATTGGAATACAACAATAATACAGACTTGGGTCGCAAAGTCGGCACAGGTTCTGCGACAAGTATCTTAGGTTTGGTTGCTTTCGGTGATTGTAGTGTTCAAGCTGCCGCAAAAGATGGCGGAATCAAGACAATCAAGCATACCGACTATGAGTATACTAATGTACTCTTTGGTTTCTTCACAAAAACAACCGTTTACGTATATGGAGACTAATCTAGATGAAAAAAGCGTTCGCAATTTTATTTGTGATGCTATTTTTACAAGGATGTGCCACACCTCCTGATGCTCCATTTCAGCCATCTAGCGGAATACTTTATTCGGAATACAAAGCCCCTCTTACGATCAACTTTGATAAAACAAAAGTATCAGATATTAGAGGGATGTCCCACACGACACATGTTTCTTTATATTATCTCAGTTTTGCTGTAGGAGATGCCTCACTTAAAGAAGCTATGCAAGATGGGTCGTTGGCAAAGGCCGCGTATGCTGATTACGAATGGATGAGTATTCTGGGCATATTCGGACGTTTGAAGGTCCATGTGTATGGGCTGGAAGATCCTAAAAAAGATTAGTAGTCACAAAGTCCAACAAGAAAGAGCCGGACACATCAACCGGCTCTTTTCGTTTGCGCTATACAAGAAACCGCTTGACTTCACTCGCGGAATGCGCTACATTGTCCTTAACC
>JAGDDD010000009.1 GCA_017958225.1 Alphaproteobacteria bacterium
AAGGCGTGGCTTCTGTGGCGACGAATAAAATCTTTAATGCTGACATATACCCCTCTATTTTCCTTCATGCTACAGAAAGAAAAACAGAAACGCAAGCATTATTTTATCTATTTTAGTCGCCCAGGCACATAGAAGAGTATTAAAAATCAGCTTTCTTCTGTCTCGGAAAAGGTTGTATCGTCTGCGTTATCCGCGCCTTCGATGATACGCACTGGCTCTTCAGGACCAGGCTCTTCGGCCACTGTCTCTTCTTCCGACAGCTGTTCTTCCTCGACCGTCTCTTCTGACGATTCGTTCCAAGAATCGTCCTCTTCGGATGTTGCTTCTTCCTCATCTGAAGAAGTCTCTGCTGATGATAAAGCCGCCAATCGTTCTTCTACATAGTCAGACAACAAAGGCAAATCGGGGCACGCCACACTTTCATCCAAGCGCACAACCATACCGCCCTTTTCTCTCCAGACAGGAATCAAAGCATCCGCACCGACAATCGTGCCGGACGCCAATATAACCACCGCATACACCGGTGAATCGCCAATATCTTCCTGACTGAGTTTTTTAGCCTGTTTGGCTAACTTTTGGAAAGGAGAAGGCACCTGCTGCACAGCAGAAAACCAATAGGCTGTCTCATTGGGATCGCACGCATCATCCGGAATCCACTCGGCATCGGGATTATCGACCACATCGCACAAAAAGGCGCAGTTATCCAAAGCCAAACTGAACGGCACAACCGGATCATCAGACGACAGCGCCAAATTATCATACAGAGCTAAATCATGTTTTTGAGCCAGTTGGAGCAACACATCCCGCACACGTTTCTTGTCATCTTCCGGCGGCGTCTCAGGTGCCACAGCAGCGCTGCCGGCAGAGGCGCCAGGTCCCACCGCAAACGGCGCAGGCGCGGTCGTGGCAGCCGCTGGCACCGTTTTTTGCTCCATCATAGAGGCATTATGCATCCCCTGTGGCAAAGGCCGAGGACGCCGCGAGACCATATTTTCCTCTCCCCAAAATTGATTTTTTGGCGCATCCTGTGATGTGGCAAAGGTGTTGGTCTCTTTTGTCGAACTGGAATGATACAATAACAAACAGATGCCGGCCCATACAGGATAATACAGCACAAATATCAAAAGCAACCCGACATCCGGTAACGAATCGATTTTCCAAGGTCCTGACACAAATTGATCCCACAGGAAAACGCAGTCTTGGAAAGGGCTACGCCATGCCCATTGCGGCCCACCGGCGGCACGCGCATCTATGAAATACGGGTAACGGAAGGGAGAAACGGTCAGCCATGTCAGCATCAGGCGGCCAATGACGCCAAAATAGAACACGCTCCATAAAGCAATTTTAGCAAAGGCCCCCACTATGATCTCCCTTTGTTAGAACGAGTGCAAGTATCCCAACTCGAAGGTGTGTCCCTTCACCGTATCATTGAAGTCATAGGCATATGTGAAGAACAAACGCTCACTGTCATCCGCCGTCAAGGTCAAAGAACCACCCAACGTGTATAACTGTTTATCGGCATCCTTGCCTTTAATCTTGAAGGCATATTCAGGATAGTCAATGAAGGTGACAGACGATCTGGCGGCTGTATCTTTGAACTCATGCGACCATTTTCCGAACACTTCCGGTGTAATCTGCACGGATTTCACTTGGAAATTCGCTAACAAGCGCGCCGACAACGCCGATTGTATAGACTGTAAAGTCTTATTCTTGACGCGTTTCGTGCCAATACCCTCAACCGCACTCTTTTCTGTGAAGTCATCCGGATCAACACGGGCATAATCGACGCCGGCAGCCGGCACGACAGCAAAGTAGTTAGCAAAGGCAATCGGATAACCGACGGATAACCCGCCACTGATGGTCTTTGTATCATAATCAGCGGTGATATTACCTTCGCTCAATCTCTGCGTTGTATCCTGTGAAGAGTTCATATATGTCGCATAGAAATCAACGAAGTAGTGATGTTCATCCGGCTGATACGAACCATACAGGCCGAAGGCATACGAGTCGATATCGGCCTTGAACAAGGAGTCATTGCCCTTGTATCTGCCTTGGTTATACATACCCATAATACCCCAAGTCCATTCGTCAAAGTCAGCATCCGCACCGGCCATAATACCTGTATTTTTCAACTTATAACCGGCAATACCGCCAATGTCGTCTTGCTCATATTGGTTAGCAAACGGTTTGACCCACACAGCACCGTTATCCGAACGCACAGATCCGTTTTCGCTTTGGACGGAATAGGTCGGCGCTTCATTGCCATACGGCATATACGGATAATAACGACCACGATAACGATAGTAAGTATCCCCACCGCTGCGGCCATAGTTGTAATAACCATAGTTACCGCTTCTGTAATACATACCCTGCCGATACGGATTCGAGTTCGATTTTGTGTGAATCTCATGCAACAAGGAAGACAAGTGACGAGTCATCGTTCTGTTGAGCTGTTGTGCGCTCTTGACCAGGTTTGTATGGACATCCGGATCCATTTCGATGACATAGCCTGCTGCCTCTTCCGCAGTCGATGAATCTAAAATGCGCGCCAACCAAGGCGGGAAATCTTCCGACGCGGACAGTTTCTTGTGAATCTGATCCATCGCCCTCAACATAGAGCGGTCGTTTTCATCCGTCACCACCGGCCACAAAGCCGTGTATAAGTCATTTACACCATACATTGTTAAATACAGGTTACCCTGACCACCTTCGGAACGCCAATCAAACACAGGATTGATATACAGGAAGGATGTTTTCAAATAACTTTCGATTTCCGCTTCTGTATTCAACCAGTGATCTGCGGATCCGGTGGACATAACCAAATATTCTCTACCCGGAATCGGTTTCTTAACAAAGATACGGGCATTTTTTTCAACCCAAATGGTACCCTCATCATAGTCACCGCCCTTCATCATCTGGATGGTGTCACCGGCTTCCATGATCACATTACTGCCGGTTTTCAATGTCAAATTGACTGTAATGAGTTTCAAAGTATCTTCACCTGTGGTGTTATGGACCACCAAGTTGCCGCCCTTTTGAATTGTCAAGGCTTTGGGCTGGGTAGCCGTCGCACGAATCTGCACCTTGTTTCTGGCTTCAAAGGTAGAGCCCTTACCGACATCCACATCATTGAACACATTAAACACGCTGGAGCTGACTTCATTGCCCTTATAAACTAATGTACCGGAAGACAAGGTCAAGTTCTTCATATTGGTGCCGGATTGGGCAATCGTCAGTTTCGCATGGTCAATATTGACAGAACCGTATGTGTCGTTATAGCCCGCAATCGTATTCACGCGCAGATCCGCCCCGCCCACGACATCCAAAGTTCCGTTCTGTCCCAGTTTCAAATTGACGACACTGGCTATGTCTTGATGTTCCGGCGTAACGCGCAAAATACCGGTTTGAACAATCAGTTTATCCACGTCAATCTTGCCTGGCGCCAAGAATATGGTCGAACTGGTCGGCAAATCTAAGTGCAAGGTGGTTTCAGTTGCCGACTCAAAACGCGTGATATCGCCGCCCGCATAACTGGTCGGAAGACGCTTTAACTTCAATGTTCCGTTGGAACCTAACAAATATTCACCCACATGCACATTTTCGTTGCTGGCCAAGGTAAAGAGGCCGCCATCGCTGATATAAACGGTATCAACATCCAACGCATAGTCTGCGGTGTGTGTGTAACCTTTGCTGCCGGCTTTGACATGCAAAGTCGTATTGGTCACATTTGCCGATTTTAGGATAGCACCTTTGAAATCTAACGCATCACCAGTCATACGCAACACGGTATTGGAACCATTCAAGATAACATCACCGGACACAGGACCGGCAATTTCCAAAGTACCTGAATCCACCTGGATGGTGCCTACCTCGATGGCTAAATCAGATTCGGTGTCTTTTTCCCAACCGCCCAAGCGTGTATAGGATGTCGGTGCCGATTGCGCATCAATCCAAATCGTGTCTGTCAGACCGTCATCCGCCTGCTTCAAAGAACCATAGAACGTTCCGCCCTGATGAATACCCCAGTTCGGGTCGGCAAACAAGTGATCCGTTCTGGTAATGGTCTCTTCCCCGGTTTGTGGCGCTTGTAAATATAACAGTGAGCCACCGCCCAATTCACCTTTAGCATACAAAGTTCTATCCGTATAAATGGTTGATTTTCTGCCCATTTTCAACTCAGTCAAACCATCAACTGTCAAGTCACTGACCAAAGTTGCCGTATAAGATGTGTTGTTGAAGGCTTGAGGGGCAGCCAAGGCAACAGCATCGGCAGATACCATATTCAATTTTCCATAATCACCAAAATATAATTTGTGCGTAATAACACGACCTTTATTTGTAATCGTTGAATTGTTCCCCAGGATAATGCTGCCAGAATGATCTGTTATTTCACCCGCCCAAATACGTCCCGGCGAGGACATACCATTTTCCGTCAAAACCTCATTCTCGATTTTTGTGTAATCGCCCAAATGCATACCGGAGACACGAATATAACCCGTATTGTAAATCTTCACATGGGAAGCCCAAGTCGATGAAACACTGGAAGGTGCGCCCCACAAACGTTCCAAATGAATACTTCCCAAAACGCGATGCACACCCTCGGCATCTTCGAAATGGTAACTGGTGTTGCGAATCTTCGTGTTATCACCCACAGAAAGATATGTATGATAAGAAGAGGCATTACCCGCACCGGAATAACCTTCGGCACGTCCGCCTTCGTTACTTAACAAAAGCGATTTGATAGTTCCTCCGTCATTAATGATAGTAGAGTCGTTACCAACAATAATTTTCGCTTCCCGCAAATCTTGACGTTCTGTGGCAAGTCCAATACCCAAAACCGCAGAACTCACATATGCGCCTGTTGCACTATCCCATTTACCATCCCGGTTGGATACGTTATAAATCCAAGCATTGTCACCCATTTCAATATTGCCGCGAACAAACATATATGTCGTATTCCAGGCTGTCCTTTCCTGATCTTCGTCAATCAACGGGGCATATCCGTTCACAAGATAGGAATCAGAGCCCATTTTAATACCAGTCAAAGCACCGCCCGTGCCGATAGTCGCGCCGGATGCATAAACTTCACCGCCCCAATCGTTGACCAAGGTGGAACCGGCACCCATGTTGATGCTCGTTGCTTTGATTTCAGGAACAACCGTGTGAAGCGTGATTGTCTCATTTTTCGCAGAATAAGGAGTAGCTGCATTTTCCAAATAACCGCCCGTTCCCGTCTCAATCGCCACTTCCACATAGTCTGTGCAGCCGGAACCAGAGCAAGTTTTACCAATCCTACCGGCATTGTAAATCTTGGCATCATTACCCATTTTAATCAGCTGTTCGGTAATGCTCGCCTTGGTATTCAGGTTATACTTGTCATCTCCCCATGTGCTGGACCCTTCCGCATTCGGCTCTAAACCATTAAACAACCAGGAAGAATCGCCCATCGACAACACATCGTCGATTTCCGGATCATTCACCAGATAGTGTTCTTGTATTCTCTCAGTCGTCGTCGAATCCCCAGCTATGGTATAACCGGCAATACGACGAATACTGTTCATATTAAATAATTGAGATTTATCCCCCAACCGAACAGTGCCCCACACTTCTCCTCGGCGTTCAGTCACACTCCCACTGGCACTGACACCAATAGAATCTGTAGTAACGGTTGAGCCATTCTTGATGTTTAACGTTATATAACCACTGGGTTTATCCGTTGACGAAGTATAGGCAAACGGATTAAAAACCTCCTCATAGCCGTTGTCAGACTTCTTATTATAAAAAATAGTGCCCGTTGCTTTGCTTAAATCGATTCGCGCCATACGTCCATAGTTATTGATGGTCAGATCCTTAATTTCGCCGCTGCCGGAAACATTACCATATAGGGAAAAGACACCACCTTCAAGTTCTGTGCTGGAACCTTTCAATGTGTTGGATCCGTATAACTCCGTATAGTTATAAATCGTACTGCCGGACGCCGTCTTATCACCGGAAAAGGGTGCTGTTGCCACAACCATGTTGTTGATATACTGATTCGCAAGGTATTCTGGGGTCTTCCACTCATTTGTCACCACAATCGGATTGTCGTCGGCTTGGGCGGACATAGGAATCGCCCATGCCCACAGGGCCAAACCAGCCCACAAGCAACATTTCAAGATATTTTTGCGCATATAATACCCCTCTATAAGAACGTTCTTGGTTACGATTATGACAGCAAAAAACACCCGCGCAACAAAAAAAATGATTCTGTTAAGGGGTTGTTTACCTTTTGTGCGATTCTGTTAAGAACTTATTTACTTTTTAAGGAAAGCTTGGGCCGATAAAGCCGCTATTGCACCACTGCCACAGGCAATGATTGCCTGGCGATAGAGGACATTTTGGACATCCCCGCAGGCAAACACCCCGGGAACGGAACACGCCTGTGTATCTTTATCCACGACCAAATACCCCTGCTCGTCCATGTCTAATTGACCGGAAAACAAGGCTGTGTTTGGCTTTTGGCCGATAGCCACAAAGGCGCCATCCACCGCCAACGACTCTTGAACCCCGTCGCGCAGGATTCGCACCGCCGACAATTTGTTCTCTCCCTCAAAGGCTAACACCTGACTTTTAGGCATCAATACCAGATTCGGCAGTTGTTTGACCTGCTCTAACAAGGCTTCCTCGCCTTTCAGTTCGTCGGCTGGATAAATCAAAAAGACCTGGCTGGCGACTCGCGTTAAAAACAAAGCCTCATACAAAGCCGAATTGCCACCGCCAATGATACAGACCCGACGCCCCTTGTAAAAGAAACCATCGCAGGTAGCACAGACGGACACACCGCGACCGGTCAGCCTGGCCTCGCCATCCACACCCAATGTTTTGGGCGAAGAGCCCGTGGCTATAATCACACTTTCCGTTTGCAAGGTCTCATTGCTTGACAGCGTCAGCGTAAAAGGTCGCTTTGATAAATCAACCTGCGTTACGCTTTCAAAAATCATCGGCACGTTCAGATCTTCCACCTGACGCCGGAAAGCATCCACCAGATCCGGCCCCGATTTTTCTATAAAGCCCGGAAAGTTCTGAATATGTTGTGTATAGACCAATTGCCCACCCGGCAAAGCCCCTGTTACCACCACAGGCGACAGGGCCGCACGCGCAGCATACAAGGCAGCGGTATAGCCGGCAGGCCCCGCGCCCATAATAACGATTTGATAAGTCATTTTTCTCCCCTTATGACTCCCGCTTATTGAAAGCGAACGGTCATAATCTCGTAGGTTTTTGTTCCGCCCGGCGTCCGCAACTCCACAAAGTCGCCGACTTCCTTACCGATTAAAGCACGCGCCACCGGCGATTGAAAGGAAATCAAGCCCTTTTCCAGATTCGCTTCATACTGGCCGACAATCTGGTAAGTTTGTTGCTGATCTGTGTCATCGTCACGAACAGTCACTGTCGCACCGAAGACAACTTTGTTACCGGACAACTTTTCCACATCGATGATTTGAGCACGCCCGATGGCATACTCCAACTCTTGGATGCGTCCCTCTGTAAAACTCTGGCGTTCGCGCGCAGCGTGATATTCCGCATTTTCGGACAAATCTCCATGCGCACGCGCTTCCTCTATGGCCGCAATAATGGCATGGCGGTCTTCAAACTTCAATTTCGTCAGCTCTTGCTGTAAGGCATCATAGCCCTTGCGCGTCATAGGTATCTTTTCTTCCATAATCTGTTCCTTACCAAAAAAACAGGACAAGACAACGAACGTGTCTTTGTCCCTACTAAGTTAAAAGAATATTGTTCGATATATAATCCCAATCGAAAAAAAATGCAAGCGTTTTATGCAGTCTTGCGTTTTGAGCGGCGTTTTGTGGCGCGTTTCGCCTTTGTCGTTGTCTTCTTGGTCGCCTTTTTAGACGCCTTCTTGCGCGCCGGCTTGTCCTTATGGACCGCTACCGCCTGAACAGAGGACAAAGCATCCCTGTGATGCAGGCTATCGCGCCAACGTTTCACGCGATAAAGCTGGAAAAAGCAAAACACAACCGCACATACTGTCAAAATCCAAATTGTCATATCAACCTCTCCTACTTAATTAAAACAACCCCGGCAAAAGAAAGACGGACGCTATCGCCTGCAACCCGCCTATAAACCAATTCATATAAGCATATATGATTTGAGGCAAAAAAAGCAAGGCAAAAAGAACAACCCATATGCCATAGCGTTCTGTCTGTATGTATTCGCGCGCCCAAGAATCAGGCAACAGCGAACAAACAACGCGCCCGCCATCCAATGGTAAAATAGGCAACATATTAAATGCAGCCAAGGCCAAAGACAAATGATAGCCGGCAACGCAACTTTGTATCAGATACTGCCCGATGCCCGTAGCTAAAAAACTTTCCGGCAAATGCGCGCATCCGATAGCCACCCACGCAAATACAATCCCCAACAGCATATTCATGGCCGGCCCGGCCAAAGCAACCAACCCCATATCTCTTTTAGGGTTATGCAAAGCTGCAAAATTGACGGGCACCGGTTTAGCACTGGCAAAAATCACCGGCGAATGCGATATCCACAAAAGCAAAGGCAGCAAAACCGTGCCAATGGGATCAATATGAGGAATCGGATTTAAAGTCAGGCGACCCGCCCTTTTCGCTGTGGTATCTCCCAATTTATAGGCCACCCATCCGTGCGCATATTCATGAAACACGACAGATATCAGTAATGGGAAAAGCCACAACATACTCATCAGGTATATTCCTTATTGAACAGGCACACAATCTTGCCCGCGCGCTTTTAATTTAGCGCAAAAGTCCTGGGCTTGTTTCTTGGAAGCAAACTCACCGGCCACCAAGCGATACACGGTCTTGTTGGCGGCTGTTGTCGCTTTTACAATCTTGTGAGACACACCCGACAACACAACCGAGTGTTTTTTCACCAAGGGGCTCCACGCCTTTTCGGCATCGGCTTTGGACGACATAGACGCCAATTGTGCGTGCCATTTCGGTGTTGTCGATTTCTTGACTTCGGTTGTTGTTTTTTTTGCGGCCGATTTAACTGCCTTTTTTTCGGCTTTAGGCGCAGCAGCTTTGGTCGCGACCTTGACAGGCGCAGACTCTTCCACTTCTTCTTCAGGCACCACTTGCGGCTCAAAAACCGATTCTTCTATTTCGGTAATTTCATCTTCTTCCATCGGAATCACCGGCGGCGGCAGAGGTTGATCGTCATCAGACACAACCTGCACAACCGCTGTATTCAAGTCGGACGAGCGCATCCTTTGATAGACCAATTTATCTTGATCGGGAATATTCATCCCACCCACGGCAGCCGGCCGCTTTTTGACCTCACCCAGCGAAGATACTAACACCGTCGGATCTTTCGGATCATCCGAGAAAGTCAAAATAAACACTGTTACAAAAACGGCCACCAAAATACCAATCAACAGGCCAATACCGATGGCGTGCCAACGAATGGAAGACATGCTTTTCTCTAAAGCCTCTTCCTCGGCCGCATCATGATCATGTCCATCTATGCGAAAAGTATATTCCTTTTCGATATTTTCAAAGGATTCTTCTTCCTGTGGTTGATTATCTTGCTTATCTTGCACGTCCATATTACATCTCCTCTACGGGTTGAACACCAAAAATCTTTAAACCGGAAGCCACAACAAACGTCATAGCCCGAACTAACGCCAAACGTGCCAAGGACAAATCTTCGTTTTGCTCATCCAAAAAGCGCATTTGAACATTTTCACGTCCCTTGTTCCACAAAGCGTGGAAAGTGGATGCGACATCGTATAAATAATAGGCAATGCGGTGAGGTTCGCCCAAAGCCGCCGCCTGCTCCACCTGACGCGGATAAGTCGCTAAAGTGCGCGCCAGTTGTAATTCTGTTTCATCCGTCAATAAAGACAAATCAGCCTGTGACAAACGGTCCAGAACATCCTTACCAAACATGTCTTGTGCATGTCTAAATACCGAGAAAGCACGGGCATGTGCGTATTGCACATAAAATACCAAGTTGTCTTTAGATTGCTCTTTCACTTTGACGAAATCAAAATCAAGTTGCGTATCGTTTTTACGGGTCAGCATGAAAAAGCGCACCAAATCTTTGCCCAACTGGTTGAGCAAATCCGAAAACAGCACAAAACTGCCTGCACGCTTTGACATCTTATAGGGCTGTCCGTTTTCTGAGAAACTGACCATTTGCACCAATTTGCATTGTAAATCAGCCTGCCCGTCCGTTACTGCCTTCACTGCAGATTGCAGGCGCAAAACATAGCCCGCATGATCCGCACCCAACACCATAATCAACTTTTGGAAACCGCGGGAAAACTTGTCATACTGATAAGCGATATCCGGCATAAAGTAAGTGTAAGTGCCGTCAGCACGCTTGACAGGACGATCCGTCTCATCCCCAAAGGCGGTTGATTTGAAAATTGTCATCTCGGCTGGCGACCAATCTTCCGGCGCTTTTGCACTTTTTGGTTTTTCCAAAAAACCTTTATAAATCAGTCCTCTATCATCCAATACTTTAAGTGCTGCTTCAACTCCGCCAGACTCGGCAATCGCCTTTTCGGACGTGAAAACATCAAAGTGGATTCCGGCGTCTTCCAGGTCCTTTTTGATCCAATTCATAATGTGTTCGCGCGCCACATCCCTGAAATGTAAATGGCAATCTTCTTCTTTAATATTCAGATATTTATCGCCTTCTTTTGATAAAATACTTTTAGCGATATCCTTCACATATTCACCCGGATAGCACCCCTCGGGAATCTCGCCAATATCTTCTCCACACGCTTCCCGATAACGCAAATACGTCGAGCGCGCCAACTTGTCCATTTGTGCACCCAAGTCATTGACATAGTATTCACGCGTAACATCATAACCGACCTTTTGCAGCAAAGACGCCAAGGCATCGCCAAAAACAGCGCCACGCACATGGCCGACATGCATAGGTCCGGTCGGATTGACGGACACAAACTCGACATTGACTTTCTCGCCCTGCCCCATCTGCGAATTACCGTAATCTTCCTGCTCTTTCAAAATCTCTTGCACCTGTTGCATCAGATAGGACGAGGACAAAAACATATTGATAAAGCCCGGACCGGCAATTTCTACACGCTTGATTTTATCGTTTTTGCCCAATTCTTCACACAGCATTGTCGCAAAATCACGCGGTTTCAAGCCAACTTGTCCGGACAAAACCAAAGCGGCATTAGTGGCTACATCGCCAAAAGCGCTTTCTTTGGGCGGCTCAGTTGTCAATCGTGCGAAATCGGGAACAGAGGTAATTTTCCCCTGTTTATGTAGGTTTTTAATAGCTTCCTGAATATCAATTTTCAGCTGTGCAAATATATTCATTGAACAATTCCTTTCTTTTTTATTTACGCTATACATTTTCTTTCAAAAAATCAACATCTTTTTTCTTTACTTCACGCCGGATATTAGTTATAAAGGAAAAGAAAGAGTTAAAAGACGATGTTATACTGGATTATTCCCTTCATTATTTTATTGGATCAAACAACGAAAGTTTGGGCAACGCACGAATTTTTGCTACATAAAGCCCAAGAAATCACCCCCTTCTTTACCTTGTCGTTAGTCCATAATACCGGCGTTAGCTTTTCTTTATTCAATAATCTGCCCTACGCGTGGATTTTAATCACACTGACCGCAGGCATTACTGCTTTATTGTTTTATTGGCAACTCAAAGAAAAAGACCTGCTCACACGCATCGCGTTATTGATTGTCATTGGCGGTTCTGTCGGCAATATCATTGATCGTATTCGCTTAGGTGCGGTGATTGACTTTTTAGATTTTCACTGGAAACACTACCATTGGCCGGCTTTCAACATTGCCGATACGGCCGTATGTATAGGTGTAGCTCTTATATTATTTTCACTAATGAAAAGGAAGAAATCATGAAAAAAATCATCTGTCTTTTACTGTGTATAGGCTTGTTGGCCTGTTCTTCTGCGAAAAAAGCCATTTATCAGGCACCGGATGAATCGTTGGTTATTCAAAACAGGCCTTTGACTTTGCCGCCTGAATACGAATTAAGACCACCCGTTACCGATACCACTTCTGCAACAAAACAGGAATAGAGCATGTCCGAAAATCTGCGCTTGCCGGCTTATCAAGCCCTGACAAAACATTTTGAACAAAACAAGCAAATGTCCCTGCGGCAGTTGTTTGAAAAAGATCCGCAACGCTTTCAAAAAATGTCGTTGCTTTTGGAAGATATGTTGTTAGATTTTTCCAAAAATCTGATAACGGATGAGACATTACAACTGTTATGTCAATGGGCGCAGGAAGCGCGGCTTGCCGACAAACGAGAAGCCTTGTTCCAAGGGCAAAAAATCAACTTTTCTCAACACAGAGCGGTTTTACATACCGCCCTGCGCAATCGCACAGAAACGCCGATTATAGTGGATGGCAAGAACATTATGCCCGAAATCAACGAGGTATTGGAGAAGATGAAAATCTTTTCCGATTTGGTGCGTTCTGGCATGTGGAAAGGTTATACCGGCCATGCTATTCAAAATGTTGTCAATATTGGCATCGGTGGCTCGGATTTAGGGCCTAAAATGGCGGTGGAAGCCCTGCGCGATTATCAACCTTCTTCGCTGACTTTCCATTTTGTTTCCAATGTCGATAAACGTGATTTAGAGCGTGTTTTGGAAACCTGCCAGCCGGATAATACCTTATTTTTAATTGCATCCAAAACATTTACGACGCAAGAAACCATGATAAATGCGCGGTCAGCACGCAAATGGCTGACAGACGCTTTGGGCGAAGATGCAGTCAAAAACCATTTTGTGGCCATGTCGACCAACATAGAAGCGGTGCGCGAATTTGGCATCGACGAACGTAACAGTTTTGCCTTCTGGGACTTTGTCGGTGGCCGCTTTTCCGTGTGGGGCGCCGTGGGCTTATCTTTAATGATTGCCATCGGTTACGATAATTTCATCCAGTTTTTGGAAGGTGCCTGCGAAATGGATCGCCATTTTTACCGCGAGCCTTTTGAAAAAAATGCGCCGGTTATTTTGGGTTTGCTCAGCCTGTGGTATAGCCTGTTTTACAAGGCGGAAAGTGCGGCTGTTCTCCCCTATGACGAGGGCTTAAAATACTTGCCGGCCTACTTACAGCAAATAGAAATGGAAAGCAATGGAAAAGACGTAGATGCACAAAGGCAGGATGTCACTTATCCGACCGGCGTTGTTGTATTTGGAGAGACAGGCACCAACGGACAACACTCTTTCTATCAACTGTTACATCAGGGAACACATCTGATTCCTTGTGATTTTATTGTGCCAATCAACCGCATTGAAGCCGATCCGGAACATCAATTGCCTTTGTTGGCGAATGCTTTGGCTCAATCGGAAGCGCTGATGCGCGGGAAAACCGCTGAAGAATTACGCCAAGAACAAGTGCCGGAAGATGAAATCCCCTTCCGCTGCTTTAAGGGCAACCATCCCAGCAACAGTATTCTGATTGAACAATTGACCCCCAAGGCCTTGGGCCGCCTGATGGCACTTTATGAGCATAAAGTGTTTGTGGTGGGGGCTATGCTGAATATTGACAGTTTTGACCAATGGGGCGTAGAACTGGGCAAACAACTGGCGAAAAAGATTTTGCCCGAACTGCAAGCGGGAACAACGCCGGCCAAGCATGATGCATCCACGCAAGGACAAATTGACTTTGTAAAGGCTCAATTGAGATGACAATTCGCTTACTGCCGGAAAATCTTATCAACCAAATCGCTGCCGGCGAGGTTATCGAGCGCCCATCTTCCGTCTTAAAAGAACTGGTGGAAAACTCTTTGGTTGCGCAGGCAACGCGTATAGATATTGTTGTGGAAAACGGCGGTAAATCTTTCTTGTCGGTCAAAGACAACGGCGTAGGTATCAGCGCGCAAGATCTGCCTTTGACGGTGGAAAGACACGCCACATCCAAATTGCCGACGGATAACCTGTTTGATATTCATTTCTTTGGGTTTAGGGGGGAAGCCCTGCCCTCAATTGCCTCTGTGGCACGTTTAACCATCCTTTCCCGCACCGCCACCGACAAACAAGCCTGGAAATTGACCGTTGAAGGCGGACATAAAAGTGACATAGAGCCGGCGGCCGCGCCTGTGGGCACATGGATACAAGTGCGTGACCTGTTCTTTGCTACGCCGGCACGCTTAAAGTTTTTGAAAACAGATTTATCGGAAATGGGCGCCATCAAGGACACATTAAAGCAAATTGCTTTGGCCAATCCCCATGTTACCTTTACCTTATCTGACGAAAAGAAAGAGATTTTGCATTATCAGGCCACCGAGTCACTGCTGGATCGCGCCGATGCTGTCTTGGGCCGGCATTTCAAAGAAAATGTCATCCCCATCGACGCTGACTATGAGCAAATGCACCTGACCGGTTTTGCCGGCCTACCCACCTATTTACACGCGACAAGCCAGGAACAACTGTTGTTT
Source organism: Alphaproteobacteria bacterium (assembly GCA_017958225.1). Lineage (GTDB taxonomy): Bacteria > Pseudomonadota > Alphaproteobacteria > CAAHEQ01 > UBA3637 > RGIG10359. Next base: position 14,446 of record JAGDDD010000009.1, read on the forward strand.
GTCAATAATCGCTGTATTAAAGATAAAATGGTAACCGGCTGTATCAAAGGTGCTTATCAAGGCCTTATCGGACATGAAGGTTATCCCGTCGTTTTGCTGTTTTTGACAGTGCCGGCGCAAGATATAGATGTCAATGTCCATCCGGCCAAAAGAGAGGTGCGTTTCAAAGATCAGGCCTCTGTCCGTGGCTTTATTATCGGCGCCATTAAACATGCACTGTTACAGGAAGGACATAGGACTTCCACAACCATCGGACTGGGCGCTTTAGCGCATACAGAGGAAGTTACCTCGTTGCCCTTTACACCGGCCAAACGGCCTCAACATCATACCTATACAGCCACACCGGCTTTTTTTGCGGATGTCGCCAATACTTTTGCCGTCAAAGCGCAAGAACCTGCCGCAGAGCCACAGGCCATGCCAGAGGAAAACTTTCCACCGTTGGGCTTTGCCAAGGCGCAAATCTTAAATACTTATATTATTTCGCAAGCCCAAGACGGTATTTTAATCATAGACCAGCATGCGGCGCATGAACGTTTGACTTACGAAAAGATTTTCCGCCAATGGCAACAAGCCCCTCAAACGCAGATTTTGCTAACGCCGGCGGTCATTGATCTGCCTGCCGAAGACGCCAACTTGCTCCTACAAGCGCAAGAAAATATGGCACAAATGGGCTTGGTTGTCGAATCATTTGGAACGGATGCGGTTGTCGTGCGTGAAGTGCCGGCGCTGTTATCCGGCACAGATGTAACCAAACTGGTGCAAGATGTTGTGGATACCATGAAAACCTTCGGGCAAGCGCTGTCGTTGGATGAAAAAATACGCAAGATTTGTGCAACGATGGCGTGCCATGGCTCGGTTCGTGCCGGAAGAACGCTCACTATTGACGAAATGAACGCCCTGTTGCGTGCTATGGAAGAATGCGATACATCCGGCCAATGCATACACGGACGCCCAACTTATATCAAGTTTGCTTATAAAGATTTAGAAAAGCGCTTCGGACGATAAATTACTGGCGTTGATAGAACGCTAAAATCTCTTGTTCCATACGTTTCTTTTTGCGATAACGATGATACAAGCGTTTCAATTCATACCATGTCGGGCTGTTTTTGGCTCTGTTAAAAGAAAAGAACAGAATAGCCACCACCACAAACGGCAAATAAAACAGCAATAAAGTGTAGACAACTAACTCTCCTGCATTATCCACGAAATATTCCGGAGAGGTTAAAAGCATCATAATCATCACGAAAGTCAAGGACAAGCCCAGCCCTGAGCGCACGCACAGACGCCGCATATGCCGATTCCGAACATATGAGAAACACAAAACATCAATGACTTTGTCCATCAAATTCATATATTTCGCCTTTTTGTAACGTTACAATAGTTTAATGATTTATTAAACCCCTGTCAAGATATTTTTATAAAGAGGCCAGATTGGCCAAAATACGCAATATTCTTTGAACACCGAACAGCCTGTCTTCCGGCGTCGGCCAAGTCCTGATCAGCACCAGTTTGTCCGGCTGTAATTGCGCCAGGCCCATTTGATTTTGTATAAAGGTTACCAAACCGGCCGGATTGGGGAACGTGTTTTGATAAAAGCGCAAACTGACGCCCTTGTCTCCCGCATCTAATCTTTCGACATAGGCCTGACGACACAACGCCTTGATACGCAAACTTTCCAACAGGTTAGCCACTTCCAAAGGCACAGGGCCAAATCTGTCTTTCAAATCCTCTTTCATCTGCTCAATATCCGCATCTTGCGTCAAGCCGGCTAACTGATGATACAACTGCATACGCAAGGACAAATCGGATACATACGTTTCCGGAATCAGCACTGACACGCCCAAATTGATTTGCGGTGTCCAATCGGCAGCCACCTGCTCCTGCCCTGTCCGTAGCACCGCCACCGCCTCTTCCAACATCTTTTGATATAACTCGGTGCCGACCTCTTTAATATGGCCCGATTGCTCACGTCCTAAAAGGTTACCGGCACCGCGCATGTCCAAATCCTGGCTGGCCAAGGTAAAGCCGGCACCCAGGCTGTCTAAACTCTGCATAATGGTCAAACGCTTTTGTGCGGCCGGTGTCAAGGCCTTGTTCGGCTCGGTAGTTAAATAGGCATAGGCCTTTAATTTAGATCGCCCGACACGCCCGCGCAACTGATACAACTCCGCCAAGCCGAAATGGTCCGCATGATGAACGACAATTGTATTCACACTAGGAATATCCAAGCCGGATTCAATAATAGAGGTCGCCAACAGAACATCATACTTGTGATGCACAAAGTCTGTCATAATCTTTTCCAATTGCGCCGGCGGCATCTGCCCGTTCGCCACGGTTATCTTGACCTCCGGCACTAAAACGCGCAAACGTTCGGCCACAAAAGGCAAATCGCTGATACGCGGACAAACGTAGAACACCTGCCCTTTCCTGCGCTTTTCGCGCAACAGGGCATCCCGAATAATCAGCGAGTCAAAAGGCAATACAAAGGTGCTGACCGCCAATCGGTCAATCGGCGGTGTCGCAATCACACTCAAATCGCGCACGCCCGTCAAGGACATCTGCAAAGTGCGAGGAATCGGCGTCGCTGTCATAGTCAGCACATGCACATTGTTCTTTAACTCTTTCAAACGCTCCTTGTGCGCCACCCCGAAATGCTGCTCCTCATCGATAACAAGCAAACCCAAATGGTGGAAAGAAACGCTCTTAGCCAACAAAGCATGCGTGCCGACCACAATATCCACCGTGCCATCGGCCAAGCCTTTGAGGGTCTCTTGCCGCTCTTTGCTGCTCACCAAGCGGGAAAGTTGCCTAATCTTGACGGGGAAACCTTCAAAGCGCTTAGCAAAGGTATTGAAATGCTGCTGCGCCAACAAAGTTGTAGGCACAACAACCGCCACTTGTAACCCATTGAGCGCTGCCACAAAAGCCGCACGCAAAGCAATCTCCGTCTTGCCAAAGCCGACATCGCCGCACACCAGGCGGTCCATCGGATGGCCTTTTTGAAAATCGCTTAAAACATCCGTAATCGTGTTGAGCTGATCATCCGTCTCCACATAACTAAACCGCGAGCAAAACTCTTGATAATGGCCTTCCGGTGGCGATAATTTTTCCGTCGGCGCAGATAAACGTTGAGCCGCCACAGCAATCAGTTTTTCTGCCATTTCCAACAGATATTTCTTGACACGTCCCTTGCGGGCTTCCCACGCACCTGTGCCCAACTTGTCTAAGCGAACTGCTGTATTTTCCGAACCATAGCGGGTTAAAACATCCAAGTTTTCGACCGGCACAAATAACTTATCTCCGCCTTCATAGACGACACACAGGAAATCGTGCTGAACACCGCCCGTCTCAATCGTTTGCAGGCCCATATAGCGCCCGACACCATGGGCAATATGCACCACCAAATCGCCTTCGTTGAGGGTGGAAATATCTTCGATAAAGTTTTCGCGCGCCTTCTTTGTCCGCCCGATACGACGCGGTCTTTCGCCCAAAATGTCTTCCTCGGCCACCAAGGTCCAATCTGGCGTGCGCACACCTTCCGCAATCGGCAACACCACAACAGCAGGCGCTTTGCGGACAGCCTCATCAAACGAAGTGGCCTTATGCACAGATAGCCCGCGTTCTTTGAATAAATCAATCAACCGTTTTTGCGAGACCGCCGACAGCGCCGCCACAACTACCTTTTCCTTTTTCATCAAAGACAACAGCGCCGGCCAACGATCGCCAGTAAAGCGCTCTCCAGCACGACCGCCCATGTCTTCCCCCTGCTCACTGACAAAGGGCGACAGCGTTACACACTCAAAATCAGCGGTGGCCTTTTTCAGTTCTTTGTCATCTAAAAAGAACGATTCGGGCGGCACCGGATGATAAACAGCCTCTTCACTGGTGGCTGACACCGCTTGCAGGCGGGCTTGATAATGCGATTGTATTTGCTCTGTGGCTTGACGAACCAAAGCTGACAGGTTATCCGGCAACACCACAAAGGTATCTTTGGGCACATAATCGAACAACGAATTCATTTTTTCAAAAAACAGGGGCATCCAATGCTCTATACCAGCCGGCTTTTGCCCCGCAGAAATGCTTTCATACAAAGGATCTTTGTCCGTTTGAGCAAATAATTCGCGATAGCGTGTGCGAAAACGGGCAATTGTGTCCGCATCCAACACCAACGCCGATTCGCCATTCAGACAGATATTGTCCACCTTCTGCGTGCTGACCTGCGTCGCCACATCAAAATAGGTCATTTTCTCCAAGGTATCGCCAAAGAAATCTAAGCGCACAGGACTTTCATAGCCGGCAGGGAAAATATCCATCAGGCCGCCGCGTACCGCATATTCGCCCACTTCCAACACTTGCGGCGTAGATTTATAGCCATTTTGCGCCAAAAAGGCCAATAACTGATCTTGCGGATAGTCTTGATTCGTTTTCAGCGTCAAGGATCTGTTCTTGAAAAAACTGACCGGCGGCACGCGCTGTAACAGAGCATCTAACGAAGTGACTACGCAACCCGCCTCTCCGGAGGCCAAGGCCGTCAAGGTCTTCATCCGAATCCCTTCAATCTCGGCATGCGGCGATACGCGGTCATAAGGCACCGTATCCCACGCGGGAAAGCCGAGCAATTTTACATCCGGCGCAATACGCGGCACAATGTCCATCAAGGTTTCATATTGTCCGTTATGGCTGGCCACAAAAAGCAAGCGTTCGTGCTGACGAGCCAAGCGCGCAACCATAAAAGGAATAAACCCTTCGGGGACACCGCCTAAAAGATTTTTGTTTCTCATAGGGCCTTATTATACGCATTTTTCTTAATTTTATAAAGTTTTTTATTGACACAACGGTTTTTTTGCTATATAAGGGACTATCTTAAGTTATTAAAAAGAGGTTACACTATGTTTGCAGTTATTAAAACAGGCGGAAAACAATACAGAGTTCAAAAAGATTCCATTATCGTGGTGGAGTTGTTAAAAGGTAATGTCGGCGACAAAGTGACTTTTGACGAAGTCTTGATGGCCGGCGATAAAGTTGGCACTCCGACCGTCAAGGGCGCCAGTGTTCAAGGCACCATTACGAAACAAACACGTGGCGAAAAAGTCATTGTCTTTAAAAAGAAACGTCGTCAGGGTTATCGCCGCAAAAACGGCCACAAACAACCGCAAACAGTTGTTCAAATCGACGAAATCAAAGCATAAGGAGCATTTACTATGGCACATAAAAAAGCAGGTGGTAGCACAAGAAACGGACGCGACTCAGAAGGTCGTCGTTTGGGCGTCAAGAAAGCCGGCGGACAACCCGTCGTCTCCGGCAACATTATCGTGCGTCAGCGCGGAACAAAATATCGCCCCGGTGAAAATGTCGGTTTAGGCGTGGATCATACAATCTTTGCCACAACGGATGGCGTTGTGTCCTTCAAGCGTGGGAAAGAAGATCGTATGTATGTTTCCGTTGAAAAACGCGCATAAGTTACCTTTTCAAGTATCAAGAGCCGATCAACAAAATCGGCTCTTTTTTTGTGCCTTTGAGATATACAATAAGAATATATTTGACAAAAACGTTGGTTTTTGTTACACTATTTATCATAGCAAACCTAACAACTTTAAGGAGGAAAAAATGCTGGACTTTACATTTTTGAAGGAAGATCAGATATGGGGCGATGATGCCCTGGAAGTTATGAAATTTTATGGCATGAAGGTTGCGCCAACGGATTTGACAGTCATATTGGGTGGCTTGATGACCCATGATGATTATCATCGTACTTCTGAGGGTGATTTAACTTGTGCCTCTTGGTCCGCGTCTTCAAGTGAGATTGGGAGTGTGCGTTGCGTTTTCTATAAGGGCGATAAGTTCTTGTATAAAACGGATGGACGTATAATCACGGCGCGCCCCGCTTTGCCTCCATCGGAGGCATCTAAAATCAGCCCGAGCGAAGCGAGGGTGATTGATGGAATCCGCGTAGCGGAATATGGTGAATACCCACAAACAGTCGCCGATGAACGCACCGGCGAGAAATTAGAAAGATTACGTGGTTCAAGATATCTTCGTCCGACCGGAAAAAATTACACATTTGATTCGGTTGAGGAGTATCGTAAACCGTTTAAGGCAACGGCCTATCCGGAATATGAAATGGATGGCAAAAGGTATATCCGTGTCCTTGGACGTCCTGCAGACCACCATAGCAAGCTATCTACAGGGAACCAGGTAAGGAACGGAAAACCTTATTGGGTTGAGGTCCAGCCGATAGAATGGCTGATGGACCCAAGTGGCACAATGGTCGCCAAAAAATGCTTATTCGCCGGCATTCAATTTGACACAAAGAAAAAATATGACGGTGATTTTTCCAAAACATTCATGAAACATTATTTGGATACTTATTTTGCCAAAGAAATGGAGCCTTTGGAAATGGAAAAGTCGCGGGCAAAAACCAAGACTGCCTCGGATGCAAAAACGAAGACTTCCTCGGATGCAAAAACGAAGACTTCTTTGGACTTGGATCAAAAATCAAAGATTTTAGATAAATCCACAAAAAGCATACGTAGTTATCGTCAAAAGATGGAAAAGATGTCAAAAGAAGGTAAATTGCCCTTGTGCAAAGAAGACAAACGAGAGCTTTTTCAAAAGATTCATGACATTGAACACGCGAAGCGTGCCAGAATGAACTTGCTGCTTTATAAACAACAAAAGAAGCAAAAATAAACCTCTTCATAAAAAACCACCCCGCCAGATTGACGGGGTGTTTTTTTGCCTTACTGTTTTAGTGTATTTCGTCATAGTCGCCTCCTCTGTGGCATAGTCCAACGTGTGTTATATCAGAAACATCGCTGACAAGTCATATGCAGTATATCACAGATATTCAAAAGAAATAGGCGCAGTAAAAAGAAGAACACAAGAAAGAGAAAACTGCCACACACAATCTTGAGTTGAGCAAGCGTTTGCCCATGTAATACCTTGCGATAAGTTTTCTTTACAAAGCAACACGATGCCAAAACGAACAGAATATGCGCCATCAGGTGGAGCAACACACTCTCATTGGGCTTATGCGCCACCAGGCATCCCGAAATCAGGATTTTCCCCAAGGCGTAAGCCTCGACGATATAAAATGCGCTCCAACCAAGGAAAAAGCAGCCGGACAATAAGGCATCAAGTAATTTCTTCATTTTACTACCCTAACGAAAGCAGTGTAGCCTATGAATTTGCCAATGTCAATCCTAAAACCAATCGGGATATATGCGCTAACAGGCATAAAAAAATCCCCCTTTTGCAAGGGGGATTAAAGGAGGAGAAATGAACATAGAAAAAATAAAGAAGAAGGATAAAAGAAGATAGAAGACCCGGCAGCGACCTACTCTTCCAAAGCTTAAGCTTAAGTACCATCAGCGCGTTTTCGTTTCACGTCCGAGTTCGGGATGGGATCGGGTGGGACCGAAAAGCTATAACCACCGGATCATCTATCTTCTTTTACGTCTTTAATTTATCACTAGAACAATTTTTTCAAGTGTATGTAAGATTATAGATACACATAGATATTAAGATCAATCAGATTATTAGTATCAGTTAGCTACACACATCGCTGTGCTTCCACACCTGACCTATCAACGTGGTGGTCTACCACGATCCTATTGGGATACCTTGTTTTGAGGGAGGCTTCTCGCTTAGATGCATTCAGCGATTATCCCGTCCATACATAGCTACCCGGCGATGCTTTTGGCAAAACAACCGGTACACCAGAGGTATGTTCGTCTCGGTCCTCTCGTACTAAAGACAACTCCTCTCAAGTATCCTACACCCACGGCAGATAGG
>JAGDDD010000010.1 GCA_017958225.1 Alphaproteobacteria bacterium
AGGCTGTCGCGATAGGCCTGTTCGGCCTCATCCGTTCGCTGTAGCTGTTCCAACACAACCCCTTTGTCATATAACAAAGTTTCATTATACAGATCCAACCCGACGGCTTTTTGTATAGCGTCTAGCGCTTGAGCCCACTGTTGCTGTTTTTGACAGATACGCCCCAACATCTGCCACAAGGGCGCATAATTGGGCAAGACGTCCAACCCCTGCAAACAACATTTTTTGGCCGCTGCGACCTGCCCTTCGCCCAACAACAGTTGCGAAAGCAAGATATGAGCGTTGCCCTGCGCCGCATCGCACGCAATCGCCTTTTTTAAGTACTTTTTCGCCTCTTGAGTTTGTGAAGCCGCCAGGCACATCGCCCCCAGATTCGTCCAGGCGTTGGCATTATGCGGGTCTTTTTGAACAGCCTTTTGGAAAGCATGCTTGGCTTTGACAAGGTGGCCTTGTTGCTGATAAATCACACCCATCGCATTTTGCACTTGGGGCAAATCGGCAATACGCTTGTAATAAGATAAGGCTTCGTCAGCGCGCCCTGTTTCCTGCAAAGATACAGCCAACGCGTAAATATAGTTCTGATTTTTGGAATCGGCAGTATAAGCTTCATAAAACAGCCCGACAGCCGCTTCCGTTGCCCCGCGCTCCATGGCGATTTGCCCTAAAAAATACAGGCTGGGCGCATGAGAAGGCTCTTGTGACAGCACAAGGCGAAAGCCTTTTTCGGCCTTTTCATATCTTTTATCTTCAAACGCGACACAGGCGTCTTCAAAAATCAACTCGGGAAACATCCGTTCTCCTTTTGGACAGCATTGTAGCAAAGCCCTTTCATGAAGACAAGTCTTATTTTACAAACCTCTTTTGCCCGGCCCTCTGTAACAAACTGTTATAAATCTTGACATGGCGTTCCTTGCCTTAAAAGCCAAAATAATGTATAAATGTAATCTGTTGAAAAATATAGAAACTGGACAAGAGGTCTCTATGACAACCATAAACAAACAAGCTGTTGAAGAGCTGGTCGAGTTGCTGAACACCCACCATCTGCAGGAGGTGGAATATCAGCAAAATGATTTACATATTAAAGTTGTTGCGGCTCATGCGCCGGCACAGCCCGTTGCTACACAACCCGTTGCGTCCGTTGCCACAACCGCCACAGAGCAACCCTCATCAGCCCTGCCTCTGGATAAAGCCATACTGGCCCCGATTGTTGGCGTTGCTTATTTATCTACGACGCCCGGCGGCGAACCGCTTGTTCATGTCGGCGACAAAGTCAAAGTCGGTCAAACTTTATGCCTAATTGAGGCGATGAAGACATTTAATCCTATCAAAGCGACCCGCGCCGGCACAGTGACACAAATCTTGATTGAAGATGCCACACCTGTAGAATATAACGAACCCTTGCTGATTGTGGAATAAAGATGTTTGATAAAATCCTGATTGCAAACAGAGGCGAGATTGCGTTGCGTATCCACCGCGCTTGCAAGGAAATGGGTATTAAGACTGTTGCGGTTCATTCCACAGCCGACGCCGATGCTATGCATGTTCGCTTGGCGGATGAGGCTGTTTGTATCGGACCGGCTCCAGCCAAAGATTCTTACTTAAATCAAGCCGCTATTATCAGTGCTGCTTTGATTACGGGCGCCGATGCTATTCATCCGGGCTATGGTTTTTTATCAGAAAATGCTGACTTTGCTGAGATGGTGCAAACGCATGGGCTAACTTTCATAGGCCCTACCCCCGATATGATTCGTATGATGGGCGACAAGATTAGCGCCAAACGTGCGGCGATTGAAGCCGGCCTGCCCGTCGTTCCCGGCACAGATGGTGCTATTGCCTCATTAGAAGAAGCCAAGCAATACGCCGACCATATGGGCTACCCCGTTGTGTTTAAGGCCACAGCCGGTGGTGGCGGAAAAGGTATGCGCGTTGTCTATAGCCCGGACCAACTGGCTGAGGCTTTTCACCTGGCACAAGAAGAAGCCCGCGTCTCCTTTGGCAACGATCAACTTTATTTGGAAAAGTATTTACAGTTCCCCCGCCACATTGAAGTGCAGGTTTTAGCGGACAAATACGGGGAAGTCGTTTGCCTGGGCGATCGCGATTGCTCGTTGCAAAGGAATCATCAAAAAGTGATTGAGGAAACGCCCTCGCCCGCGCTCAACCAATCGCAACGCAAAGAGTTGTTGGAAAAAGTGCGCACTGCCATGGAAAGGATTCACTACACGAACTTGGGCACTGTGGAGTTTTTGTTTGAAGACGGACGCTTTTACTTTTTAGAGATGAATACACGCTTACAAGTGGAACATCCCGTAACGGAAGCCGTATGCGGCATAGACCTGGTGCGCGAACAGATTCGTTTAGCGGCCGGCGAGCGCTTGGGTTATCGCCAACGCGATATTCGCTTTACCGGACACGCCATTGAGTGCCGAATCAATGCGGAAAATCCGGAAACTTTTATGCCTTCTGCCGGAAAAGTGGGCTGTTGGCATGTGCCGGGCGGTCTGTCCGTGCGTGTGGATAGCGCCTTATATTCAGGCTATAAGATTCCGCCCTATTATGACAGTCTGATTGCAAAACTGATTGTTACCGGCCGGACACGCAACTCTATGCTGATGCGCCTGCATCGCGCTTTGGACGAGTTCGTAATTGAAGGTATCGAGACGACGATTCCTCTCCACCAAAAAATTATTGCCCACCGCGAGTTTATCGATGGGCAATATGATATTCATTGGTTGGAAAGAACCCTTCCCCACCTGAAACAAGATTAACGTTTCTTTTGTTTATCTTTCGCCACTTTGACGATAAAGGGCTTATTCACATGCATGCTGATCGTGACAGGATGGATGCGATACAACTGCTGCTCTTTTTTCAATTGTTCAGAATCAGACACATAGATTCTGGAATAATCGGTCATACCATAAGTCTCATCCACATAGAACAGCGTTTGTGACGGATAAGCCGGCTCCAACTTCAAATCTTTGGCATATTGTGAATAGCCCACCAATGTTCCGTTAGCAATCACATGTTCCAACATCATCGGCACATGGAAATGGCCAATCAACATCCACTCGATTTCCTTGTCAATTTTGGAATAGGCACTCAATGTCTTGTGTTGGCCGCGTGCAATCGTAGCGGAAGGACCGATAAAGCCTTGACCACCACGACTACCGATTCTGTCGCCATGCAGGGCCAAGAAGTTATGTCCGTTGATTTCACAGAACGCTTCGCCCGATTTAGGTGTGGAAAACGCGAAGTTTCTTTTATTTTTGAATTGCTTTTCCAACATACCGGCAATCAGCGAATCGTAGTTGAGTTCATTATTGCTCTTGGAACGCGGTTTTTTGGTAGTGCGACCATGGTTACCCATAACGGAAACGGTCCAAACTTTGCTGTATTCGGCCTCAAAGGACTTCAACATCTTTGTTTTCATCTCCACCACATCCATGCAGGAGTCGATCGGCGTTTTAAAGTTCGTTTCGCGCAATTCGTCGTGAATATCGCCGGAAATATCATCTCCCAGGAAGCACACAACGATTCCCTGCGGACGCTTACCTTTCGTACGCGTCTTTAAAATGGTGTTTTCAATCAACTTGTCCCATCTGAGTGACGCAACCTTAGGCGAATAGCAGTTACCGTCGGGCATTTCTTCCGGATTCACATTTTCACCATAGTGCAGGTCGGACACCAACAAAACGGGAATATTGTGCGATTCTTGCTTACAACCTCTGGCCGGCAACGCCCATTTCGGTGTCACGATCGGGCCATCGACCAACATTTGAACTTCGGACAATTTCTCACGCAATTCAATGTTTTCGACTTGAGATTTCTTTAAAAGTTTGAGGGTTTCTTCCAGTTTCTTCCGATATATTTCTACATACTGATTTCTCGGATCACTTGCCTTTTTGATATTTTCATCTAATTTTTCTTTAAATTCAGTGAGTTCTGCTTCGGTCATGATATCCTCTCCGTATGTAGTTGATCCTGTCAGAGACAGTAGCAAAAAAAATGTATATATTTAGTTAATAGGGTCAAGATTCTTTTGGTCGCCTTCCTCATAAAAGCGTATCCCCCTGATATTCAAAGAAAATAAAAATTATTTTGCCACTGACGATTTGTGTTTTTTCGTCATGGGTTTCCCCCGTAGGCGAATCAGCTCTGGCACATGCGTAATGATCGCAGAAAACAACTCTTTTAAGCAGTTTGTATAAATATGATCCGCCTTAGGCAAGACCACATAATCTACCTGCACGCGACGTGTCATATTCAAGCGTTCTGCCAACATAGCAACCGAGTTTTCCAACACCACTGTATCCAAAGCCCCTTGAACAATCAACCCGGACGCCGGGCAAGGATTCATAAAGGAAAAATCACACACATTAGCGGGCGGAGCGACAAAAACGAATCCGGTAATATCCGGACGACGCATCATGACATGCGCGCCGACAACCGCGCCAAAAGAATGTCCTGACATCCAACATTGCGCCGCTTCCGGATTCATCTTTTTAACCCAATCTAGTGCTGCCAAAGTATCCGCAATCTCGTTGGCAATATCACCTGTATAAACGCCCTCGGACTTGCCTATCCCTCTGAAATTAAAGCGCAAAACGGAAAAGCCCATTTTGACAAAGGCTTGGAAGATGGCATAGACCACTTTGTTGTTCATATGCCCGCCCAATTGCGGATTAGGATGTAGCACAAGTGCGATAGGTGCGCCGGCCTGTTCGGCTTGATGATAGCAACCTTCTAAACGTCCCGCCGGACCATTGAACAAAATATCTTCCATAGGCATACCTCCTTTTTTATTACTAACCGATTTGATATTCAAAAATCAAGAAAAAATTATATCGGTTAAAAAAAATATTGACGAGTGCGGAAAAATCCGTTATAAATAGATTGCTTTTGGCGAAGTAGCTCAGCTGGCTAGAGCAGCGGAATCATAATCCGCGTGTCGAGGGTTCGAGTCCCCCCTTCGCTACCACTTATCAAGCCTCCAAGTTTTTGGAGGCTTTTTTCATATTCTCATCCGTAATAAAACCGCCTTGTTAAAAAAATTATACAAAATACTTGACAGACGTATAAAATTGTGCTATAATCGGCCTAATTTCTTGCAAAAGAAAGAAAAAAAAGGAAACAAAAGGAGAGAAAAATGTTCAAACTTTGGGACGAGAAAACTCAAGATGAAAAATTACTACAGATAGCCTTGAATACAGGGTTAACTTTTATAACGCTACTGTTGGCGCTGTCTGTACATAGTTGTCAGATCCAGAGCAACCAAAAAAGCATACAAAAATCTATTGATCGATTGATTGAGATGCAGAAAGGCCGCGATACATCGATGACCAACGCGCTTACAAAAGTCAGCCATCACGGTTCAACAACTAATGCTGTCGCACAGGCTGCCAAAGACGCCAAACAACAGACAAAATAATAATCAAGGAGAGAAACAATGACTGAAAATAACATTAAAGAGATTCAAAGTTGTATCAGAAAGAACGCCATAGGCGTCAGCGCAGAGATTCAAAGTTGTATCAGAAAGAACGCCATAGGCGTCAGCGCCACGGTCGGTTTGATTGGTGGTATACTTCTTGCAAACATCTCCACAACAACATCTCAAGTGCGCGACTTGAAAAAATCTGTGGATGAAATCAAAGCAACTTTGGCGGCTCAAC
>JAGDDD010000011.1 GCA_017958225.1 Alphaproteobacteria bacterium
ACGAGTTTAGACCCTTTATGGTCGTCAAAATGCCACCGGTTGAGTCAGAAAAAAGATTTCAGGAAATTGTGCAACTGTACAGAAAAGCCCTTGTGATAGGCTTGTTATGTGTGGCTTTGTGGCCCGGCATGTTTGTCTTTGTGTTTTCTCGATGGCCCGAATTTTCTACTTTTCAAAAAATACCTGTCGCCTTTATATCTTCCGTTGTGCCGCCGTTAATTTATTTTGTTCTGCGTAAAATAAGCCCTTATTACAAAACGCCCAAAGAGTACAAGGGTTACGAATTGGCGGAAAGGACAACGGTTTTATATGAATGTCAAATCATGTATGCACTCGCGTGCATTTTTGTCGCCGCCCTGTTTGGGATATTTTTATTAAACACCATCTACCAAAGCTTCGTTTAGCTTGTACAGATAAATATATCCTATTTCAACAAATCAGCACAGGTGTGTTTGAAGTCGGCGATAATCTCGGCCTCATTCGGGATGACTTTGTTGCGCATAACCGCTTTTCCGTCACAGAACACATCCGTAATACACGAACTGTCCGCCGCATAAATCATATTTGACAACCGGTTATTGTCAGGCAGCAGGAACACATTGTTTCTATCCACCAAAATAAAGTCGGCCAAGGCACCTTCTTTGATTTGTCCGGCGGGCAAGCCAAACGCGTTAAATCCGTTGCGCGTAGCCAAGGCGAAAATATCATCCACTTTGCCGGCCGTAACGGAATCGGCTTGGTTTTTCGCCGACAGCGCCGCCAGTTTCATTTCGCTCATCATAGACAAAGAATTATTCGACGACACCCCGTCTGTGCCCAAGGTTACTTTCAAGCCGGCGTCTAAATACTTTTGCAGTGGCATTTGCCCCGAGCCCAGTTTCAAATTAGAGGTCGGACAATGCGCCAAAGTCGTGCCGGTTTCTTTGACCCGCCTCATGTCGTTATCGTCCAAATGGACCGCGTGCGCAAACAAGGTTTTTGGGCCCATGGCACCCCACCTATACAGCAACTCAACCGGACGACAGCCGAACTTTTGCAGGCAATCATCCACCTCTTTTTGCGTTTCGGCCACATGCACTTGTAAATAAGTGTCATATTCTTTGGCCAAGGCTACAAAAGCGCGGATCAACTTTTCAGAACAGGTATAAACCGAGTGGCAGGACAGCACCTTTTGAATACGCGGGCTGGATGGCGGGCTTTCCAGATAGGTGCGCGCTTGCCGAATTTGCTCGTCAGTCTTGTTGTCATCAAAAAAGTCCATGCCCAGATACGGAATAATGGCGCGCATGCCCATATCTTGCACGGCTTTCAAGGTCTCATCTGCATAAAAATACATATCGGTAAAGCAGGTTGTGCCCGTCTTAATCATCTCCAGCAAGCCATAGCGCGACAACGCATAAATGTGCTCTGGCTTTAACTTGGCTTCACGCGGGAAAATGTCTTGTTGCAGCCAATCAAACAGGTTTTTGTCCTCGCCTATACCACGCAAAAACATCATGGCAAGGTGCGTGTGCGTATTGCAAAAAGAGGGGAGAATCGCCTTACCTGTGGCGTCAATGACTTGGGCATTCGGCGCGTTGATATGCTCGGCAATTTGGGCAATCTTGTTTTGCTCAATCAAGATATCGCAGGCTTGGTTATCAAGAAACACATTTTTCAATAAAATCATAGGCGCTCCAATTCATTTATGTTGCGGGCGAAAGGAAAAGAACTTGTGCAGGCAGAAAATCAACAAGGTCGATACGATAATATATACCAGTTGCGCTAACCACAGCGGCCAGACCAACAGGCTCATCAACAGCGTCATAAACACCGCGTTAAACACATACATAAACGCATAGACGCTGACGCATTTGAGCCACTCGTGCCAGAACACGCCATGGCTTTGAAAAACGTAATAGCGCATGGTGATAAAGGAAATGTTGATGGTGATAATGTTTTGTAAAATCAGGGCGATATTGGCCGCATAAATGGCCGAGTCGATCAGCACCAGGCGCAACAGAGCATCTAACAAATTGAGCACAATATAGGCCAACAGGGTATTCGCGCCACCCACCAACAAAAAACGCAGTTTTTCCGGCAGGGCAAACCACTTTTTTTCAGCCCACAGGTATTGGCGCTCTAGCATCATTTTTTTTCTTTTTCCTCATCGGGCGTATTGACGAAATACAGCGGCCGCTTTTTGACTTCCATATGAATCTTGCCGATGTATTCGCCGATAATGCCCAGACAAACCAGTTGAATAGCGCCCAAGAAAATTACGACCAGCATAATGCTGGCATAACCGGGGGTGTGCTTGCCGGCCGCAAAGTATTCAATCAGCGTGTATAGGCCTAACACGCCGGCGCAGATTGCCGCCAATAAGCCAAAACAAGTGGCCAGGCGCAAGGGCAACACAGAAAACTGTAAAATACCGGACAGAGCGAGCGACAGGCTTTTCATCAGGCTATATTTCGTTTTGCCGCTGTAACGCGCCGGCGCGGTAAAGGCAATGGTGGCAATGTCCTCCTTCGGATGAATCCAACTCAAAAAGCCGCGGAACAGGCGGTCTCGCTCATTAAATTGCTTTAATAAATCGATATATTTTCTGTCAATCAGGCGGAAATCAGGCTCATTGCGCCTAATCTTGATGTCGGAAATGCGATTGAGCAGGCTGTAAAAAAGCGAGGCGCAGGCTTTATAAGTGCGGGATGTGCCCTTGTTATCCACGCGCTTTGTCAAAACAATTTTGTGGCCCTTGCGCCATAAACGCAACATCTCCGGAATATATTTAGGCGGGTGCTGCAAGTCGCAATCCATAAAAATGACCGCATCGCCACGCGCCGCGTCCATGCCGGCCGTCATGGCAATCTCATGCCCAAAGTTTCTGACCAGTTGCACAACA
Source organism: Alphaproteobacteria bacterium (assembly GCA_017958225.1). GTDB lineage: Bacteria > Pseudomonadota > Alphaproteobacteria > CAAHEQ01 > UBA3637 > RGIG10359. Next base: position 2,885 of record JAGDDD010000011.1, read on the forward strand.
CGCACACGCTTATCCTTTTTTTGTAATTGCAGGCATTTTGTATAAGTGTTATCCGACGAGCCGTCATCCACAAATAAAAACTCAAAATCTGTGTGCTTTTCCTTGTTCGCCACTTTCACCAGTTCCTGATACAATTTCGTAACATTGCCCTCTTCGTTAAAGGCGGAAATAACAATGCTGATTAGTTGATGATGCATAAAGCCTCCTGTTTTTCAAAGTGATAGACCCCGTCTGCGTGTTTTTTATAAGTTTTCACTCCCGCTGTTCCGTAATCCCATTCAACAACTAATGTATCATTATCAAAAGAGATAATGGTTGCATACATTATAAGGCCTGTCGAGGTTGTTTGATATAATCGATAGGGGCTAACTTGGATTAAATCAAGTGGTCCGTCTTCGTTTTGTGCGGCAATATGCCGCGGCCTGTCAAAAAAGTCCGGTTTGACTTCCATGCCCGGCTTGTATTCCAGAATATGGTAAACATCCAACGGCTCAACATGGGCAAGCAATTTCTTGACAGAAGGGTTAATATTTGCATAGGACATCATTCTGTCCATTATGCTAGCATCTAATACAAACAAGTAATTTTTATATGGCGGATCTAGGTAACCGGATAAAATCTGCGCACGAATAGTATGCATTTGTTCTACTAGCCTTGGATTAGGCCTGTTCAAAAGGCCATAAGAAACTGGGTGGCGATATTTTAAGGCTTGACGCCATAGGTACTCATGTCCTTTATCTACAAAACAGAAGAAAGAGGTATATTTTTGTGCCAACTGTTGCCACCTGTCTTCCGTCCAAGTTTTTATATCGTAAGAATGATAACGATTGAGAATGTCTGTTTTAAAGGACAACAGTGGGTAGATATCCAGCAATTGAACGATAAGTATAGGACCCATCAACAAAACAGCTCGTTTTCCCCATTGCGTATAAAAGGCCTTGATAACAAAAAAGACAATCAAATACCATATTGGCCAGAAAAAACGCGAAGAATAGCGGAATGTATTGCCTAACCAAGCCAAATATACGTTGGGTTGGTATTCAAATAAAATATGATTGTTATAGCGGATTCTGGGCGAAAGCGCAAAGAAAAACAGGCCTAATGCCAGAAGGAATACAGGCCAATATCTGTGCCAAGTTTCTTTTTTTAATAAGTTTTTTAAAGAAGGTAATACTAGAAACATGAGCACAAAAACACCCAAACCAAGATAAACAGACATATCATAAATCATCAACGTGGTTGACGGTTTGGGTGCGGGGGCGAGCCAACTGGGAGAAAGGAACGCAGCTAAGTTTAGCCCATATATTGCCCAGCCACCAGAATCTAATTTATGTTCCAATGTGAATAGACCGAGCATATACATCCAAAAAAGTCCGATACCCACTAAAATCAGCAAGGCTGCGATGAAGTGAGAAAACCTTAATTGCTTTTCAACGAACAATTTTTGATACCATAGCAGGGCGAAGAAGCCGGTCTGCATCGGCAGAAAATAAGGGCAAGTCAAAAATGCCAACGAATATAAAATACCCATGTAACACCACTCTTTTTTGCCTAATTTATTATTCAACCATAACAACATGGGGAACAACAGTAAGAAGTGGGGTTGTAAATTGATATGTACTAGAACACGGTTGAGGACGATAGGTGTGCTGACAAAAAATAATGCCCCGCATACGACCAAAAATTTATTTTTGGACGTATGGCGAAAGATTAAAACGGACACATAGGCCTGTAAAATATAACAAATCAAGGTCCAAAGGCCTACAAATTGCCACTCGGGCGAGGCGCCGAAGACGGTGTGTAACACCTTGAAAATAAAAGACATCAACGGACTGATATCCGATCCATACGCGGACATGCCAAAAGGGTAGCCCAGATTTTGCATAGTCAAAGGCGGCCAGCGCCAGGCATCTATGCGGTAAAAAACACTCCCCAGGTAGCAGTTGGTAAAATCACCGCCTATCATAACAAGATCGATGTTATTAAAATCAAGGAACTCAAAACCAAAGCAGGCAAAAAAGACGCAGATGGTCACACACAGTGTCAACCACATATCCCAGTTGGCCTGTATTTTCTCGATACTCTTGCGCAAACAACGCGTCATTGATAGCCCTTTCATATATTCCTACGGCTTAAGTTACCTTTAAATGCAAAAATATGCAAGAGTATAATGCCATGCATCTGAGATTTTTTGCAGGGATAGGATCGTGACAGGTTTTATGTATGCTTGCCGACAGCATATACAGGCACGCCCTAAAATGAGTGTAAAAAATACTTGACAAAATATGTAAATTATGGTCTAATGGATTTTGTAGGGTGAGAACAACAGCGGAGGTAAGGATGAGCAAAACAACTACAAAACGAAATACCGGTCGATATGGTATTGCAACTATCACAGTCCAAGAAACCGAAATGATTGGAAATGATGTTATAACCTATGAGGTCGCACGTAAAAAACAATATGCACATCCTGCACAAAGACCTCGGCGTCGTGCCCGATATCAAGTGATAAATCCTTTGCGTATGGCAAAAAGGCGCTCACAACATACAAAATAACTGACAAAGCCTCCCAAAGTGGAGGCTTTTTTATGGCGTGTTAAAAGTTGCTTGACAGGTTGGGTGCCCCCGGCTACAATGCGACATATAATCTGACATAAGGGGGTCCTATGAAATCTGTTTTTTGTTTGTTGCAATTGGGTTGTGCTGCGGCGGCGTTGGCGGCTGAAACCTTGGTGCCTATGTCGGCGCAAACCGGTATGAACGTGACGATTTACAACGAAGATCGCGCCTTGATCAAAGATGAGCGCAAGGTGGATCTGACGCAAGGGGTCAATGTGTTGGCTTTCCAGGGCGTATCGGCGAACATGATGCCGCAAACCGCCTTGCTGAAAGGTCAAGGGCTGACAACACGCGAACAAAACTTCAATTTTGATTTACTCAGCAAAGACGCGTTGCTGGACAAATCTGTCGGGCAAAAAGTCTTGGTAGAATATATTGATCCCGCGACCGGTAAGGCCAGTCGTGAAAGCGCCGAGTTGGTGGCCTATAATGACAGAAAGCCGGTGCTCAAAATCAATGACAAGATAGAAACAGATTACCCTGGGCGTATTATCTTTTCATCCGTGCCGGCGAATTTACGCGCGCAACCGACGCTGTCCATCACTACCATGTCGGACAAGGCCGGACCGGAAACCGTCGAGCTGGATTACCTAACCACCGGCCTGTCATGGAAGGCGGACTATGTGGCAAAACTGAACGCCGATGAGACAAAAATGAGCCTGAACGGGTTTGTCACGCTGTCCAACCGCTCAGGCACCGACTATAAACAAGCCTTGTTGCAACTGGTGGCTGGCGATGTGAATATGGTGCCGGAATATGTAGAGCGCAGGGCTCGGGCGCCCAAGGCAATGATGGCTTTTGCGGATACCATGTCGGCTGGTATGGAAGCAGAGGCATTGACTGATTTTTATATCTATACCCTGCCGTATAAAACCGACGTGCTTTCCAACCAAACAAAGCAAGTGGCTTTGCTGTCTGCGGCCGATATCGCGGTGGCCAAGACCTATGAATTGCGCTTGCCTGTCCATCTGTTGGATTCCTCAGAAGAACGCGGCATGAAGCCGAATATCTTTGTGACTTTCGTCAATAGCCAAGAAAACAAGTTGGGTAAGCCCTTGCCCAAAGGTGTAACGCGCTTGTATAAAGAGGACGCCAAAGGCAATATGCAGTTTGTCGGCGAAGATCGTATTCAGCACACGGCGGACAAAGAAACAGTGCGCCTTGCTATCGGCTCGGCCTTTAACTTGACTGTCGATATGAAACGCCTTGCTGTGCGTCGTGTGTCAGACAGCGTGCGTATGGGTACTTATGAAGTGACGCTTAAAAATGGGGGCGATGCGCCCGCTCAAGTCCAACTGACCCAAGAGGTGCCGGATCGTTTCAAAATCATGGAAGAAAACCAGAAAAGCGAACGCGTCAATTCGAATACCGTGAAGTGGGTTGTGCCGGTGCCGGCCAAAGGCGAAACGAAACTGACCTATAAAATCCAATTCCAGTATTAAAAATACCCCTTGCAATTTATATGGTTTTATGACAAACTACATCCAACATCAATAAATAAAGGAGATTTTTGATGAAAATAGGGATGATAGCGTTGGCGGCGACCTGTTTGGCCTTGCCGGCTTTGGCGCAAGAGGCCGAAGAAAGCGATGCCAAATGGACATTGGATGTGCGCGAAATATCACTGACCTATTCCAACACAACGGTCAGCAATGCGCGTGAATACCAAAACTCGCCTGTGTCCGCTTACAGCGCAGATACGCAATACAACATTATCGGTAAATTGGATATCTTTTTAAATCGCTCGACCGATACGGGTTTATGGCAGAACAACCTGTTGCTTAACTATGGTAAATTGAAAATTAAACCGGTGGATGAGCCTGCCGAAAGTTCCGAAAGCGCCGACAAGATTTGGTTATCTACTGATTATAACCGCAAGGTGTGGCGTTGGCTTGACGCCGATGTCGGTCCTTTCATCCAAGGTGCTTTTCAAACAGAATTCACTGCCAATCAGGACGCCCCGCGTTACAAAGCCCTTTCGGCACGCGAAGGTATTAAAATGTTTGAAGGGCCTGTGATTAAAGAATTATATGGGGCTCTTGTGGAAGAATATGACTTTACTTATTCGGACAAAAAGAACACAAAATTAGCGTGGGAAATTGGGGCACGTGCGGAATATGTGTTGCGTGAAGGTGTCAAATGGGTAGGCACAGCGCGCTATACGGATTACATGTCGTATTCGGAATATGTGGATACCGACTTGCGCTATGATTTAGAGCTTATGACCAAAATGGAAGTCAGTCTGACAGACACTTTGGCCTTTGCTCCCTATGTCAGTTACCGCAGAGGACAAGCGCGCGGAACGGACAAAGTGGGCACAAACGTGATGGTCGGTCTATCCTTACAATATGCCGATTTGTTTAACTTAAATTAGGAGAAAAATATGTTTAAAGAAGTTTTATCAGAGTTTAAAAAATTCGCCCTCAAAGGTAACGTGATGGACATGGCAGTCGGTGTTATCATCGGTGCCAGTTTCGGAAAAATCGTTGATAGTTTGGTCAAAGATATTTTGATGCCGCCTTTGGGCTTGTTGCTCGGCAAGGTAGATTTTGCCAACCTGTATGTGACCTTGTCTGACGGTTCTGTCCCGGGCCCGTATGCCAGTTTGGATGCGGCACAAAAGGCCGGTGCGGTCACCATCAACTATGGTATGTTTATCAATGTGTTGATCAGTTTCTTGATTGTGGCGTTTTCTGTGTTTGTTTTGATTAAAGGTATCAATAAATTGCAAGACGCTGTTGAAAGAAAAGCCAAAAAGGCTGAAGCCGCCGAAGCGCCGAAGCAGAAGCAATGTCCATATTGTAAATCTATGGTGGATAAGGCTGCAACACGCTGCCCGTTCTGCACCAGCCAATTGAAATAAGGATTTGCGCAACTTTTTAAAAAGGGCCTGCTTTTGCGGGCTCTTTTTTGTGTCCTTGACAAAGGGTGGATCGTGTGTTTTAATAACCTTATCTAGCGTGCAAAAGAAAGGAAAACTTTTATGGAATATTGGAAAATCAGCCCTTTACCTAAAAAAGATATTCAGCTTGACCGCATTTATTTGACGGGCACCTTGTCAGAAGATGAATTTGTTAATTATACGGGTGATGTGCTCATTCGTTACAATGACGGACAGATGTTAGCCTGTCACTTGAAAGAAGGGGTTTTGAACGGCCCCTCCGCTGAATTTGATGCAAAAGGAGAGCGCACCAAAAGTGGCTACTACAAAGATGGCCTGCCGGATGGGCGCTGGGAATTTAAAAAGCCTTTGTCCGAAGAGGATGTTGCCCGGTGTTTTGGTTCGCAGAAACAGGAGGTCGATCAGGCTTGGGTTGTGGTTACAACCGATTTCAAAAAAGGAAAGGTGGTTTCCGGTGCGAATATGACCATGTATGTGAGCCGGGGAACCTCGTTATGTGAGGCTTGTCAAAAAATTGAGTGGGCCAGCCATTTACAATGCCCAAGTGTTTTGCCTCGCAAATTGACATCCAAAAGGATCGTTCAACTGTCCAAAACAAACGGCGGGCATGGTCGCGTAGATTAAAGAAATAAGCGATTTTTGAAAAGAGCAACGCAAGTCGTTGCTCTTTTTTTATCTGTTGCATTAAGGTGTAAAAAATACTTGACAAAAAGAGGGCTTTGTGCTTTAATGAACGAATTGACAATCAAAAGGAGGCCCGTATGGCTGATTTTTTTGAATTTGATAACATAGAACAATTTGATGATGCGACGCAACAACTGGTAAAAATGGTAACATTGCCCAGACAAGTTGTGAAAGCGTATGCCCTGCACACCAGCAAGCGCACATCGGGTGCTGGGGTATCTACACAGGTGGTTCAATTTGATAAAACGCCTGTTTATTGCTTGCCAAAAGAGGACTTGAAGGCCTACACAGGCGAAGTTTTGTTAAAATATGATGACGGAACGACCGCTATTTGCCAGATGCAGAAAGGCAAGCGGGAAGGCGCGTATGAACGTTATGCGCAATTTGCCGGCAAGTCGGAAGATCCTATGGACAAAGGTCCGCTATTGGAACAGGGACAATGTGTCAATGATTTACCGGATGGCGTGTGGCATGTGCCTGTGTCCGTTATCGGCATTAAAGCATTTTCACCGCGTGTCCAGATCAAGTTTGGTGCCGGTCAATTAGTCAGTGCCACGCACTCTGCCTGGTCGGTTGTGGTCTGGGATCGCAAAGGACCGCACAGATTAGCCTCGCAAGGCAAACTGAGACTTGAACCAGAACAAAATACAAACGGATAAGGGAAAACGATGTCAAGAAGAAATATTTGTTACGGTAAGCCGGAAAAAATCTATAAGGCTGAGGATATTATATGCCTCTATTGTGATCATCAGCCGCTTTCCAAAGAAGAATTGGATAAATACACCGGGGCTATTGTATTGACCTATCCCGATAAAAGTCGGGCTTACACCAAAGTAAAAGGCGGTGTTGTGAATGGTGTTTTTGTGCTATATGAAAACAGCAATATGGTAGTATCTGTCATGCGTGGTCGCTTTGAAGAGGGCGACGCAGAAGGCCCTTGGCGCTTTCATCGCCGCATCAAAGGTGTATGGGTAGATGTCGAAGTTGAGTATCATCGTGGAAAGGTGGTCAAAGATCCTAAAGTGGAACCGGCAAATGCCATATCTTTGTTAAAGATGAAAGAGTTCCGCGCCCCCAACTTGAAAAAGACAATGGCGTTCAAGATCCCCCTGCGAACACAAGCGCATTGGACTCGGCCGGTTTATCAAGATATTGAAAATACACACGAATAACTGACGATACAGGAGCATACCTATGGTTTCACCATCTAATTCTAATAAGAAACAATTGGAATTTACGGAAGGTTGGCGCCTTCTGAAAAAATTAGATGGTAATCGTGCCATATATGAAAAATGCTCTTATGATAAAGACCATAACCTGGTGCGTTCCAACTTTCGCAGGATTTATGATGGGCAGAATCTGGAAGCTGAATATACTGTCAATGAAAAAGAACAGCGCAACGGGGAATATATCCAACACACAAAAAAAGGTAAAATCGTTTGCTATTATGAGGCAGATATTTTACATGGTTCATATATGGAATACATTGACGGTGTCTTGCGTGTCAGCGGTCCTTACGAACATGGTCGGCGTATGGGCTCATGGGTGTTCTTCGACAAAAACAGTAATCCTATCCGACAGATTATTTATGGTATAGAAGGAATTATCAGTGATACCAATGATGAAATAGCCCAACAGACAGAGGAAAAGAAGTCGCGTCCTATCGGGTTTGGTCCTTATGACGAAAAATCAGCGCCTAAAAAGTCCAAAGAAGTGATTACGCTGCCTTCGATTTCGACGGAAGAGCCGGATCCTGGCGTGAAGGATGATCCGGAGACAAGGGTGCGCCCCGTTATTCGAGGTCGCCATAAAGGCAAAAAGAAACAAACCGACAAATCAAATGTTCATAGCTAAAAAACGCCCTATCACAGGGCGTTTTTTACGGGTCTAATTTTGCGCAGGCATCTTCTATGGTATTTTCCAACACCTCTAAAAATTGCCTTTTTTCTAAGCCCGGTTGAATAGGTGGCAGGAAGGCAAAAGTCGCCGTGCCACTGTAACGATACAAATCATTTTTCGGCCAAAAGTAGCCCGTGTTTAAGGCCACCGGCACCACCGGCACTTTGCATTGCTCGTATAATAAAGCTACGCCGGGGTTGTATTTCGTTTTTGTGCGGGGTTTGACGCGTGTGCCTTCGGGGAAAATAATCAAAGTTTTGTGCAACTGAAGATTCTTTTTTGTCTTTTCCAACATGGCACGCATGGCGACAGCGCCACCTTTTCTGTCAATTAAAATACAGTGCGTTTTTTTGAAATAAAAACACATAAAGGGCAGCCAGCCCAACACCTGTTTGAGCACATAAAAAGCGTCAGGCACGAAGGTATGGAACAAGGTCGTTTCCATGGCAGATTCATGCTTTGAGGCAATAATATAACCGGATTTTTTCGGTAAGTTTTCCAAGCCTGTGGCGCGGATATGTGTGCCACAAATGGCCCACAACAAAAAGCGTGTGCCATAACCCCAGGTAATCGGCATCCACAGCGTATAACGATCCGGCATAATCAGCGTTGGCAAAAAGCCGATAATGACCGTTGCCGACCACAAATAAAAGAAAAATTGAAAAATTAAAGAACGACATAAGGTCAGAAAACGCATGATAATAACTCCTTTATGTAAATGCGCAAGCCGGCGGCTAAAAACTTGTTATATTCAATAAAAATCTGAGAGGCGTTGGCGGTGTGTATCCACGCGGTATCCACACGCTTTGGCGATACGGCATAGGGGAAAATCGTGGCGTCTTTGACCTGTTGCTTTAACTCCAACAAACTGCGTGGCATATGATAGAGCGAAGTAACAAACAAAATCTTTTTGGCTTTGACCCACTCGGCTGTTTCTTCGGCATTTTTTTGCGTGTTTTCCGCATTTCTGCCCAGGTCAATTTTTTGCCTTAAAGCCGCCGGCACACCTTTGAGCACAGACTCAGCGGACACACCCGCATTGACGCCGGAAATAAACAGGTGAGGTGCATATTGTTTTTCCAACAACTCCACCGCTGTCGCCACACGCTCGGCACCGCCAGTCCATACCACAATCACATCGGCTTGCGTCGGGGCTTTATAGGACAAAGTGAACAGGTAAAAGGCAAATGCCAAAAAGCCCAACACCCATAAAGTCAGCGCAACCAAACAAGTGTAAATGGTAAAAGATTTGAACATTAAATCGCTCGCCTCAATATTTTTAACACTGTTAAAAGGGCTGTGATAAATGCCAACAGAGCAATGCCTAACGGTAAGCACAAAATAACGCTCCACGCGGTCCAACTGAGAGAGGCCCCCTGTAACAGAGGCAACTGTTCGGGCATCAGCATGCGACTGCACAACCACCCCAAAGGTATGGCCAGCAACAAGCCTATCACACCACCCATCAGCGCGCGCATAAAGTCACGCGAAGCATATTGCGCTGCGATAGAAGAATCTTTGGCGCCCATCATGTGCAAAATATGTATGGTCGGCTGATGCACGGCTAATGTGGAAGAGCTGGTATAAACCACCGTAAAGGCCGTTGTTAAGATCAACAAAAGCAAAATAAAGGACAACATTTGCTGAATACGCCGCCCTGTTTCTATCAAGTGCATCAAGGTAATGCGATGCGCGTCGGCTTGGACCAAAGGCGCCACCTTGGCTAACTGATCTTTAAGGGTGAAAAAGTCAAAGACATCAGCGTTGATTTGCACATCTAATAATTTCGGCAACGGCAGTTCCGGTATGGCTTTGCTGTCATCTATCCACGGGGATAACAGGTCCGACATTTTGTCATCGGAGACGACGGAATAGGAAATCACACCGCGCGTTGCGTCCAAAATCTCGGATGTTTTGGCAATGTCTTGCTGCACCGCATCGCCGCGCGCTTCGCCGTTAGGCAGGTAGGTCGGTACTTGAATTGTCAAAGCCCCGGACACACCACGTTGCCATATCGCAATCACATTGTTGATACTTAAAGCGCCCAACAGTGCCAAAGTCGCGACAAACACCATCAGCATGGTGATCCAACTGAGGAACAGGGCAGAAGAATCGTGGAAGGGTAAGGCGCGTTTTGCTTGAAATAAACTCATCGTGTGCCTCCCTGTGTTTGTGCCGCATACATTTGACTGGGCGCGGGAATATACTCCAAATTACCTTTGGACAAGTGAAAGCGCGGTTTGTCGTTCCGGCGGATAATCTCTTGATTGTGCGTGGCAATCAGCAAGGTTGTGCCCTGTTTGTTTAATTCGTTAAACAGATACATAATGCGGTTAGCCATCTCATCATCCACATTGCCGGTCGGCTCGTCAGCCAACAGCAAATCCGGTCGATTGATGACCGCACGCGCAATGGCGATTCTTTGTTTTTCTCCACCGGCCAGCACAGGCGGATAGGCACGCATATTTCTTTCCAGACCGACCCACATCAACATTTCATTGACACGCCGGCGAATTTCAGCCTCTTTCATGCCCGCCAACCACAAAGGCAACGCCACATTTTCAAAGGTCGTCAAATGATCAAGCAGGCGGAAATCTTGGAACACAACACCGATACGCCGCCGCAGATAAGGTATTTTGGACCGGGGCACCTGGCTCAAATCTTGGCCGAAAATCTGAATACGCCCGCTGGTCGGCCGTTGGTCAAGATACATCAAGCTGAGCAGGGATGTCTTGCCGGCGCCGCTTTCCCCCGTTACAAAGTGGAAAGAGCCTCTTTTCAAATCAAACTCAAGGTTTTTTAACACCGTCGGCCCTTGATCATACTTCAAATGGACTCTGTGAAAATCAACGATAGGTATGTTATCCGCGTTGTCTTGCATAATTTTTTATTTCTTTCTTGTGTTAGTTCCTTAAATCATATATTCTATATCTACACTCTTTTTATACAAAAGGCAACTACGATGTTTATAATGTGTCAAAAATGTCATACTTTTTATCAGGTCCCTAAGGATTTGATAGTATCACAGGCTATGACCTTTAAGTGTAAAAAGTGCGGTTTCACCTGGACAACGCAGGTGGATGACGACATGACCGAAACGCCCGCAGCCTTGTCCGAGGTTGAAGAAAATAATCTGCCGGATGACACAGAAGCCATTTTTGGCAAACCGGTTACGGAAAAGCCGGCCGAGCCAACGACGCCCACAGCGGATGTCTTTGCCCCTGTTGCTGAAGAAAAACGCCCTGCATCTATTTTGTTGCCGTTAGTGGCTTGGATTTTGTTGTTTTTAAACATCGCTTTGTTCCTGTATCAAGAGGAAGTCTCATCCTGGTTTGGTAAGGAAATCCGCACCCCTGTTGTTATTCAAAATGTTTCGTTTGATGTGCTGCATGAACAAGATCGGCCGCAGTTGCGTCTGTATGCCCAGTTGATGAATACGCGGGCGCAAACAATTCCGGCCAAAGCGCTTGTTGTTACCTTGTTTGATGGGGAAGACAACCCGATTCAACAAGAAGAAATCGTTTTGCCTTATGCAGAATATGAGCCGCACCAGGTGGTTTCGTTAGATCGTGTGATTAATCCCGTGAACGCGCGCACCCGTCGCTTGGAAATTAAAGTAAAGGACAAGGAAACATGAAATATATATATTGTCTTGTTAGCTTGTGTTTTGCTGTTAGCGTATGGGCGGCTTGTCCGTTGGGGGAAGCCTCTTTAGCGGTCAAAAATTATGGGCAGGCGCAGCAATTTTTCAAAGGTTGTGCTTTAATTGATAACGATGCGCAGGCGCAATATGCTTTGGCGCGCATGTATCGGGATGGCTTTTTGCCTGGTGCCGAACAGAAATTACAGACCTTAAAATACTTGCGTTTTGCGGCAGAAAACGGCTATGGTCCCGCACAATATGAGTTGGCGTTGCTGATGTTGGATTTCTTGCGCACACCCGAAGGGCAGGCGGTTTTATCTCATCATTCGGAACAATTACGACAAATCAAGATGCAAAGAAAGCAACCGTTATTACAAATGTCGCCGCTGGCGTGGATGTTATTGGCGGCCGAGCGCGCCGAAAACAAATGGTTTTATACCGCACCGCCCGTGTATGTGGCCGAGGCTGAACAAGCCCTTAAAGACGCGCATTTAACGCCTTTCCACTTAAAAGAAATACAAATGCAGGCGACTCAATGGAAACAAAACAAGTTGCTCCATGTGGCACGCCAAATCATGACGGAAGCCGAATGGCAGCGCTTTTTCCCAATGCCGACCGAGCCGGCTGCGGCCTCTCAACAACAAGACGCCTTTGTCGCCTTTGTCAAAAATAAATTGCAAAATTATACGTTATACAAATGAGGATGTATGCCTAAACTGTTTATCAATACCATGGGTTGTCAAATGAATGTTTATGATTCAACGCGGATGGCCGATGCATTGAAGGTGTTAGGTTATGAATTGACTGACAATCAGGAAGAGGCAGATTTCCTTATTATCAACACGTGTCATATTCGCGAAAAAGCTACGGATAAAGTATTTTCTGAATTGGGGCGTTTCGGACAAATCAAAGAAAGACGACAAAAGGAAGGCAAAGATACGCTGATTGCGCTGGCCGGTTGCGTTGTGCAGGCCCTGGGTGATGAGGTTTTGCGGCGCTATCCCATTGTTGATATTGCGGTCGGTCCGCAGTCGTATCATGAGTTGCCGGAGTTGGTCACACGTTGGCTGCGCCACAAAGGGCAACGCTTGGTTGCGCAATTTTCTTCGGATGCTAAGTTTGACCATTTGCCCAAAGCACAGGCCAAAGGTCCGACGGCTTTTTTGGCGATTCAGGAAGGGTGCGATCATTTTTGTTCCTATTGCGTTGTGCCTTATACGCGCGGTTGTGAATATTCCCGTCCGTTGGAAGATGTGCGACAGGAAGCGCAACAGTTGGTGGATACGGGCGCGGTGGAAATTACCTTGCTCGGTCAAAATGTAGATTGTTGGCATGGCAAAGATAAAAAGGGCCAGCCTTCGACTTTGGCCGAATTGTTCTATGAATTGTCAAAGATAGAGGGCTTGAAAAGGTTACGCTACACGACATCCTATCCGACAGATATTACCAAAGAGGTGGTAGAGGCGCATAAAAGTTTGCCCAAGTTGATGCCCTATATTCATTTGCCTATTCAATCAGGCAGTGATGCCATTTTAAAGGCAATGAACCGCCATTACACCGTGGAAGATTATATGTGTGTTGTCCAAAAACTGAAAGAGGCACGGCCGGACATGGCGATTTCTTCCGATTTTATTGTGGGCTTTCCGGGGGAAACAGATAAAGATTTTGAAGATACGTTGGCGATTGTGGATCGGGTGGCCTATGCGCAAAGTTTTTCTTTCAAATACAGTGCGCGTCCGGGCACGCCGGCTAGCCTGTTGCGCGATCAAATACCCGAGGCTATTAAAACCGAGCGTTTGGCGATTTTACAAAAGCGGCTGTTACAACACCAAAAGGCCTATAACAAATCTTATATTGGTAAAACTTTGCCGGTGCTGCTGACCGAAAAAACAAAAAAAGGCCAGTGGTTGGGGTATAGCCCGTATTTGCAAAATGTCCATGTGGAAAGTCCGGATGACCTTTACGGAAAGATTGTCGATTTACGAATTACGGACGCCACCGCATCCAGTTTGACAGGGCAACAATAATATGTATAATAAGAACGAGGAGAACAGATAAATGCAACAGGTAAAAGAATACTCAAACAAAAAAACATTAGATATCCTTGTGGGTCATAATCAGCATATTTTGCGCACTGTGGCCGAAAAAATGAATTGTCAAATCACACTATCCGGCAACAAAGTGACCTTGGAAGGTGGTGTGCGCGATGTGCCTTTAACCAGCGAGATTTTGGATCGGCTGTATGTGGTCGCGCAGCAACAAAAACAGATTTACGCCGACGATATAGAACAGGCGATTGCCCAGGCGCATGGTATCAAAGAGCCGGGCAAAAGCGGAGCGACGATTTTACGCACCACGCGCAAACAGGTAACGCCACGCACACAAACGCAAGCCGATTTTATGGAGGCGATGCAGACTTATGATATGGTCTTTGGCACCGGTCCGGCCGGAACGGGTAAGACTTTTTTAGCGGTGGCCAAGGCGGTGGATATGTTCTTATCCGGGCATATTTCAAAAATTATTTTAACGCGTCCCGCTGTGGAAGCTGGAGAAAATCTGGGCTTTTTACCAGGGGATTTGAAAGAGAAAATCGATCCGTATTTGCGCCCGTTATATGATGCTTTGTATGAGTTATTGCCAGCCGATGTGGTGGAACGCAAACTGCAAGACAGCGAAATTGAAATTGCGCCGTTGGCTTATATGCGCGGTCGCACCTTGACGCATGCGTTTATTATCGTGGATGAAGCGCAAAATACAACACCTATGCAAATGAAAATGGTGCTGACACGTTTGGGCGAAGGCTCGCATATGGTCATCAATGGTGACTTGTCGCAGACCGACTTGCCCAAAGGCGTGCATTCGGGCTTGGCCGATGCAATAGACGTGTGCCGTTCTATTCCAGAAATCAAGGTAATTGAGTTCACGGAAAAAGATGTTGTCAGAAACGGATTGGTGTCAAAAATCGTCCGCGCTTATGATGTCAGAGAAAAGAATAATGGATAACCTTTTTATTACCGTTCAGGACCCTGCATGGCGAAAGGCCTTGCCACATTATCGCGCGTTGTGTCGGCTGATTTTGTCGGAACTTTTTGATTTGAAAACGACGGAAATCAGCGTGTTGCTGACTAATGACACGCAAATACAAAAACTCAACAAGCAATATCGCCAAAAGGATGCACCGACCAATGTGCTGTCTTTTCCTATGCCGCCGGTGGGTGCGCCGGTATGGCAGGCGGGCGATATTGTGGTTAGTTTGCCGACTTTGCAACGCGAAGCCAAGGAGCAGGGCAAAAGCCTGACCGCGCATTTCACGCATTTGCTGATTCACTCAGCCTTGCATTTACAGGGTTATGATCATATTTTGGCTAAAGATGCGCAGAAAATGGAACAAAGGAAATACAACTTTTAGGGAGGTTTGGATATAACAATCCATACGAAACATCGTGAAATTATTCAGCAAATTAAAATCTAACTTGAGTTGTAAAAAAGAGGAAAAGAAGGTTTTTTCCACATTGGAATCGATTATTGACGCTCGTGAAGAACGCGGGGATTCTCAAGTGGTGGATGCGCACGAATTGTGGCTGTTAAAAAATATCTTTCGTTTGCGGGATGTGCGTGTGCGGATGATTATGCGTCCGCGTGTGGAGATAGACGCAGTTCCGTTAGATATGCCCCCTTCCAAATTTTATAAATACATCATGCAGGAAAGATTTACGCGCTATCCGGTGTATGACGGCAACTTGGATAATGTGGTCGGCGTGGTGCATGTGAAAGATGTGTTGGCACAGATTTTGGCGCATAAAAAATGCCGCGTGTCTGACGTGGTCAAAAGAAATATTTTGTTCGTCTCTCCGTTCATGCGGGCGTTAGATTTGCTCAAAGAAATGCAGAGCAAAAAAATACAAATCGCCTTGATTGTGGATGAGCATGGCAGTATCGACGGTCTGGTCTCCCTGGAAGATTTGTTGGAAGTGATTGTGGGTCAGATTGAAGATGAAGATGATGCCTGCGACAATAAAGAAATGCTCAAACGCATTGATGCCCATACGGTGGAAGTGCATGCCACAATGAAACTCAACGACTTTGAAACGCAAGTCGGTCCGGTTTTGTTGCAGGGAACGGTCAATCCGGAAATCGACACCATCGGCGGTTTTGTCGCAGATTTGGCAGGTCATTTGCCCGAAAAGGGCGAAGTTATTCAAGCGCCAAACTGCCCCTTTAAATTTGTGGTTTTACAGGCGAATGCGCGTCAGATTCAAAAGCTTTCTGCTCAAAAGTTGGAAAAACAGGAATGAGAATTATCTTCTTTTGCTTGACCTTGTTGCTGTCGGTATCCGTCGCGCATGCGGAATTATATACACAGGCTGACCGGCGCGGAGAGCGGGCATCCATTGAAGTGGCACAGGATATGCCGACGTTGGTGCACTACCTGACCGAGCCGTTTGATTCTGATAAACAAAAAGCGCGTGCGCTGCTGTCGTGGATTGTCTATCACATTGACTATGATGATGCGCAATATCAGGCTTATAAAAAATTGACCTATAAGACAAAACGAGGTAATCAGCGCTTTGTCAAAGACTGGAATACCGGAGATATCTGTGTGACGCGTGTCGGTATGTGTCGTGATATCGCCGAACTTTACCAAAGGATGTTGCTGATGGCCGGCCTGGATGCCAGTGTGGTGACAGGTGATGTGGATCGGGGCCCGCACGCTTGGACAGCGGTCAAAATTGACGGAAAGTGGCTGTTTGTCGATCCGACATGGGCCATGCGCGGGAAAAAATATATAGATAGCAACGAAACGCAAAGCGTCCAGGGCCACAAACACATGGTCAAACAAAGACAAAAAGGCGATAAGGCGGCTTTGCGAAAACGCGAAGGACGTTCTATTGCAGATGAGTGGTTTTTGGTTTCGCCTCAAAAAATGAAACAAACACATAAGCCGGACGACGCGCGTTGGCTTAATCCCTAATCATAAATTGTGTTGAAATATTGATCGACCGCGCGAACAATAGAGTCGGCAATTTTAGCGCGATAACTTTCCGTGGCTAATAACTTGTCTTCTTCTCGGTTGGATAAATAGCCCAATTCTAACAAAACGGACGGAATATTTGTGCTTTTAAGGACCACAAAACCGGCGAATTTGTGTGTTTGCTTGACTAAGGTAATGCGCGACTGCATCGCATTGACAAGCGCGGTCGCAAAATGCGCGGATTTACTCATGGTATCCCGTTTGGCCAAGTCAATCAGAATACTGCTGACTTCAGGTGCTTCATTGCTCAAGTCAGTGCCCAAGATGATATCCGCTTTGTTTTCGCGTTCGGCTAACATGGCTGCTTCTTTGTCAGAGGCCTTTTCGGAAATGGTATAAACCGATAGGCCGCGCGCATTTTTGTTGCGGGCACTGTCCGCGTGAATAGAAATAAACAAATCGGCCCGATTATTGTGGGCAAAGCGCACGCGCTCGCGTAACGCCAAAGCCTTGTCGGTATTGCGCGTCAGCAACACACGATATTTGCCTGTTTTTTCCAAAACTTTTTTGACTTCTTGCGCCATTTTCAACGTAATGACTTTTTCGTAACGACCGGAAATACTGATGGCGCCAGGGTCTTTGCCGCCATGCCCGGGGTCCAGCACAATGAGTGGCTTTTTCGTTTTGGCCGTTTCCACTTTGGGCTCGGGCGCTGATGCCGCAATTGGCAACAAAACGGTGGAGGCTTGTTCGGCAGGTGCGTTGGTGGATGTGATATCCAAAACAAAACGCCAAGGCTGGCCGGGTTGTGTCGGCGTCAGAAAAAAGCCCTCTTTGATTTTTACCGGCTCGGAACTTTCCAATACAAAACGAGTCGTGCCGACTTTCGGATAACCGAGCCGCATAGATTTGATAAAGGAAACGGGCGCGGGAAAAGTGTCGCGTATGCCTTTCTTTTCTTTGGTATTGTCAAAGTCGATAACAATACGCGTCGGGTTTTCCAAAGTAAAGTTGGAAAAGGCCACTTTGTCCGATAATTCGGCCACCAGGCGCACCGTATTGCCAGGTTGGAGCCCCAAACGCAGTTGTGACAACGTCGCAGCGTGCGCACCAGCCACCCATACCAGGGTCGCTAACATACATAAAACAAAGTTAAAACGCTTTAATATCATGCTTTAGAACACATATAAACATATTTATTCATATTTCTATCATAATATACTTGCGCTTTTTTGAAAAGAGGTTATAATAAAAAAGTTCATGTTATGTGAATATTGTGCTGTATAAAATGCACCGAGGTGCTTGAATTGCTGCACAACCAACCAAAAAGTTTAAAAGGACTGACGATGCGTGCTGATTTGTTAAAAACGAGGGTGACACAGAACAAGGTGTTCATGAAAGTGGCGCATCTGTTGGATTCTGATATTTTCAAAAATCTGGAGTTTATATGTCAAAGAAAATGCTTATTGACGCAACCCACAGCGAAGAAACGCGGGTTGCCGTTATCGATGGTGCACGCCTGGAAGAGCTGGACGTAACAACATCAACAAAAAAACAACTTAAAGGAAACATTTATTTAGCCAAAGTGATGCGCGTCGAGCCGTCATTGCAGGCTGCTTTTGTGGAATATGGCGGGAATCGTCACGGCTTTTTGGCCTTTAACGAAATCCATCCCGACTATTACCAGATTCCCGTGGCCGATCGCGAAGCCTTGAAAAAGGAATTGCAAGATCTGCGCCAAAAGGAGCTGGAAGCCGCTAATAATTCGGACGAGGCGACCGAGGAAGCGGAAGATGCCGCTATTGAAACGGTCAGCGGTGCTGATTTAGAGGATCTTTCCCATCATCGCCATGCTTTGTTGCGCAAATACAAAATCCAAGAAGTGATTCATCACAACCAAGTGTTGTTGGTCCAAGTCACCAAGGAAGAGCGCGGTAACAAAGGCGCGGCCTTGACGACTTATTTGTCGTTGGCCGGTCGCTACAGCGTTTTGATGCCCAACAATGCCACAGGCGGTGGCGTGTCGCGCAAAATCTCTAATGCGCAGGACAGAAAGCGCTTAAAAACCATTGTGGAAAGCCTGCCTATTCCCGAGGGGATGTCCATCATTATTCGGACTGCCGGTAAGGAACAAAGCAAGCCCGATATCAAGCGCGACTATGACTATTTGATTAAAACATGGGTACAGATTCGCGATAAAACATTGAAATCTAATGCGCCGTGCCTGATTCACGAAGAATCGAACCTGATTAAACGGACCTTGCGCGACAGTTACACCAACGACATCGAGGAAATCTGGGTCGAAGGCGCTGAAGCATTTAAGATGACAAAAGCATTTATGAAAATGCTGATGCCGCAAAAATTAAAGCAGTTGAAAGAATACAAAAAGCCGACGCCGCTTTTCCAGGCCTATAACATTGAAGGGCAAATTGAAGAGCTGCATGATCCGAACGTTTCTTTGCGTTCCGGCGGCTATTTGGTTATCAACCAGACAGAAGCGTTGGTGGCTATCGATGTGAACTCCGGTCGGGCGACACGTGAAAGAAACATCGAGGAAACCGCCATTAAAACCAACCTGGAAGCCGCTGACGAGGTGGCGCGTCAAATGCGCTTGCGCGACTTGGCCGGCTTGGTGGTCGTCGATTTCATCGATATGGAAGAAATGCACAACAATCACTTGTTGGAACGTCGCATGAAGGAAGCATTAAAGCGCGACCGCGCCCGTGTCCAAATGAGCCGCATTTCCGGCTTTGGCCTGATGGAAATCTCGCGTCAGCGCTTGCACCCCAGTTTCTTGGAAACATCGCACCATGTCTGCCCGTATTGCCATGGTAAAGGCGTTGTGCGCTCGGTGGAATCGAACGCGGTGCATATTCTGTATGTGTTGGCGGAAGCGGCCGAAAAGCATCCGCAAATGAACGTAACCATCACTGTCCCGACAGATGTCGCCATGTATATTTTGAACACAAAGCGCGCCAACCTGTTGCAAATGGAAGAGCAATATAAGGCCTCGTTAAAGGTGTTGGGCGACGACCATATGTTGAGCGCCACCGATTTCCGCTTGGAGTTCCAATCGACGAAAGCGGGCGCATCGGCTTTGCCGACAGAGGTTGTGCCGGCGGAAAAAGCAAAACCGTTTGCCAAAAAATTAGAGCCTGTGGAGACTGTAGAAGAGGCGGAAAAAACAGCGCCGCAAAACGAGCCGGCTCCGCGTCGCGGACGTCATCGCGGCCGTCGCAAAGGTAATCAAGAAGCCAAAAACGTAGCCGCCGAGACAGCAGGCGAAGAAAAGTTCAAGGTCGTTCATCAAGAGCCCTTGATTTTATACGATAGCCACAAGAAAGCAGAAACAACAGCCGCGCCGACGCCTATTGCGTTAGAGACGCCGGTGGCTCCCGAAAAGAAAAAACGCGGTCGTCCGGCCAAAGCAAAACCGGCACCGACAGCGGAAGAACCCGAATTGATTCCGGCCAAGCCCAAAAAAGGCGGTTGGTGGAACAAACTGGTGGGCTAGTACGAAAGGGCTAAAACATGGAAAAATTGACCCCCGAGCAACAAAAAACGTTTGAGGCCTTGCGCCAAGGCGCTATGGATGCTGCCGTCGGCGTTGCACAGGATACGCTGAAGGAAGCCCAAGCTGCCGCGCGTTTGATGGCGCACGTGGAATTGTTAGACAACTATCAGCCGAGACAAGATTATCCCGATGAGGATGAATCTTCGGATAAAGCCGGTTCGGATAAGTCCTCGACGACACATATGCAACTTTTGGAGCCTCTGGTTGATGTCGTTGTGAACGATATCTATACCCAGTGCTTTGAGCAACGCCAAAACAAAATCGCGCAAGGTATGCCGGAAGTTTTGTTGTCCAGCGCGGAAGACAGCGCCAAAGCGCGCGTATCGGCTCATCCCTTTTTGCAAAAAGCTTATCATGAGGCGGCCAAGACTTTGTCCAACTGTTCTGCCCAATTGAAAGATAAATACCCGACGGCCGCGAAGCAAATTGCCGATTTGGCCAAGGCAAAAATGGGCGGTCAAGATGCGCGCCTGACAATCAAAGACTATGAGAATTTGAAAAACAACAGCGACGGACACTTTTCGGCCTCTGTGGTGCATCACAAAGTCAATCGCATTATCAACAAAGCCGGACGGGATATAACCGATTAAAACAGGAGTGATATCATGTTAAAAGAAGTGATTACTTATTACGATAAAGAAAAAAAGCACGTTAAAGAAATCTATACCGTGGATGAAAAGGGCGTCAAACAGGGTTGTTTTGAATCGTTTTACCCCAACGGCCAAGTGGAAATGCGTTGCGCCTTTAAGGATGGCAAGAAACATGGTCGCCTGACAAAGTTTTGGGAAAACGGACAGACGATGCTTGTGTGTATCTTTGAAGACGGCAACTTTAACGGTCGCCTGATTGAGTTTAACCAGCTGGGTTGGGTGAAAAGAAAGGGCTTTTACCTGAACAATTATTACAAAAGCGAATTGGATGCGCGGGCAGATCGTGCCGACGTCAATACGCGTTTGAAAAATACGCCAGGCTCTGTGTGGGCGAAAGCGCATAATGATGATGTCAGAATTCTTGTCGCTAAATTCCGCACAAAATATCGCGAACAAGACGCCGGCCGCGTCAGAAGCTAAACTTAATATTTAATAAGAGCCTGCATTGCGGGCTCTTTTTTTTTATTTTGTTCTGTAAAATTCATAAAGCGCAATAGCGGCGGCA
Source organism: Alphaproteobacteria bacterium (assembly GCA_017958225.1). Taxonomy (GTDB): domain Bacteria; phylum Pseudomonadota; class Alphaproteobacteria; order CAAHEQ01; family UBA3637; genus RGIG10359. Next base: position 24,333 of record JAGDDD010000011.1, read on the forward strand.
TTGGACACGTTCAAACTTTCCACCTTATCGCTCATGGGCAATTTAATCGTATAATCGCAATTTTTGGTTGTCAAGCGGCGCATACCGTCGCCCTCAGACCCCAACACAAAGGCAGTTTTAGCCGGCAATTTTTCTTCCGAGAGCGTGGCGGTCGCATACCCGTCCAGCCCATAGATCCAAAAGCCCTTTTTCTTTAAAGTTTCCAAAGCACGACTTAAATTATTGACACGAACAAAAGGCACCACTTCCAACGCTCCGCACGCGGCTTTCGCCAAAGTGCCCGTTTCCGCCGGTGCATGCGCATCGGCCACAACGACTGCCGCCGCATCAAACGCCGCTGCTGATCGCAAAATAGCGCCGATATTGCGCGGATCCACCACTTGATCCAACACCAACACAACAGCCTTGTCCTTGAAGGCAATATCTTCCAACGCGAGAGAGGGCAGGGCATCCGCTTTTAAGGCAAGCCCTTGATGCACGGCGCCTTCCGGCAACAGTTGCTCCAACTGCCCCTTATTGACGACTTGAACCGGCACAGAATCGGTGTCAAAATCCGGTTTTGCGGTGACAAACAGTTTCTGTTTTTTGCGATTCGGGTTGGACAGGGCCGCCAAAACAGCGTGCCGACCATAAAGCCACACACTTGTGTTGTGCGCGGGCGCTTCTCTGTAATGCTTGTTATTTCTAGTGTTTTTCAAGTTTTTGCCTTTCGTTGAACTGCTAAATAGCATAAATCGTTTTTTTATTCTTGACAAGTTTAAAAAAACTGGGCATATTAGAGGATACTTTCGATCTGAAAAGGTCGGGAGTTCTGTTGTGATGGAAAGGTGGCCGAGTGGTTAATGGCAGCAGACTGTAAATCTGCCCTCTTTTGAG
>JAGDDD010000012.1 GCA_017958225.1 Alphaproteobacteria bacterium
GGCTCTTTGGCAATATTCATGACTTTACGCACCTTATTGACCGGCATATTCAGACGGTGAGCCAATTCTTCCGGTGTCGGTTCTTGACCGTCTTCGTGGAGCATTTGACGGCTGGTGCGCACCAGTTTGTTGATGGTTTCAATCATATGCACCGGAATACGAATCGTGTGCGCCTGATCTGCAATAGAGCGGGTAATCGCCTGACGAATCCACCAGGTCGCATAGGTCGAGAACTTATAGCCGCGGCGGTATTCGAACTTATCAACCGCTTTCATCAAGCCGATATTACCTTCTTGAATCAAATCCAGGAACTGCAAGCCGCGATTCGTGTATTTTTTGGCAATGGAAATCACCAAGCGCAGGTTGGCCTCAATCATTTCGCTTTTCGCGCGGTTGGCTTCCTGTTCGCCTTTCTTGATGGTGGTTGCAATGCGGCGGTATTCGGCAATCGGCATTTGAATCTCGGCAGTCAAGGCCTCAATGGCTTTGCGCAGGTCGGTCACATCACCTTTGTGCTTTTCAATGAACAGTTTCCACGCCTTGCTTGATTTTTTGGACGCTTCCTGGAGCCAAGAGGGCGCCATCTCTGTTTTTTGATACAACTCCAAGAACTCTTCGCGTTTAATCTTGCAACCCATCGCCAAGCGGAGCAATTTACCTTCCAACATAGTCATGCGCTTGTTCAGGTCGTTGATTTGCTCAATCATTTGCTCAATGCGCATCGGGTATAAATACAATTGCTCCAGGAAAGAGACCATATTGTCGTGCAATTGCTTGTATTTCTTTTGTGTCGCTTCAGGAACAGGCTTGTTTTGCGCTACACAGGCCATGCGCGCTTTCTTTTGTTTTTGTAACAGAGGATAAGTGCGAATAATGTCGTCCAACAGGGCGATGACTTGCGGGAAAATCGCTTCTTCCATCTGGTGTGTGGAATAGCCGCCTTCCTCGTCGTCCTCGTCTTCATCTTCTTCGGGTTGTTTAGGCTTTTCATCGGCGTAATCAACGATATCGTCTTCCTCGTCGGCAAACTCTTCCCCGTCGTCTTCGTCAGAATCTTCCTCGTTCATGTCCAACAATTCGGTCGGCTCTTCTTCGGGTTCCGGTTCGGCAGGTTGAGGGGCTTCCTCATGCTTGGCTTTCGCTTTGGCCAAAGCCACCAACAAGGCCTTTTTAGACGGATCAGCTTCAAAAGTTGCTTCCAAATCAACCAGTTCGCGCAACTGCATGGTGCCATTGAGCAAGTTATCGCGCCAGGTTTTCAGCATGCTGATTGTTAAAGCACTTTCCGCCAAGCCCGCCATCATGACGTGCCAACCGGCCTCAATACGTTTGGCAATCGCCACTTCGCCATCACGGGAAAGCAGGGCAACCACGCCCATTTCACGCAAATACAAGCGCACAGGGTCGTTGCTGTGCACAGAGCCAGTTTCATCTTCGGCGCCGCCTTCTTCATCGGAACCGTCGGCATCTTCGGCCGGGTCCTTATCCACAACGCTGATAGAGGCAGACGACAAGACCGCAGTGGCTTCCTCTATGGTTGTGGGCGTTTGATCGGATAAAAGGGCTTCCGTCACTTCATCCGTGGTTACAAAGCCGCGTTTTTGTCCCTTGCGCATCAGGTGGCGGAAATCGGAGCCAAACGTATCTGGAAGAGCATCCGTTTCGGCGGACATTTCGTCAGACATTTCGTCATTTTCAAACGGATTTTCTAAATCATCGGAATCAGTATGAGACATGCGGCACCCTCATTTTTATGTTCAAGTAGAAACTTACTACACTTTTTTTCATACAATGTCAAGTTTAATCTGCATCTTCCTGTAATTTTTCTTTCTCCTGCTTTAACAGGCAAATGCGCTTCCACAAGGCAGGATCAAGCGTTTGTGCATATTCAGCCATCAGCGCGTGCAGTTCTGCGTCAATTTCTCCCTTTTGCAAAACAGACAGCATTTCCGTCATATCTTGGCGGGCTTTTTCCTCATTTTTGCGACTGCGTTTTAAGGCATCCAGTTGTGTGGCTAAATAGGTAAAAAGGTTAGGGCATTGCTTGCGCAAGCGGTCCTGTAAGTCTTGCGTGGTAATTTCGGGGACAATTTCAGAACACAAAGCCTGCAGGTATTGCGTTGTTTTCTTATCATGGATGTGCAATTGCGCCAAAGGCTCTAAAAACTCATCACTGATTTGCGGATACAGCACCAAATAGGCCAACAGCATTTTTAATTCGTTTTGATACGGGTGCAGGTTAGGCACATGCGTCTTGCTGGTCGGCTTTCTTGTGGTGCGTTGTTTGGCGCGTTGTTCTTTTGTCAGCGCAAACAATCGTTGCGACAGGTCGCGCGAATAATAAGCACGCACTGTGGCATTTTGCATCTTACTCAACAACAGTTTGATTTGCTTTTCCAGTTGCGCTAAACGTTCCGGCGTGTCTGTTTTTTGCTTTTCTAACAGGCGTTGCCACAACAGGTCAGACAAAGAGGTTGTTTCGGACAACACTTTGCGTAATTCTTGCGCGCCAAAGGCTTTGACAAAATCATCCGGATCTAAGCCGTCCGGCAACCACGCAAAGCGCAAAGAGCGTCCTTCCTGTAAAATGGGAAAGGCGCGATCGCAGGCGCGATAGGCCGCGTTGCGTCCGGCGGTATCTCCGTCAAAACAAATGGTCGGCTCTTCCACATATTTCCAAAGCAGTTCAATCTGGCGCTCGGTCAGGGCCGTGCCCAACGGCGCAATGACATTGTGAATCCCCGCCGCATGAAGGGAAATCACATCCATATAGCCTTCCACCAAAATCATTTGCTTTTCTTGGCGAATAGTCTCTAGCGATTGGAACAGGGCATACAGATTTTCGCCTTTGTGGAAAAGTTCGGTTTCCGGAGAGTTGAGATATTTCGGCTCACCTTGCGCCATAATGCGTCCGCCAAAGGCAATGACTTGTCCTTTGCGGTTCATAATCGGGAAAAGCACGCGGTCGCGGAAATAATCGTAATTTTCACGCGAAGCGTCGGTCGCCTTACCGACAACACCGGCGGCAATCATATCTTGTTCCGTATAGCCTTTCTTCAGCAAAAACGCTTTGAGCGCGTTACCATGTGGCGCATAGCCCAAGCGAAATTGGCTAATCAGTTCCTGTGGCACGCCGCGTTTGAGTAAATACTTGCGGGCTTGCTCGCCGATGGGTTGAAACAGTTGTTCCTGATAAAAAGTGCAGGCATCTTCCAACAGTTGATAAAGAGAAGTTTGCTGCGGGCGTGTTTTTTCATATTTGGGCACTTCCATCCCGACCGAGTGAGCCAAGCGCTCCAACGCTTCGGGGAAGGGCAGATTTTCCGATTGCATAACAAATGAAATGGCATCGCCATGCGCACCACAGCCAAAACAGTGATAAAAGCCTTTTTCCTCGGATACAGAAAACGAGGGCGTCTTTTCTTTGTGAAAGGGGCAACAACCCCAATAATCAGAGCCCTTGCGCGTCAGTTTAACTTTTTTGGCAACCGTAGATACCAAAGAAACGCGCTGATGTAATGTTTCCAGAAAACGAGGAGGTAACGTCATGCCGCCAACATTTCTTTAATCAAAGCAGAGGCTTGTCCAAAGTCCATTTGTCCGGCATATTGAGCGCGCAAAGCACCCATCACCTTGCCCATATCTTTGATAGAGGCCGCACCGGTTTGCGCAATGACCGCTTTAATGGCCTCACGCATAGCCGCTTCATCCATTTGTTTGGGCAGGAAAGAGGCAATCACATTGACTTCGCCTTGCTCTTTAGCGACCAAATCCGCACGACCGCCTTTTTCATACATTTCAATGCTTTCTTTGCGTTGTTTAATCATAGATTGCAACAGTTGCAAAATATCCGCATCCGAAATACCATCGGTTTTGCCGGCCGGACGGGCAGCGATATCTTTGTCTTTAATGGCCGCATTAATTAAGCGCAGGATGGACACTTTGGCCTCATCATGTTCTTTTAACGCAGCGACGAGTTGATTTTTAATACTTTCACGCAACATGGGACACTCCTAAAATAATCATAACAACATAATAGAATAATAATAGCGACCCCGCCACCAAAGTGCAAGAGGTATTTTGGGTTTATAATGATAAAATGAAAAACCGTCCCGAAGGACGGCCTTTTTTATAAATGGTGAGGGGTATCTTGCCGAACGCGAGCTATTTTAATGCCTTAGAAGCCTCACGAATGTCTTCTTTTAATTGCAATAAAATCTTTTTAAGAGGTTTATCTAAACTCAACAAAGGTATAGCCCCCTCATAAATCCAACGGATTTCTTCTATTTTTTCAGAATATTTTTTTGAAAATTTTACATTGTAATTCTTATCTAATAATTTAAAGTTAACCATAATTTCATTTGAATAACTTCCAGCAGGAAAACCTAACAGCCATAATAAATCCCCTGGAGCTGACAAACCATAAAAGAATATTTTTGTATGTATATCAGATTGTTCTAATTCTCCCACAAGGATATAATCTGAATCCGTTTCTTTAAAAGAGAAAAAAACGTCCTTAAATATACTTGCACTACTTAATTCTTGTGCGGTAGCCTTTGCAAAATCCTCTTTAGGATAAAATTGCTGATTTATAACCGTTTCTGGTGTTTTGAAATCTTGCCAACCATAAGGAACCAAAGGAATCAACCCGATTGCAAATCTATCATGATTCTCATTTTCTCTTTTATCCGTAAATGGAAGTACTGCAACAGTTTTTTGTATTTCTGCTTTTTTATATTCTTTTGGATCAGCTTGATATACCCACCCTCTGTGATCTACACAACCAGATAATAAAACACAAATACAAACAATTTTAAGAATAAAACGGATTTTCGACATATGCCCTCCACAAACTTTTGTATAGAGTATCTCATTCTACCTTAAAAGTCAATGATTCTTATTAAAAGAGTTCGAATGTCGCAGAGCCTATTAAACAGCGCTAAAAATGTGAAATATAATAAAATCAAGCGCTTTTAAGATGATGAGTTCGATTGTTGATAAAAGTGCGCAGGGATTGTAAATTGCGGGGCAATTTATCCCTCACAAAGTTCGGGACCGCCTGTGGCGTCCGCTCATTCCATTCGCGAGCGAACAAGGGTTCGTTCACCGCTACTCGCTCATATTCCACAAAAAAACACCCGCGAGGGGTGTTTTCTTTTGAAATGGTGAGCGCGCAGGGATTCGAACCCTGGACCCTTTGATTAAAAGTCAAATGCTCTACCAGCTGAGCTACGCACTCTCAAATTGTTCCGCAGTATATCCGTATTTAAAACGCTTGTCAAGCCCTTTTTTACGATTTTTTATACGGCGTTACCGTTGATATGGAAGAGAAGGTGATAAATTGCAGCAAATCGTCTCTGCGCAACAAAAGCCCGGCATCCGTTTTTTCCTCAATCACCCCCTGTAATTTAATGCCGGATGTTAGGAAAACATGGACAGGCACTTCTTTTTCCACCAAGTTTTTAAAAAATGTATCAGTCTTTGTCATAAACGAATCCTTTAAAAGAAGAATAAGCCCGCGGAAAACAGTTTTTCCACTTCTTTGGTCAATTTGCGCTCTGTCAGGACATAAACGGTGTCGCCCGCCTGTATCGGCTCTTTAGATGTGGGTGCATAGAAAGTGTCGGCGCGGAAGAAACCACAGATTTGAACACCTTTGGGCACCTTGATGTCGGCGCAGGGCGTGCCAATGACTTTTGACGTTTCCAACGCTTCAATTTCCATCAGTTCGCCAATTTCCGTCTTCAAGGAATAGACCACTTTAACCAGGCCTTTTTGCGTGTGCTGTAAAATCGTTGAAATTGTAATCGCATTAGGATCCACGATGACATCTATGCCCAACTGCGAAATCATTTGGTTGTAAATGGCTTTGTTGATAAGTGCAAAGGTCTTTTTGGCGCCTTTCTTTTTAGCCAACAACGAGAACAAAATGTTTTCTTCGTCTTCATTAGACAGGGCCATAGCCACATCCGCAGTGGAAATATCTACCTCATCCAAAATATCTTCATCCAGGCCGTCGCCCTTGATAACCAAGGTAGAGGAGAGCGTTTTGGCAATCTCCATGGCGCGTTGTTCGTTCTTTTCCAACAACACAATGTTTTTGGACAATGAGTTGTCTTCCAGCATGCTGGCCAGGGTATAGCCGACACGCCCGCCACCTAAAATGACGATTTTTTGTGCCTTATCTTTTTCATGCCCGAACAGTTCCAACACATTGCGTTGCTGTTTATAGTCAATCAGGAAATAGACCTCATCTTCCGGCAAAATACGTAAATCGTCCGACAAAGTCAGGCTCTTTCCGTCGCGGAAAATGCGGGCTATAAACAAATTGAGGTTTGGCGCAACATAGGCGATTTCCGACAACTTAATGTTGGCAAAGGGCGCGCCTTCCAGGCACTTTAAACCCAAAAAGCAGACTTTATGATTGGTTAAAGGAATCAGTTCCAAAGCACTGGTAATCTTTAATTTGCTCAGAATACTTTTGGCAATTTCGTGCTCGGGAGAAATAATCACATCCATGTGCAATTCGTTTTGCAGTTTCTTTTTGTCGGCATCCAAAAAGAAACCAGAACGAATACGCCCCATACGCAAGGGCACATTAAACAGAGAATACGCTTCCAAACAGGCTAACATATTGACTTCATCGTGGTTGGTAACGCTGATAAACATATCGGCATCACTTGTGCCGGCAGCCTTCAAAACATCTGGGTTGAGGGCAGAGCCTTCCAAAGTTTGAATATCTAACCGTGAGTCCAAATCAGACAGCGCATCCGATTCATCGTCAATCAAGACCACTTCGTGATCTTCTTCACTTAAATATTTTGCGATAAAACGTCCAACTTCGCCTGCACCGCAAATAACAACTTTCATTTTGTTTGCTCCTGTTTTTCAATCGTGTTCCGTAGTATAGGACTTTTACGAAGATTTTGCAAGTTTTTTACCAGTCTGTAAAAGGGCAAGGGCTTTCTGCCTTAGGTCATCTAAGGATTGCCCGTTTTCTAAATACCAAAATGTCCATCCGTTGCAAGAGGGCAAATGGGCTAATTTGGCCGCCAATTGGTGAATGGATGCCCGCTCGGCTCCGCACGACAGAGCCCCGTCGGCACACACTGTGGCGGTAATTTTGCCCGACAGGTTGCGCAATTTATCGCCGGGGTGTAACAACTCCATTTCTAGCAAAGAGCCGAAAGGCAAGCGTTGTTGCGGCGCTTTGACGGTCGGATCTACCAACGACATTTCCACTTGCTGAATATTGGCCAAGCGTTTGCGCGCGGCTTGAATATAGGCCGGCTCTTGTTCTATACCAATATAATGGCGCGACAATTTTTTCGCCACAGCGCCCGTTGTTCCTGTGCCAAAGAAGGGGTCCAGCACAACATCATTTGGCTTTGTCGATGCCAGTAAAATGCGATAAAGCAGGCTTTCCGGCTTTTGTGTCGTATGCACTTTTTTGCCGTCGCTATCTTTCAAGCGCTCTTTGCCCAGGCAAATCGGCAAGTTCCAATCACTGCGCATTTGCAGGTCGTCATTAAAAATCTTCATACTTTCATAGTTAAAAGTATATTTAGCCTCGGGCGATTTAGCACACCAAATCAAGGTTTCGTGCGCGTTAGTAAAGCGCCGACCTTTAAAATTGGGCATAGGGTTGGTTTTGTTCCAGATAATATCATTGAGGATCCAAAAGCCTAAATCTTGCACACAGGCGCCGACGCGGAAAATATTGTGATAAGAGCCGATAACCCACAACGTGCCATCGTCCTTGAGCACGCGTCGGGCGGCGGTCAGCCATTGGCGCGTAAAGTCGTCGTAACTTTTGAAACTTTCAAACTTGTCCCAACCGTCATGCACAGCATCAACAAGCGTGCTGTCCGGTCGGTGTAAATCTTTGTGAAGTTGCAGGTTGTAAGGCGGATCGGCAAAAATCATATCCACAGACTTTTCCGGCAAAGATGACATGACATCTATGCAATTTCCGGCGTAAATTGTGTCCAATTTTAATTTTTCCATAACAACCTCTCTGCTTTTGTAACACAAACTCAATCGGCAGACAAGTTTTTTATGCAATTTTTAATCGGTGCATAAGATTTGCGATGATATGGGCAGGGGCCATATTTTTGTAAGGCCTCAATATGTGCGGCTGTGCCATAGCCGGCATTTTTATCCCACGCATAAGCGGGGTATTCCTTGGCTAATTCCGTCATAATACGATCTCGGGTGACCTTGGCAATAATGGACGCGGCGGCAATGGAAAAGGACAGGCTATCGCCTTTGATAATGGCCTCACAAGGCCAATGCCAAGCGGGCAGGCGGTTACCATCTATCAGCACAAATGACACAGGCTGATATTTTTCTTCCAGTTGGTTTAAGGCACGCTCCATGGCCAAAAAAGATGCACGCAGGATGTTGACATCGTCAATTTCTTCGGCTGAGGCTTGCCCGACACCGATAAAGGCGTCGCTTTTCATCAGTAAATCAAACGCTCGTTCTCTTTGTTTGGCTGTCAATTTCTTGGAATCATTGATAACAGCACGCAGGTCCGGGGAAATATTTTGATGAGGAAAGCATACGGCAGCGGCTACCACAGGGCCGGCCCAAGGACCGCGTCCGGCTTCATCCGTTCCGGCAATTAAGCCTGTGTGGCGCTGTTCTATGTCAAACGTGGGCATTTTTCTTCTCCGCAGCAGTTGTGACAATGACAATAGACCACGCCGGCACAGACAGGCTGTCTCCTGTCACCGCCTTTAATGTGGCTGATGTGTCAAGCAAGAGGGTCCAAGTCGGGCGCTTGATGGGCAAAGGGGGAAACTTATACACCAAATCTGTCGCCGAGGCATTACAGAAAACAGCGTGATAGCAGCGTTTTTCCGTATCATTGAGCAACAAGCCGAAAGCGCGCACAAAATCGGGCCAATCTTCCGCACTCATAGGGCTACCGTCCGGCTGGAAGGGTTGGACAAAGTGCAAAAGAGCCGGGCTGTTAAAGTTCAGGCCTTTCAGGTGGGCTAAAAACTTATATTTTTGACGCAGACGAATAACTTGCGTGACAAAACGACGCATTTGTTCGGCAAACGGTTGCGAAAAAGACCAATCAAACCAGGTCGTATCGTTGTCTTGACAATAGGCGTTGTTGTTGCCTTGCTGCGTAGCCAGAGCCTCATCACCGCTGCGGATCATAGGGATTCCGTTGGAAAGCAATAAAGAAGCCATCAAGGCTTTGGCACGCCTAAATCTCAATTTGAGAATGTTAGGATCTTTTGTCGGGCCTTCAACACCGCTGTTCCAACTGATATTATCTGGGTGTCCGTCGCGGTTGTTTTCGCCATTGGCCTCGTTATGGCGTTCATTGTAACTGACTAGGTCATACAGGGAAAAACCGTCGTGAGCGGTCACAAAATTGACCCGTCTGTAAGGGATATCCAGGCCACACAGTTCTTTCATAAAGGGCAGGGCTTGGTTGCAATCGCCTTTCCAAAAGGCACGTGTCGTATCACGGAAGGTGTTGGTCCATTGTATCCAGTGCGAGGGAAAATTGCCCAACTGATAACCGCCCATACCGATGTCCCAAGGCTCGGCAATCCAGTGTATATTTTTTAGTTTAGAATCATTATCTAACAATCTGAAAAACATACTTTCTTTTGAAAATACATTATCGTAATCACGACCCAAAATAGAGGCTAAATCAAACCGGAAAGCATCCACATCAAACACCTGGACATAATACCGCAGGGCTTCCAAAACAACCTCGATGGTGGCCGGTGAGGACAGGTTTAATGTGTTACCGCAACCGGAATCGTTCATATAATGGCGTTTGTCGTTGTCTATCAGCCGATAATAAGCTAGGTTGTCAATACCTTTTAAGGACAAAGTCGGCCCCATCTCGTTGCCTTCGCCGGTGTGGTTAAAGACGACATCTAAAATCAAAGACAAACCGTTTTTATGCAGGGTGTCGGACAATTCACGCAATTCTGATATCTTTTGAGAGGCTAAATAAGGCGCGTGTATCGCATTAAAGCAAATGGGATTATATCCCCAATACGTCGGCAGTGCATTCCGCTGTTTGGGATCGTTTCCGGAAAAAGCAGCAATAGGCAACAATTCAAGCGCCGACACGCCTAAGTCTTTCAAATAAGACTGTATAACGGGGGATGAAATTGCTTTAAGTGTTCCTTTAATATTTTTATTTAACTTATTGTTTTTTATTGTAAAACCTTTAACATGCGCTTCATATATAATCTGTTGCCAAAAGGGCTGAAGACTGCGTCGTGAAGGCTGTTTTAACAAGGCGCGTGTATCCACCACAACGCATTTTGGCACAAAGGGCGCACTGTCTGTATCGCTAAATGACAGGTCTTTTTCTTCGGAAGTCGGATCATAGCCTAACTGCGCAGGATGGTAGAAAATCGGCCCTGTCAGTTGTTTTGCCAACGGATCCAACAAAAACTTATTGGGGTTAAAGCGGTGCCCTTGTTCCGGATCAAACGGACCATAAACGCGATAACCATAGCGCAAGCCTTCTGTCGCGCCTTGTAAGAAAACATGCCATACATCGCCCGTGCGAGATCTGACCGGAATACGTTCAATTTCTTTACCTTTGGCGTCACATAAACAAAGCAACACCCACTCGGCATTGGGAGCGCATAGGGCAAAATTGACGCCTTTTTCTTGGACGGTGGCGCCCAAAGGGGAAGGAGAGCCGGCTTGGAGTGTGTAACTATACCGCATGCGCTTTCCCTTGGTATTTCAATATAATGGTCGATAAGGGCGGCAACAGCAAATTCACCGAGCATGGTTTGCCATGATAGGTAATGTTTTCTGAACTGACCGCGCCCTTGTTTCCGGTGTTTGTGCCGCCGTAATATTGACTATTTGAATTAAAGATTTCCTTGTAGGTGCCCTCATAAGGCACACCCAGACGGTAGTTGTGCAAAGTCGCCGGCGTAAAGTTACAGCACACAATCAGTGTTTCCTTCTTTTTGGCGTCAAAGCGCATAAAAGCAATCACAGAGTGCTGAATATCTGACCCATCTATCCACTCAAAACCGGCAGGATCGCAGTCATTTTCATATAAGGCAGGCTCGTTTTTAATCAGGTGGTTTAGGTCGGACACCAAGCGTTGAATCCCTTTGTGTTCTTTGGCTTCCACTAAATGCCAGGACAGGCTGTCGTCGTATTTCCACTCTTTATCTTGGGCAAACTCGTTGCCCATAAAGAGCAGTTTTTTGCCCGGGTGGGTGTACATAAAGCCGAAATAGGCGCGCAAGTTAGCAAACTTTTGCCATTTATCGCCCGGCATTTTGTCTAATAATGGTCCTTTCCCATGCACGATTTCATCATGAGATAACGGCAA
>JAGDDD010000013.1 GCA_017958225.1 Alphaproteobacteria bacterium
CCGTATTGTTATCGGACATACGCCATTTTTCCTAAACTGTATTGAACTTCATTTTTGCCTGTTTGATAGGCGTTTTTCACATTTTTAAAAAATTGTATTTTCTTTTACCGTTCTTTTCAACATTTCCATCTTTCGTACATCAGCTTTTTTATGCTGTAATAAAAAAACACCCTTCCAGCAGGATGTTTTCCCGCCGGGAGGGCGTTTTCCCCGAACGGGTAGTTCAGGAGTTCATCGCGTCGAAAAAGTCGTGATTGTTTTTCGACAGTTTCAATTTTTCCATCAAAAATTCCATCGCATCCGCCGGTCCCATCGGCATCAGCACGCGGCGCAGTACCCACATCTTGGACAGCATATCTTTACCTACCAGTAATTCTTCCTTGCGTGTGCCAGACTTCGTAATGTCGATTGCTGGGAAAATACGTTTATCGGACACTTTGCGATCCAAAATGATTTCGGAATTACCCGTACCTTTAAATTCTTCGAAAATCACTTCGTCCATACGCGATCCCGTATCAATCAGAGCGGTGGCGATAATCGTCAAGGAGCCGCCTTCCTCGATATTTCTGGCCGCGCCGAAAAAGCGTTTTGGTTTTTGCAAAGCGTTGGCATCGACACCGCCCGTCAAGACCTTTCCGGAACTGGGCACAACCGTGTTATAAGCGCGCGCCAAACGCGTAATAGAATCCAACAAAATGACCACATCTTTTTTGTGTTCGACCAACCTTTTGGCTTTTTCTATGACCATTTCGGCCACTTGCATGTGACGTGACGCCGGCTCATCAAAAGTCGAAGAAATGACTTCACCTTTCACAGATCTAATCATATCCGTCACTTCTTCAGGACGTTCATCAATCAACAACACAATCAAATAAACTTCCGGATGATTGGCGGCAATGGCATGCGCAATATTTTGCAACATGACTGTTTTACCTGTTCTCGGCGGAGCCACAATCAAACCGCGTTGCCCTTTACCCTGAGGACAAATCAAATCTATAATACGGGCTGTCAGATCTTTCTTTTCTCCTGTTTGAGGAATATCTGCTTCCATTTTCAATTTTTCATTAGGATATAAAGGTGTCAGATTGTCAAAATTGACACGATATTTCAAATCTTCCAAAGATCCGTGATTGACCGTATCTATCTTATTGAGAGAAAAATAACGTTCATTTTCTTTCGGCGCTTTGATTTCTCCTGTAATGGTATCGCCTGTTCTTAACCCATTATGTTTAATAATTTGAGATGAAACATATATATCATCCGGTCCGGCCAAATAATTTGCCTGTGAGGACCGTAAGAAACCAAAACCATCCGGCATAACTTCCAACACACCTTCGCCTTCCATCGTGACATTTGTGTTGGCTAACTGACGCAAAATAGCATACATCAGTTCTTGACTTTTTAAGGCCGCTGCGTTTTCAATGCCTAATTCTTCTGCATAGTTCAGCAACTCAGTTGCAGACTTTTTCTTTAATTCTTGCAAGTGCATGAATATATCCTTTTTATAATAATGTTATGAGATTTTTGAAAAGATGACTTTATATTAAACCTTTTTTCTTATTTTGGCAAGCCTTTTTTATCCACAGCCTCTGTTCCAACATATTTATTATATAAAGTTGTTGTTGTAGTAAAGCCTGTGCATAATGTGGATAACTTTATTTTTTCTTTATTTTACAATAAGTTATTGTTGTGTTGTCTTGTGGATAAAGTTTTGTATGTCGTGTGTGTGACTGTGTATAAAATACCCGCGAGGATCCGAACTGTCATTTTATCCACAGATATAGCTTATGGTTGTGTATAAGTTATGATTCTTCGTCATATTCTTCAATTTCTGCGTCATTGAAGAAGTTTTTTAAAGATTGGACCAGTTGGTTGTCTTCCAATTTTTGTTGTTTGTCTTGTTTTTTCAAATCATTGAAAGTTTCGGTTGTGGCCTTGTCTTCCAACTTGATATCCCACAAAATACCTGTTGATTTTAAAAATTTTGTGATATCAGACTTAAAGGATGAAGGTGCTCCGTCTTTCAAGTGAAAGTGAAAAATACCTTTTTGAATATTGATAGGTTGGACAAATTGTGAAATATGAGAGGCTAACAACAGTTGTCCGGCACTTTTAGCGCTGTTGATAATATCTTCCAGTGAATTGTAATCGCCGGTGGTTGATTTTGTATTTTGAATAATTTCCAACGGTGTGGGGACTTGCGCCGCATAACACAGACGAATCAACAACATTTCTAATGCGGAGTAGGGCATATCCGCCCATTTTATTTCCTGAACACCCTTTAAGAGGAGTTGCCATGTGCGTGCTAACACACCAAAAGAAAGGTTTTCCGCCAAAAACTTACCCTGTTGTTTTTCTGTATCACTTAATGTTACATCTTTTAACAATTCAGGCATTAGTTTAATTTTTGTCAGCCAATGTGTCATTTCCAGTAGATTTTCCGCAATTGTTAGAGAATCTACGCCGTTTTGATACATTTTTTGTGTTTGGATCAAGGCTTCGGACATTTGACCCTTCATCAACAGATTATATAAATCAAATAAGGCTGTTTTATCTGAGATACCCATCATTTGGCGGACTTTATCAGCCGTTAAATCATTGTCGCAATAGACAATTGCCTGATCCAACAAGGACAATCCGTCACGAACCGAGCCATCTGCGGCCTTTACAATCAAGGATAAAGCCTCTTTTTGAACAGTTACTTTTTCTAAATCAACAATTTTTTCAAAATGTTTCAACAGGACATCATCTGTTATTCTTTTTAAGTCAAACCGCTGACAACGGGACAAAATTGTGATAGGAACTTTGCGAATTTCTGTCGTGGCAAAAATGAATTTTAAGTGTTCTGGGGGTTCTTCCAAAGTTTTCAACAAAGCATTGAAAGCTGATTTGGACAACATATGAACTTCGTCAATGATATAAATCTTGTAGCGGGCAGAAACCGGGTTATATTTGGCACTTTCTATAATTTCGCGGATATTATCCACACCAGTATTGCTGGCGGCGTCGATTTCGATGACATCCATATGATTATCATTTTCTATATCTCGGCAGTGCTGACATTTGCCACACGGATGCACGGTCATAGATCCTTTACCATCTTCCCCAATACAATTGAGGGCGCGGGCAATAATACGCGCGGTAGAGGTTTTGCCGACACCACGAATACCTGTTAAAATATAGGCATTGGCCAGTCTGTTTTTTGAAATAGCGTTGGAAAGCGTTTGAACAAGAGCCTCTTGTCCGATCAGGTCATCAAATGTTTTGGGCCGATATTTGCGCGCAAGCACACGGTAATGTGTTATGTTTTGAGTCATCATCAATCCTTTGTAGGCGGAAGAACGACAGCGACCCGCTAAATATATTTGAGCTGCTTTTTTCCAAACCTGACTCGCTGAACATAGATGTCGTCCGCTGGGTTCTTCCATCGCAGATTAGAACATATTTTGGCAAAAAAATCAAGTAAAAACTTTTGAAACATGCTGTTATAAAAATTGAGTGTTATTTTCCTTATCTTTCCTTTAATATGAGCCCTATGAAAACAGCAGTCGTTTTTTCGGGACAGGGCTCACAAGCTGTCTCTATGGGGTATGATTTTTATCAAGCTTTTCCACAGGCCAAAGAAGTCTTTGAAGAGGTTGATGAAACCTTACAATTTCCCCTTTCTGACTTGATTTTTAAGGGGCCGGCCGAAAAGCTTAATCAAACACAGTATGCACAACCGGCAATTATGGCGGTCAGTATGGCCATTTGGCGCGTGGCTCATCCGGCCTGTCACTTTATGGCCGGCCATTCGTTGGGCGAATACAGTGCTTTGTGTGCGGCGCAGGCTTTGTCTTTACAAGATACCGCTGCGCTTTTATGGCAAAGAGGACAGGCTTTTTCTGCCGTTCAGGGCTGTATGTTGGTGATTTTAGGACTTCCTTTGGATAAAATTAAAAACATAGCTCGGCAAACCAATACTTTTGTAGCAAATGAAAACTCTGGACTGCAAACAACCATCAGCGGCACGCGGGAAAACGTAGAAAAAGCAGATGCTTTGGCGCGGTTGTCGGGGTCTAAACACACCGTCATGCTGTCTGTCAGCGGGCCTTTTCACTCGCCGCTTATGACGCCGGCTCAACAAACCATGGCACCTTTGATACAGCAGGTCCATATGCAAACCCCGGCCGTTCCGGTGGTGTCGAATGTGGACGCTCAACCGGTGACAAAACCTGAAGAAATCAAGCAAAAACTCATCGAACAGATTGTGTGCCCCGTGAAGTGGCAATCTTGCATTCAAACCCTTGTCAATCAAGGGGTGGAGCAATTTATAGAAATCGGCGCGGGCCGTATCTTGACAGGATTGATTAAACGTATTAATCCTGATGTTAAGACATGTGCTGTGACCAGCATTAAAGATTTAGACAACCTTTCATAAAGGAGCATAGGATGTTTTCATTACAAGGCAAAAGAGCTTTAATTACCGGCGCTTCCGGCGGTATAGGCAGTCAAATTGCGCGGACCCTTCATGCGCAAGGGGCGATTGTCTTTCTGACAGATAGGAGTCCGGACAAATTGGCAAAACTGGCCGCCGAATTGAAAGACAGAGTCTATACAAAAACGTGTTGTTTGACGGAGCCACAAGAAATTGAAGCTTTGGTCAAAGAGGCTATAGAAAAAATGGGTGGCGTGGACATTTTGGTCAATAACGCCGGTATTACCAAAGACGGCCTGTTGATTCGTATGTCGGACGAGCAATTCCAACAAGTTATGCAGGTCAATTTGATGGCGGGCGTGCGCCTTATTCGCGCTTTGTTACCGTCTATGATGAAACAACGCTTCGGACGCATTATCAACATGGCATCCATTGTCGGTGCGTTGGGTAACGCGGGGCAGGCCAACTATTCGGCATCCAAAGCGGCGTTGATTGCGGTATCGAAAACGGTGGCACAAGAAGTGGCTTCTCGCGGTATTACATCAAACTGTATTGCGCCGGGCTTTGTGCAAACACCGATGACAGATTGTCTGCCGGCCGAGGTCAAAGACAAGATGTTGGCCTCTATTCCCGTTAAACGATTCGGCCAAACGGAAGACATCGCATCTGCGGTGGCTTTCCTGGCCAGTGATGAGGCATCCTATATTACAGGACAGACGCTTCATATCAACGGCGGTATGTGTATGTTATAAAAAACTTGACGACCGCTTTTTTATGTTCTATAAGAGAACACATGTTTGTAAAAAATGTATGCAAACGCTAAACATCTTCGGGTGTTTTATCATTAATAACTAAAAGGATTAAAAAATGAGTGATATTGCAGAACGTGTAAAAAAGATCATTGTTGAGCATTTGGGCGTGGACGCTGAAAAAGTCAAAGACTCTGCCAGCTTCATTGACGATCTGGGTGCCGACAGCTTGGATACAGTTGAGCTTGTCATGGCGTTGGAAGAAGAATTCGGTTGCGCTATTTCTGATACAGCCGCCGAAAAAATCCGCACTGTGAAAGACGCAATAGACTATATTGAAAAAGCGATTTAATCCCTGTTTAGAAGGGCTTGTGACGCAAGCCTTTTAACCTAAAGAGATTTGATGACAAAACGCGTTGTAATTACCGGGATTGGACTTTTAACACCCTTTGGACGTGGCGAACAAGCCAACTGGAACGGGTTAATGAAAGCCCAATCGGCCATTCAGCGCGTAGATCGTTTTGATATTCAAGAATATACTTCTCAAGTGGGCGGGCAAGTGCCACATGGCACAGAGCCCGGCCAATTTGACGATGTCATTTCTCCCAAAGAGCAACGTCGCTTTGACCTGTTTGTTACCTATGGGGCGGTAGCCGCGCAGGATGCCATTAACGATTCGGGTTGGCACCCTCAAACGGAAGAAGACCGCAATAGGAGCGGCGTGCTGATGGGCTCGGGCGTTGGCGGTCTGATTACGATAACGCAAAGCGCGCAAGACATTGTTGCCAAGGGCGTTCGCCATGTGTCTCCCTTTGTGATTCCGGCCATTATTGTAAATATGATTGGCGGTTATGTATCTATTGGTAATCATTATCAAGGGCCCAACTATGGCGTTGTATCGGCTTGTGCGACGGGCGCTCATGCCATAGGCGACGCAGCGCGTTACATTGCCTATGGCGATGCGGATGTGATGGTTGCCGGTGGTGCTGAAGCCGCAGTGACTATGCTGTGTTATGCCGGGTTCGGGCAAGCGCGCGCCTTATCTACACACTTTAATGATTGTCCTCAAAAGGCTTCGCGGCCTTTTGATGCCGATAGAGATGGTTTTGTCGTGGCCGAAGGGGCCGGCGCCGTGGTATTGGAAGAATATGAACACGCCAAGGCGCGCGGCGCGCACATTTATGGCGAAATCATAGGTTTTGGTTTAAGTGGAGACGCTTATCATATTACAGCGCCGGGCAATAACGGCGGGCAAAGAGCGATGGAAATGGCTCTGCAAAAAGCAGGGATAACGCCGGACCGGATAGATTATTTGAACACACATGGCACATCCACTTTGGTGGGCGATGTAACAGAGATTCAAGCGATTCGCAATATATGGGGCGACAAGGCCAAAGATTTGGCGTTGTCTTCCACAAAATCGATGACGGGGCACATGTTGGGCGCAGCCGGCGCGGTTGAAGCCATCTATAGCCTGTTAGCGATGAAAAACTCTGTCTTGCCGCCGACTATCAATTTGGACAAGCCCGATCCTTGTGTTGAAGGGCTCAATTTAGTGCCGAACACACCACAGGAAAAGACGATTTCCTGCGTTATGAGCAATTCGTTTGGCTTTGGCGGCACAAATGCCTGTTTGATTTTCAAAAAGGTTTGATATGAAACGCGCTTGGTTTATGTTTCTGGTCGGCTTGGTAATTATGGGCTTAGCCACTTTAAGTTTTGTCAGTATTGTGGCTAAAAAAGTCTATGATTTCGGGCCCTTGCAAGAACGCAAGCAGGTGGTGATAGAACAGGGTATGACGTTGCGCCAAGTCGGCCAAAAACTGGAAGACGAAGGCATTATCTATAACAAAGGCTTTTTTGTATTTGCGACGCGCCTATTTTACAGGCAACCGGTCCGCGCCGGCGAATATTCTTTTCCAAGGCAGGCCAGTCTGAAAACCGTTATACACATTTTAATCAGCGGCGAAAAATATATGCGTCGCCTGACGGTGCCGGAAGGGCTGACCTCTTACCAGGTTGTGCAACTCATCGACTCGGCCGAAGGTTTGACGGGCCACATTGTCAAAATACCGCCTAACGGATCCTTGTTGCCGGAAACGTATTATTATTCCTATGGCGACAGCAAAAGTCTGATTGTGTCGCGTATGCAACGCGCGATGGAAGATACTTTGTTGCAATTGTGGGAAAATCGCGATTCTTCGCTGCCCTTAGCCTCTCCGCAAGAGGCGCTTGTTTTGGCGTCTTTGATTGAAAAAGAAACCAGCGTGCCGGAAGAAAGGGCGCATATTGCCTCGGTGTTTTATAATCGTTTGGCCAAAGGCATTAAACTGCAATCTGACCCGACGGTTATTTATGCTTTGTCCAAAGGTAAGGGCGTGTTGGATAGGAAACTGACCAGCAAAGATTTGAAAACACAGCATCCCTGCAATACCTATGTTGTCAAAGGCTTGCCGCCTGAGCCGATTGCCAACCCGGGCCGAGATGCGTTAGAGGCCGCTTTACATCCGCAAGATACAGACGATTTGTTCTTTGTGGCAAACGGAACGGGCGGACATACTTTTGCGGTAGATTACAAAGACCATGTGACGAATACACGCCAATGGAAATTGTATAGAAAATCTGTGCAGCCCCCGATCAAGCCGGATCACTTGAAAGATACAGAAGAGCCGGCGCCTTAAGCCTTTTTCGGCTTTTTGTGACTATCCACGAAATATTGATGCAGCTTTTGGCTGACGCGTTTGTTGATATACGCTGCCGAACGGCCGGTCAGCAAACTCATCGCTTCATAGACATTATCAACCGCCCATACATTAAATTTGCCGGCTTTGACCGCCTTGACCACATCATCGCGCAACATCAACTGACAAGCGTTGGCGCGCGGAATAATCACACCTTGCGTGCCGGTCAGCCCCAGCCCGTTACACACGTCAAAAAAGCCTTCGATTTTTGCATTGACCGAGCCGACACTTTGCACTTGTCCTAACTGATTGACAGAGCCTGTCAGTGCTATGTTTTGCGCCACAGGCACTTGCCCGATGGCCGACAGCAGGGCACACAATTGAGCACACGACGCCGAATCTCCGTCAATGTGGGCATAAGATTGTTCCAAAACAACAGAAGCATCCACGCACAAAGGCTCGGTTTGCCCAAATTGCGAGGCCAGGAAGGCCTGTAAAATCGTAATGCCTTTGGCATAGGAACTGCCGCCCAATTGAGATTGCGTTTCCACATCGGCTATCACGCCCGTGCCGATATGCGTGCTGCAAGTGGTGCGCGCTGGGCGACCATAGCGGAAATTGCTGCCTTCGGCGGTATAAAGAATATTGACTTGTCCAACCTCTTGTCCGTCGACAGACAGCAACAGCTGTTGAGATTTAATGCGTTGTAGGAGCTGTTCCTTCATGGTGTTGTCGCGTTCGCCTTCCGCCAAAAGCGCCAAATCTATGTGCTTTGCGTCTAACTTGGGACTGTTTTTGGCCCAATAATTTGCCTCTTTCATCAAGGCGGTCATCGCCGACAGGCGTGCGGTCAGTTGTTTTTGATTTTCTGCCAGGCGGCTGGAGAGCTCTATCAAGCGTTCCAACGCCGGTTTTGTCAATGGCTTGAGCGCGTATTTTTTAGCCAACAGGCGCAGCAAAGACGCATATTGCGCCACATTTTTTGCCGTTCTGTCTACGGTTAAAGCAAACGGCACGCTGACTTTGAAGAAATACAGGAAATCAGCACCTTTCGCACAGAACTTGTTATATTCAGGCGCATCGCCTAACAAAACGATTTTGATGTTGAGATCCAGCGCCGGCACGTCTAAAACAGCTGGAAACCCTGTGGTGTCCAGGGACAGTTTGTGTGTTTTCAGAGAATCAATCAACGGCTGCCATGCGGCGTCCGCGATATCCGCGGCACGACAGACTAAAAAGCCCCCGTTGGCTTGATGAAGGGCACCGCCAATCAAACGCCAATCAAGCCCGCCTCCTCGGACAGCCCCTTCGGCGTGTCCAAAGAGTTTTGATGTTGTCGCACTTGTATCCACAAAGACAACCGGCGCGCCGGATTTGGCCGGATGTGAGGACATAACGCTGATTTGATAGCGTTGCAACAACGCTTTGCACTCTTTTTGTTTGTCAGCCAAAGATTCGTCGTCGGACAGCAGAACAGGCAGGCAGAACTTGACAATTTCATCCACGAAAGGCGCCGTTTTGGCATAGGTAATGCCGGCAAAGGCCTTTTTGACCTGTTCGGTCAGGTATTGGCGCGTGAACAGACGTGTTTGCTCTTCGTCGTCGGTCGGGCAAGGCTCGGTAGCGAGTGATTCAGCCAACTTTGTGCGGGTTTGGACCATTTGCGCATAGGCCAGATTTTGCACTTTAGACGGCAGTTTGCCAAACGATTCGGCCGGAACGGGCTTGCCGTGATAGACGGGCAAGACACAAAAACCGCTTTCATAGGGCGCAATTGTGACATACTTTTTACCCTTGGTCAGTTGTTGCAGGCGCGTCAGGTAAGTGGCTTGCCGATGTTTTAAGTCGGCTTTTATGGCTTGAATGCCGGACAGATAACGACTCGCATACAACGATTCGGGCAGGGAGAGAGCCAACGAATCCGTAATCTTTTGAAAATCTTGCACAAAAACAGGAGCGTTGCCGGCCGGCAGGGCTAATAATAACGGTTTGTTCGGGTTCTGCAATGTGCGGACAAAGCATATATCGTCAGGGGTCGGCAGGTGTGCCGCGTGCTTTTTAAGCAACTGCAGTGTCAGATTCTTTTTGCCGATACCGCGCGGGCCAATACAAAAGGCATTATATCCGTCAGCCTTCATTTGCATGGCGAACAACAGGGCTTGTTCGGCGGCTTCTTGGCCGATAACATCCGTCTGCGTGCCTTTGGGCGCCTTCATAACAGGCGGCATTTTAGGCAGGTTGCATTTGTTGTAAAGTTGTGTCGGTTTGAGTGGGGTTATACTCATTTTTTCCTCCCTTGTCCGTGTATAGTCAGCATACGCATTTTTTATAAGATAAACAAGCCTTTTTTCATTGCTTTTTTTGTTGTGCTTTTTTTCTTTTCTGCTATACTGATAAACATCATAAAATAACGGACAGAAAAGGATAAAAACATGATCAATTTTACCATCGAAAAAACCGACATTTTACGCGCTTTGTCGCATATTCAAAACGTTGTCGAAAGACGCCAAACCGTGCCTATTCTGTCCAACGTGTTACTTGAGGTTAAATCGGATAACGGCGGTAGCCTGCAAATTCAAGCGACCGACAACGAGTTGGAATTTTCCGAGCTGGTGCCGGCTAATGTGGCTTCCGAAGGCGCGATTACCGTTCCGGCACATAAATTGTATGATGTGATTAAAAAGTTGCCCGACGGCGCGCAAGTTCAATGCGTGCAAAAGGCCGATCAATTTATGGTCAGTTGCGGACGCTCTCGCTTTGCTTTGCCGACATTGGATGCCGAAAACTTCCCGCACATGAAAGAGGAAGATTTTACCTGCACATTCATGCTGACAACCGCGCAATTACAAGGCTTGATTGATCGGACACAATTTGCGATGTCCACCGAAGAGACGCGCTATAACCTCAACGGTATTTTCCTGCATGTGCATAAAGCGGACAAATCTTTGCTGAAAGCGGTTGCCACCGACGGTCATCGTCTGGCTTGCTCGCAAGTTGAATTGCCGGAAGGCGCTGATTCGATGCCGGCCGTTATTGTGCCGCGCAAGACTGTCGGCGAATTGACGCGCTTATTGGGCGAATTACAACAAGACGTATCCGTGTCTGTTTGTGCGAATCAGATTCGTTTTTCGTTTGGTCGCGCTGTTTTGTCTTCACGTCTGATTGACGGTATCTATCCGGATTATGAGGTGGTGATTCCGACCTCTAACGATAAAGTGATGGAAGTCGATTCGGCGGCCTTTACCTCGGCGGTGGATAGAGTCGCGGTGATTTCCGAACGTTCCCGCGGCATCAAGTTGTCCTTGAAAAAGGGCGTTGTGCATTTAGCGGCAGCCGCGACAGACGAAGGCTCGGCAGAAGATGAGTTGGATGTGGCCTATGATGCCTCTGCTCTGGAAGTCGGCTTTAACTACCGTTATTTGTTGGATATTTTGGCACAAGTTCAATGCGGAACCGCGCGTTTCAGTTTCTCTGATGCCAGCACGCCTGTGGTTATACAGGATGCTCAAGACAACACAGCGTTATACGTGTTGATGCCTATGCGTGTATAGGGGTGAAATGACGACTCCTCGTTTCGGCATAGAACAATTGACCTTGTCGTATTTTCGGTGTTACGACTCGTTGAGCCTTGTGCTTGACAGAGAGTTGCCGCCCGTTGTTTTATCGGGCAGTAATGGCGCCGGCAAGACCAATGTGCTGGAAGCGATTTCTTTTTTGGTGCCGGGACGCGGTCTGCGCAATGCGCATTTGGCCGATATTTCTTATCGAATCGGTATGCCGGATGTGGTGTCGTTGCCGCATGCTTGGACAGTCAGCGCGCGTGTGCGCACCCCCGACGGCGTTTGCCAAATCGGCACAGGGAAAGCCGAACAGCGTCGTCAGATTCGCATTGACGGACAAAACATTAAATCTCAAGATGAGTTGGGTAAAACCTTAAGTATTTTGTGGCTGACGCCGGCCTTTGACCGTATTTTTAACGGCGATCCGGCGACTCGTCGTCGCTTTTTGGACCGGTTGGTTCAGTCCTTTTTGCCGTCTTATGCCCACATTACGACCGAATACGCCTACGCTTTCAAACAATGGATGTCTTTGCTGTGTGCCGGCAAGACAGATCCGGCATGGCTGACCGCGTTGGAACAACAGATTGCTCAAAATGGTGTAGCTATAGCGGCGGCGCGTGTCGATGTGGTCGATCGTCTGAATGTGCTGCTGGAACAGGCGCCGGAAACTGACTTTCCGCGGGCTCAAATCTTTTTAAAAGGCGCGGTGGAAGATTTTGTGCGCTCACACTCGGCGCTGCAAGCGGAAACCTATTTTGCCGATTTGTTGGCTAAAAGCCGGCATTTGGTATCTGATGGGGGACACGCCTGTGGTCCGCATACCGCCGACCTGTCTGTTTTGAATTTAAACAAAAACACAGACGCGGCTTTGTGCTCAACCGGAGAACAAAAAGCGCTGTTGCTGTCCATTATTTTTGCTCAAACACAAGCCCTGATGAAAGAAAAAGGCCAATGTCCGCTGTTGTTGCTGGACGAAGGTCTGTCGCATTTGGATGCGCATCGGCAAGGGGCTTTGTTTGAATTGATTTTGTCGTTGCCTTCGCAGGTTTGGCTGACGGGGGTGGACGAAAAGGCCTTTGCTCCTTTGGAAAATAAGGCCGAGTTTTTTTGTATAGACAACGCCAAAGCCTATCGGGCGGTGGCTTAAAAGAAAAGGTGATATCATGGAACAAACATATGACGCAGAAAGCATTAAGGTACTTAAAGGGTTAGACGCTGTTCGCAAGCGTCCGGGTATGTATATCGGGGATACCGACGACGGCACGGGCTTGCATCATATGGTCTATGAGGTGTTGGACAACGCGATTGACGAGGCGTTGGCCGGCTATTGCGATAAAACACAAGTGATTTTAAATCCGGACGGATCTGTAACCGTCATCGACAACGGACGCGGTATTCCGACGGGCATTCACAAAACAGAAGGCGTCTCGGCGGCCGAAGTGATTATGACCGAATTGCACGCCGGCGGTAAGTTTGACCAAAACTCTTACAAGGTGTCCGGTGGCTTGCACGGTGTGGGCGTGTCTGTGGTGAATGCGCTGTCTTCTCAATTAGATTTGCGCATTTGGCGTGACGGTAAAGAGTGGTATATGCAGTTTAAAAACGGCGTGCCTGTGGCGCCTTTGGCTGAAGTGGGCGAAGCCGGCGACAAGCATGGCACCTCCGTGACTTTCTGGGCTTCACCGGAAACCTTTAAAAATATAGAATACGATTTTAACACATTGGAACATCGTATGCGTGAATTGGCCTTTTTAAGTTCGGGCGTGCGCTTGGTGTTGATTGATCGCCGCACCGCCGAAGAAAAAGAGGTGGATATGTGCTATGAAGGCGGCGTGAAAGAGTTTGTCCGCTATTTAAACCAATCTAAAACCGTGTTGCAATCGGAAACCTTTGCCGCGACCAGCGAAAGAGACGGTATTACCGTTGATGTCGCGATGGAATGGACAAACAGCTATCACGAAAACTGCCAATGCTTTACCAACAATATTCCGCAACGCGATGGCGGAACGCATTTGGCCGGCTTGCGTGCGGCTTTAACCAGAACGATCAACAACTATGCTTCGGCCAGCGGTTTGACGCAAAAAGAAAAGGTTGAATTGAGCGGTGAAGATATGCGCGAAGGCCTGACCTGCGTGTTGTCGGTTAAAGTGCCCGATCCGAAGTTTTCTTCGCAAACAAAAGACAAATTGGTCTCTTCTGAAGTGCGTCCTGTGGTCGAGGGTATCATTTCTGACAAGTTGGAACAATGGCTGGAAGAGCATCCGGCTGATGCACGACAGATTATCGGCAAGGTTATTGAAGCCGCTGCCGCTCGTGAAGCTGCCCGTAAGGCGCGTGAATTGACACGTCGCAAAGGCTCTTTGGATATGGCGTCCTTGCCGGGCAAATTGGCCGATTGCCAGGAAAAAGATCCGGCGCTGTCGGAAATCTTCATCGTTGAGGGAGATTCGGCCGGCGGGTCGGCCAAACAGGGGCGTAACCGCGTCAATCAGGCGATTCTGCCTTTGCGTGGTAAGATTTTGAACGTCGAGCGCGCCCGCTTTGACAAGATGTTGAACTCGGCAGAAATCGGCACGATGGTTACCGCTTTCGGCACGGGTATCGGCCGAGAAGACTTTAACGCGGACAAATGCCGCTATCACAAAATCATCATTATGACCGATGCTGATGTGGATGGTGCGCACATTAGGACGTTGCTGCTGACTTTCTTCTATCGTCAAATGCCCGAATTATTGAACAGGGGCTACATTTACATTGCGCAACCGCCTTTGTATCGTGCCAAACGCGGCAATTCGGAGATTTATCTGAAAGACGACAAGGCGTTGGAAGATTATTTGATTCAAAACGGCACGGCCGACGTCGTGTTGGAAACCGCCGAGGGCGAACAGATCGCCGGCGCTGACTTGATGTCGCTGGCGTATAAGTGCTATCAGGCGCGTCAGTGCATTGACCGCATGAGCAAGCATATTCCGGCGCGAATCATCGAGCAAATGGCTATTTTTGGCCTGATTGGCGAAGATGTCGTCTTTGACGATACCTTTGTGCAGCGCTTGGATTCGATTGAGCCCGAATATGAGCGTGGTTGGAAATGCGCCTACGACAAGCAAAACGGCTTTACTTTCTCGCGCACCTTGCGTGGCGTAACGGAAACCTTTGCGGCGGATCATGCGCTGTTGTCCAGCGGAGAGGCGGTGCTGTTGGCGCAAATTACCAAAGACATTGCGGCCTTCTTTACCCGCCCTGCCACATTAAAGACAAAAGACGCGAACTTTACCGTTACCGGTCCGGTGGGCTTGATTGACGCGATTTGCAAGTTAGGTCGCAAGGGCGTTGCCATCAACCGCTATAAAGGCTTGGGCGAAATGAACCCCGAGCAGTTGTGGGAAACAACGCTGGACCCCAATGCGCGCCACCTGTTGCAGGTTAAGCCGACAGACGCGTCTAACGCGGACCAGGTGTTTTCTACCTTGATGGGCGATGTGGTGGAGCCGCGCCGCGATTTCATCCAAGAGAACGCTTTGAACGTCGTCAATTTGGACATTTAGTAAAAAAGCGCTTGCCTTTTGGGGAAAATCGTGCTAATCTGTCCATAAAGTTAGACAAAAAGAGGTGTTGTGCCAATGCATAATTATTATGATGAAAACTTTCTCGTGACGGACCCTGCGTTTGAAGAGTTTGATCCGTATCTTGACGACCCGCACAATCCGCGTAAAAGTGTGCGCATGTTGCAATCTGCCGGTTGTATCACATTGGTGACGGCGTTGGTGATTGCCGCAGGCATCGGTGGTTGCTGTAGCATTGTCAATAAACATAAAAATGAAAAGCTGGCCACAGAAAAACAGGTCGCGCCCGCGGTGGTTGTTCCTGCGAAAGAGCGGAAAGATATAGCCCCCTTTATGCAAAGGGTGGATACATATTCCGGTATAATCAAACAACACGGAGAATGAGCATGGAAAGCATCTTAACATTTGAATTATTGGCTTGTGGGATGCTTTCTTGTTATTTTCAATTTTTAGGGGGACTTAACTTTAACCAAGGGAGGTCTTTATGAAACACCTTAAATCTTTAACCGCTGCAGCATTGCTTTTAACGAACGGTTTGACGACAGGTTGTCACACATCTTTGCGCGTGGCCGCGCCGGTGTCGCCGGTTGTTTTGCCGCCGACGCGCGTGGTTGTGACGCCGCCTCCGGCCGAGCCTGTTGTTGTGAAGACAGCGCCGCAAACCGTTATTGTGCGTCAAACGCCACAGTATTATTATGAATATCGGGATGTAATCGTGGAAGATCGTCGCTTGTTGCCGCCGCTGCGTTGGTGGCGTCCTTGGTATCGTCGTCCGCGACCGCCTCGTCCGGTGGTTCGGCACCACACCCCGTATTTTGGGCGGCCCTATCGTGGTTGGGGCAGAGGCTCCCGGTAAGAGTATCTTATGGCAAAACACGAGGTTAAAATGCAAACGCTTCAGGCTATTCGGGCGGCCATTCAGACGGGCCAAATGACGCTTTTGACGTCAGGCGGTGTTGTTTTAAAACAAAAACAACAGAAAAGGCTGGACAAAACGCGCTGATGAGCATACAGTAAGAAAAAACTACGGAGGTAACGATGGCTAAAAAAGTTCCAGATTTAAAAAAACTCAGTCCGGCTCAACAAATGCGAGCCTACATTTTAGCCATCGGCGCCGACCGCAGCAATAAGGATGCCGTCAAAAAGGTTATCCAAGGCTTTTCTGATCAGCAATATCTTTCTTTTGAGGGTGTGGTGCAGCGCTACAAACGTAGCCGCGACGCGCAACTGAAAAAAGCCGCAGAATCTGTGGATGAGTTGCTGACGGAAAGCTTGGCTCAGACGCTTGCGTTGTCTTGTTCTGCAGGCCGCGGTATGAGCCGATCTGAAGCGCTGAAAAGCGCTTCTAAAAAACAAGCCAGAAAAACGACCAAGACTCTTCGCGCGCGCTTGAGAAACGCACAAAAATCAGAAGAAGAATTGGCTGTTTTTCAAAAGCTGGCCAATGCCGCCAATCAGGAGCCGGCGCTTGAGGGGCAGGCCAGCAAAGGATCGTCGTTAAATCTTAAGGCGAAAAAAGGACAAAAGTTAAATATTACGGTGCATACGGAATTAAGTGTGTTGGAAAAAGTCGCAATAGGGAGCACGCTTCTTTCGATTTGGGGTGGGGCCGCTTACAAGGCCATAGTCCTTGCGCTTGCTTTGTTCAATAAAACGGCGGTTGTTCCGGTAAATGATGCGCAGGCGGCCGCAGCCGAAGCACTTCATCAACCAACTGTAACATACGCGACGAACAGCGTAAAGACGGTGACATTTGGAGATGTTAGACGCGCTGCGCAGAACGAAACGCGCATGCAAGTCGCACAAAACTCCAACACCAAAGAGACCGTACCCGGCAACCCGTCGGCCTCTCGGTGAGATTCGACGGCGAGTCCTTTTATCACAATTTTTGTGTTGTTTTTGTATGGCCTTTTTCCTTATTTTTTGATTTTTTAACAAAAGACTTGACAAAAAATTAAAAATGTGTTATACTGACCTCAGTTCAACAAGGAAAAGAGGCTAAAATGTGGACGTTAAAAGGTATTCGAATGGCTGTTCAATTGGGTCAAATGACGCTTTTGACGTCAGGTTGTATAATTTTAGGGTAAAAATGATACAAAAATCTGGACAAAGTTTTTGTATTGTGCTAGCGTAAGAAAAAAACAAGGAGGCAAAAATGACAAAAAAACATCCAAACACATTGGAAGAATGGTTGTCAGGAGGAGTTATCACCGCACATACAGAAGGAGCTATCGCGGTCGCTGCGCTTGCGGGCATGTTTGTGGTTTCTTCTAATATGTCGGCAAAGGCGGAGGCCGGCGCCGTGCAACAGCCGATTGTAATACATGCCGGCGAGGCAAAAACAGAACAACAGATACAAAATGAAATAGAGGTCTTTTTTGACGATTTACAGAAGCAGGATTCGGGCGTGTGGATGCTGGAGCGGTTGTCGAGCGGTAATTATGTGTCCGGTGTAGTTTTTGATATGAAGCCGACAGACGACCAGGTGAGTCAAGCAGCACAATTTTTGGGCAACAAAATAGCCGAAAAAGAGGAACCCGCCGAAGCCAAACCTGTGCTGGATGGGGATTCCAATTCGCCTCCGCCTAAAGCGGCAAAGGCCGTGACCGGTTATAAGCCCGCTGCCGAAACAAAACATTTGGAAACCGCGATGACACAAGGCAAAGACGGTCGCTGGTATTTGGTGGCTGTGGAAGTGGATAATGAATTGGGTCGTCAAATAGATGAAGCGACACAACAAATTCAAAAGGCGCGCACGACGCCCGCGCAGCATGTGATTGTTCAAGAAACCATCGCTGTTGACGGGCAACCGCCAATTCAGCTGTTGTCTGATACGGACGATTTGTGCAGATGGTTGCATAAATTCGGTTATTTGCGGTTGGATTATATCAGGGAACAAAACAGACACGAGGAACGAATGTTCAGCCTCAAAACCGGTCGTATGGAATCTCTAGGATATCTGAACCTCCGCCAGCAACAAAACCGTCGGCGCGATTCCGGCGAATACTATCCGAGCGGACGGGACCCTATGCCAGCTCCTAATTCAAACGGAAACGGCAACCAAGATTCGACGCTTGTGACAGTGTCCAAGTTGCGAAAAGGCGAGGACATAAGGAACAATCTGACCGGCCGCAACGGACGACGTGGCGTTGTTAACGGAAATGTGCTTCGTCCACGGAATCAAGACAAAGACGTAACAATCGGTAAGGTGGATTGGAATGCGTCGTCATCAAAAGTGAAAGGAATTCCGACAGCAGCTCCGGTAGTTAGAACAGGAGGTAGTGGAAAAATCACGCAAGTGTTGTCCGGCTCGGGTAGTCGAGGGGACTCTGGTAAAAGCACTAGCACACGAGTGAGCACGGGCGCGGCCGTTGGCACGGCACGTCCGGTCCAACAGACGACAAGCAGGGTAACCCCCGCTTATCCCGGCAGCAATAGACAGCCTACCGGAACAAGTGCGCGCGAAGTTCAAAAGGTTAAGAAGAGTCTGCCGCGCCGTCAAGTTGGCGGTAGCACAAGGATAGGCTCCAGCGTGGGCGGCGCCCCGAGATTGGGCTCTGGCTCAAGAGTAGGCTCCAGCGGCGGACAAGGCCCAAGATTTGGTGGAGCTAGAAGCGGTTTGGGTAGTGGTAGCAGAGCAGGATCCTCCGCAATGCGCACGCCTTCAATGCCAAGAAGCGCCGGGGCAAGAGTGGGCGCCCCCCGTCGGGTCGGTCACACGGGCCCGAAACTTGGTGGCGGCGGTCGCAAGGGAAGATAAGCCGCTGGCTTTGAAAAACTTGAAATCCCCTGTCGAAAGGCGGGGGATTTTTTTGTCCTTTGCGCCTGCGCTCTCTTGCTTTTTTGTTTGACATCTTTATTTGTTTTTTATAAGGTGAGGGCAGAAAGGAGACGCCATGCGGACAACAACTCAATTTTGTGTGCTTTTGAACGGTAAAGGGTCCGGGCGTGTGCAACAATCTGTGTCGCGCACCGCTCAACCATGTTGGATTCACCTGGATTACAAAAATCCGCAGGCGCAAGCGTGGTTGAAAAACAAAGCCGGGCTGCCGCGTCCCGTTATTGACGGCCTGATGGACGAGGATACGCATCCTCGCTCGTTGCGCACTAACAAGGGCTTGTTTGTTGTCTTGCGCGGTGTCAATTTAACCAAAAAGGCCGAAATTGAAGATATGATTGCCTTGCACTTTTATTTAGAGGCTAATCGGCTGATTACCGTGTCTCACCGGCCGGCGTATTCCGTGCAAGTGGTGCTCAATCAACTGCGCGCACACAAAGGCCCCCAAGATGTGCAAGAGTGCTTTTTGCGTCTGATTGAAGCGATGACTGACCGAATCTATACGGTGGTGGAAGATATCGCCGACGAGGTAGACGAGATTGAAGAAAAGGTCATTGATGTGACGGCGCATCGCGACACCGAGTTGCGCGCCGAGCTGTCTGATGTGCGCCACCGAATTGTCGGGTTGCGGCGGTATTTGGCACCTCAAAAGGATGTGTGCCGCCTGTTGTCTGTGCTGGAAGCGCCTTTTATGCCCAAAGATGCGCAGGCGCGTTGGCAAGAAGTGGCGGACGCTTTGGTGCAGGCGGTGGAAGAATTGGACTTTGCCCGCGATCATTCCAATGTGTCGCAGGAAGAATTAGACGCTAAAGTCAATTTGGGGATCAGCCGCACCATGTATCTTTTGTCCGTCGTGACGGTGATTTTTATGCCGCTGACCTTGATTTCCGGTATGTTGGGCGCAAACGTGCAAGGGATTCCCGTCAGCTCTCATCCCTTCTCGTTTTGGTTTTATTGCCTGTTGGTGCTGTTGGTCGGCATTGTGCAAGTCGTTTTGCTCAAATGGCTTAAACTGTTTTAAATGCCCAATTCTTGTTTTTGTCGGCTGTGCAAGGCGTTGCGCAGTTCTATAGCGCGTTCAAAGTCTAGCCGATCGGCCGCCGCTAACATCTGTTTTTCCAACTGTTCATCCGACAAGTCGGCAAAAGGCCGCTTGGGCGGTTGCGATTCGGTAGGCACAAGCAACTTTTCGACGCTCTTTTGAATACTTTGCGGTGTAATGCCGTGTTCTTTATTATACGCTTCCTGTTTGGCGCGACGTCTTTGCGTTTCTTTAATCGCCTTTTCCAGCGAGCCCGTCATAACGTCCGCATACAACAACACGCGCCCGTTCACGTGTCGCGCGGCGCGGCCTATGGTCTGTATCAGCGATGTTTCGGATCTTAAAAAGCCTTCTTTGTCCGCGTCTAAAATCGCGACCACAGCGCATTCGGGGATGTCCAGGCCTTCGCGCAGCAGGTTGATACCGACCAGCACATCAAACACGCCTTGGCGCAAATCTTGTATCAAACGAATCCTTTCCAATGTATCTATGTCGGCGTGCATGTAATGCGCTTTGATACCGTTGTCGCACAGGTATTGCGTCAGGTCCTCGGCCATTTTCTTGGTCAGCGTTGTAACCAGCACGCGCTCTTTTTTCTCGGCAGCTTTTTTGCACTCGTCCAACAGGTCCGCCACCTGCGTCTGTGCCGGCCTCACCAGGCAAAGCGGATCTAACAGGCCGGTCGGGCGAATCAGTTGCTCTGTGAAAGCGCCTTGCGTTTGCTGCAACTCCCACGGGCCCGGCGTGGCCGACACAAACAAAGTTTGCGGGCGCATGCGATTCCACTCGTCAAAAGTCAACGGGCGGTTGTCTTTGCAACTGGGCAGACGGAAGCCATAGTCGGTTAAAATCTGTTTGCGCGACAAGTCGCCTTTATACATAGCACCGATTTGCGGCACGGTGACATGGCTTTCATCCACGAACAACAGCGCATTTTTCGGCAAGTATTCAAACAAAGTGGGTGGCGGTGCGCCGGCCGGACGACCGGTGAAGTGGCGCGAATAGTTTTCTATGCCCTTACACGTTTGTGTGGCCAGCATCATTTCTATATCAAAGGTTGTCCTTTGCTTTAAGCGTTGCGCTTCCACCTGTTTGTTTTGGCTTGTCAGTTCTGCCAGGCGTTCATCTAGTTCCTGTTTGATGGTCTTGACTGCCTTTTCCACAATCGGCGTTGGCGTGACATAATGATTCGACGGATAAAGCGCAATATGCTGTAATTGTTGCACCTTTTGGCCTGTCAGCGCGTCAATTTCCCACAGGCTTTCCACTGTATCATCCCACAGGCTGATGCGCCAAGCGCGATCTTCTAAATGCGAAGGGAACACATCCAGATTGTCGCCACGCACGCGAAAATCTCCCCGCTCAAAAGCTACATTGTTGCGCCGATACTGTTGCCCGGACAGCAAATGACACAGCGTGTCCATGTCGTATTTGTCGCCGACGTGAATATCGGCTTTCATTTGTGTATAAGAATCGACATCGCCCAAGCCATAAATACACGACACCGACGACACAACAATGACGTCTTGCCGCTCTAACAGGCTTTGTGTTGCGCTTTGCCGCAGGCGGTCGATTTGTTCGTTGATGGCCGAATCTTTTTCTATATACGTGTCAGTGCGCGGCAAATACGCTTCCGGCTGATAATAATCGTAATACGACACAAAATATTCAACCGCGTTGTGCGGGAAAAAGGCCTTCATCTCGGCATACAACTGTGCGGCCAATGTTTTATTATGCGCCAAAATCAGCGTCGGGCGCGACAAGTTCTGAATAATGTGCGCCATCGTAAATGTCTTGCCCGAGCCGGTAATACCTAACAGCACCTGATTGCGTGCGCCGGCCAGAAAACCTTGCGTCAGTTCGGCAATCGCTTCGGGCTGATCTCCGGAAGGGGTAAAGGGAGAAACAAGTTGAAAAAGACTCATTTATCTTTGATTTTGCGAAACAGTTCTTTATAGCCGGCAAAAATGTCTTTGCACATAGGGATCACCGAGAACATAGACGTCGTTGAGGTTACCTTGCCCGAAAACGCTTTGATTTGCAGATAGATTTCGGCAAAGACAATCAGTAACACCAGGCCCGTTGGCCACAGCAACGAGGCGGCCGGCGCTCGCAGAATACCCAAGACCACCGCGAACAATATCAACAGCGACCAGCGGTTGCTGAAAAAGCGCGTGACTTCTGCCGATTTATCTAAATGTCTTTGAACGGCCTGAACAAAGAAAAAGCTGAGCATTTTAGGTTCTTGCTTTTTGCGGAAAATCCACCGATATGCGAAGGAATAGCAGACTTCCCAAAGCATATAGCTGTAAGCGACCAGACAGGCCAGCCACAGACCGCCGCGGGCCACCGGCGCCGCTTCAACGGTTTGCAACCAGAAAAAGCCCATCAGATACATGGCCGGCACAATGCCGGATTTACCTTGCCGTAAGAAGGGTTTTTTGCGGGCATAAAAGCTAAAGCCGATTTGTGCGCCTAAACAAATGGCCAACACCCACGCCAGCTGTAAGTTCGGTGTCCACAGATTGAGCAAGATAAGTGCAATCAGCTGTAGGCGAATAAACGCCGGCATGAGCACCGGCAATGCGTTCAGCGTGGCCGAAATGTGTAAGCTCAACGCCCAAACAAGCGTAATAATCAAGCGCTCTGCCCAAAAAGGCACGGCGCCGTGAAAGAACACCCAAGAGGGAGGCAGCGCAAACGCGGTCAAGCCACAAATCAGCAGATAGGTCCAAAAACGATTGAGTCTGTGAGATGTCAGCCCGTATAAGCTCAATCCGAGAGCCCACAACAATACGGGGAAAAAGATGTTTTCGGCGACGGATACGGTCGATAACACAGAGGCAGCTACGCAGACCACAGAACTTAAAATAACCGCAATACCACCACGGGTGGACATGTTTTGAAAGGCGGGCGTATGTGTGGGCCTATATAAAATTGTCGATAAGATATACGACAACACGCATGCACAGATACATAGAATAAAATCAAACATAGGCGGGCCCCCTTTTTTTGATGGTTATGCTTTATGCCTGAAAGAGATTCTTCCTTTTGTCAGATCGTAAGGCGTCATTTCAATTTCAACTTTATCTCCGACCATGACGCGAATTCTGAACTTGCGCATTTTCCCGGCAGTGTGCGCTAAAATTTCATGTCCGTTTTCCAATTTGACGCGGAACATGGCGTTGGGTAACTTTTCTGTTACTGTGCCTGTAAAAGTCAGCACCTCTTCTTTTGGCATATATAATCCTCTTTTGTTGTTAAAGATAGGCTAGTTTACTCTTTTTTTCATCACATGGCAAGCACAAGCAAAATCTCTTATACTTTTCGATATGGTAGGCGGTAAGAGATTTGAACTCCTGACCCCCTCGGTGTAAACGAGGTGCTCTGACCAACTGAGCTAACCGCCCATAAAAAAAGAGCAATACGCACAACGCAGTATTGCTCTTTTTCTTAAAAAAGTCAACTTAAATTAGTTAACGACTTTCTTCAAGGCTTTACCAGCACGGAATTTCGGCTGTTTGCAAGCGGCAATTTTAATCTTGGCGCCTGTGCGGGGGTTACGGCCGACAGAAGCTGCACGTTTTGACACAGCAAATGTACCGAAACCAACCAAGCGAACTTCTCCGCCTTTCTTCAAAGCGCCAGAGACGGCGGCGATGAAAGCGTCAACTGTTTTGGCGGCGTCTGTTTTGGAAACGCCAGCTTTTTTTGCAATTTCTGCAACCAATTCATTCTTGTTCATAGTTAAGTTTCCTTTGTTAAAGTTAAAACATATGGCCTTTTAATCAACCATAAGTCTATATTAAACGGGTTATAAAAGGCTTGTCAACCGCAAAAAGCACATTTTTTCATATTTTTTTGCAAAAATACGCAAAATTGTTGTAAAACTACGATTTTTAATCGCCAAAAAAGAGAAAAATACACTATTTTAAGGGGGTAAGCGGTTTTGCTAGGGCGTGTTTGAGCACATCATTGACGTGTTCGACGCAAATAATGTGCAATTCTTTTTTGACGGTGGCCGGTATTTCGGACAAATCTTTTTTGTTTTCTTTGGGGATCAAGACGGTTTTAATGCCGCTGCGTTTGGCGGCCAACAGTTTTTCCTTCAGCCCGCCGATCGGCAAAATGCGTCCGCGCAGGGTAATTTCGCCCGTCATCGCAATATCTTTGCGCACGGGAATACCCGTAAAAGCCGATACCAATGTGGTGCACATGGCAACGCCGGCCGATGGTCCATCCTTGGGCGTCGCTCCTTCAGGCACATGCACGTGGACATCTTGTTTGGCAAAGCGTTTGGCGTCTATGCCTAATTCTTTATAATGAGAGCGGATATAAGACAAGGCCGCCAACACCGATTCCTTCATGACGTCGCCTAAATGTCCGGTCAGGGTAGATTTGCCCGTGCCCGGCATAACCGATGCTTCTATGGCTAAGATATCTCCGCCCGCTTCGGTCCAGGCCAGACCGGTTACCACGCCGACCTGATCTTTCTTTTCGGCCACACCATAATTATATTGAGGCACGCCGGCATATTTGGCCACCTCTTTGTCGGTAATCGTGATTTTCTTTGTCTTTCCGGTCAATAAAGCTTTGACCGCTTTGCGCACCAAGTTGGCAATTTCGCGTTCCAATTGACGCACGCCGGCTTCCCGCGTGTATTCGCGAATCAGTTTAAGAATGGCCGATTCGGACAGAGAGAACTCTTTTTTATTCAGGTTGGCCAGCTTCATTTGCTTGGGCAACAGATGCCGTAACGCAATTTGCAATTTTTCTTCTTCCGTATAGCCCGAAAGTTGAATGATTTCCATACGATCCAGCAAAGGCTTGGGCATTTTCAATGTGTTGGCCGTGGTGACGAACATCACCGGCGACAAGTCGTAATCGACTTCCAAGTAATGATCGCTGAAAGTGGCGTTCTGTTCGGGATCCAGCACTTCCAGTAACGCCGACGACGGATCGCCACGCCAATCGGCGCCGACTTTGTCGATTTCGTCCAACAAAAACAGCGTGTTGCGTGTTTTGGCCTTTTTCATGCTCTGGAGAATACGGCCGGGGAGAGCGCCCACATACGTGCGCCGATGCCCGCGAATCTCGGCCTCATCCTTCATTCCACCCAACGAGGCGCGCACAAAGGTGCGTGATGTGGCCCGCGCAATCGATTGTCCCAGAGAAGTTTTGCCGACGCCGGGAGGTCCGACAAGACATAAAACAGAGCCTTTGTGACTGTGTGCTTTTTGTTGCACGGCCAAAAACTCAATGATTCGTTCTTTGACTTTCTCTAGCCCGTAATGGTCGGCGTCCAAAATGCGCTGTGCTTTTTTCAAATCTATTTTAATGGGCTTGGGCTCTTCCCAAGGTAGTGCCAACAACCAATCCAGATACCCGCGCACAATGCCGGCTTCGGCGCTCATCGGGCCCAACGAGGCCAATTTTTTCAATTCGGCTTTTGCCTTCGTTGCGGCCTCTTTGCTCAAGGGCGTTTGATTGATTTTTTGTTCCAGCTGTTGAATCTCGTTACCGCCTTCTGTTTCGTCCAATTCCTTTTGAATGGCCTTCATTTGCTCGTTTAAGTAATATTCGCGCTGGCTTTTTTCCATTTGCGATTTGACGCGCGTGCGAATCTCACGATCCATTTTCAAGATATTGATTTCATTTTCGACCGCCGCAAAAATCTTTTGAAGCCGTTTCATAAAGGACGGCTCGGCAAGCAATTCCTGTTTTTCCTGTGTCGTCAGATGTAAATGAGCACAGACGGCGTCCGCAAAAGATTCGTCATCTGTCAGCTTGGAAATGTTGCCCATAGCCGGCGGTAAATATGCTTTGTTTAAGCGCAAAAACTCATCAAACTGACGACGTAATGCCTGCGCCATTGTTTTTGTTTTCGGCTTGTCAATATCGGTAGTTGTCAAGGGTTGCGCCATTGCCATAAAGCAGGGCAAACCTTGAATCATGGTCAAAACCTTGGCACGTTGAATCCCTTCAATCAAGGCCTTGTAAGTGCCGTCGGATAAGCGCACAAATTGCAAAATTTTACACAACGTGCCGACGGCATACAAATCTTTTTCCGTCGGATTTTCCTGTTGAGCGTCTTGTTGTGTTAAAAGCAAGATATATTTTTTGTCGGTCAAATATTTCAGTGCATTTTTAGAAACATCACGTTCTAAAAACAACGACAGCGCCATATTGGGAAAAAAGACCAGGCCACGCAACGGCAGCACGGGAAAAGTGCGTGGCGCACCATTTTTGTCCCACAAAGGCTTTTCTGCCTTTTTGGTTGTTCGCGTGGTGGTGAACATGGCGTCCGGTAAGATATCGTCTTTTTCCATCAGCTTGCCTTTGCTTTTTTGTCGGCGTAAATCAGGACGGGGCGTCGTTTTCCCGCCACGACCGTCTCATTGATGACCACTTCTTGCAAATCGTGCAATGTCGGCAGGTCATACATTAAATCTAATAACAGATTTTCCACAATAGAACGCAGGCCGCGCGCACCTGTTTTGCGCTTTAATGCCAGTTGCGCTATGGCTTTGCAAGCTTTTGGCGTGAATGTCAAATCGACATTTTCCATCTTAAATAACGCTTGGAATTGTTTTACTAACGCGTTTTTGGGCTGCGTCAAGATAGCAATCAAGGCCTTTTCATCCAAATCGTCCAGCGTTGTGATGACCGGCAAGCGCCCGATAAACTCGGGAATCAGGCCAAACTTCAACAAGTCTTCCGTTTGCACCTGCGCTAACAATTGACCGATTTTCGCACTGTGTTTTTCAGGAATAAAGGCGCCAAAGCCGATAGAGGCTTCGTTGGTGCGGTGTTCGATAACCTTTTCTAAGCCGGCAAACGCGCCGCCACAAATAAACAAGATATTTGACGTATCGATTTGTATGGTTTCCTGTTGCGGATGTTTGCGACCGCCTTGCGGGGGCACCGAGGCCACTGTGCCTTCAATCAGTTTGAGCAAGGCCTGTTGCACACCTTCGCCAGACACATCGCGCGTAATAGACGCATTGGCGGTCTTGCGTGAAATCTTGTCAATTTCATCGATATAAATAATGCCTTTTTGTGCGCGCTCCACGTCATAGTTGGCTGCCTGTAACAGCTTGACCAGGATGTTTTCCACATCGTCGCCGACATAGCCGGCTTCCGTCAAAGTGGTGGCATCCGCCATGGCAAAAGGTACATTCAATGTCTTGGCCAAAGTGCGCGCCAAAAATGTTTTACCGCAACCGGTCGGCCCAATCAGCAAAATGTTCGATTTGGAAATCTCTACATCATCGTCAATCGGATGCAACAAGCGTTTATAGTGATTATATACTGCCACCGACAGCACCTTTTTTGTGTTCTCTTGGCCAATCACATACGAATCTAAAAAGGCTTTGATTTCGTGCGGCGATGACAGTGTGATATCGCCCGCTTCGGCCGGCGCTTGCATCGGCGCGTTATCCACCAATTGCGAACATAGGCTGATACACTCATCGCAAATAAAAACGGTTTGTTCTTGCCCGTCTTTATCGGTGTAAGTTTTCCCCGCAATCAGTTTTTTGACTTCGTTTTGAGTTTTACCGCAAAACGCGCAGGACAATGTCGGTTGAGAAGTTTCTGTCATCTGTATCCTTTGTCATAAAAAGATAGGTATTGGCTTTTTATTTTTCAATAGGGGTGGCGCGATGTTCGATAATCTTGTCAATCAGGCCAAAAGATTTGGCTTCTTCCGGCGTCATGAAGTTATCGCGCTCCATCGCCTTTTCAATTTCGGACAATTTTTTACCCGTTGCTTTCGCATAGATTTGAT
Source organism: Alphaproteobacteria bacterium (assembly GCA_017958225.1). Lineage (GTDB taxonomy): Bacteria > Pseudomonadota > Alphaproteobacteria > CAAHEQ01 > UBA3637 > RGIG10359. Next base: position 27,640 of record JAGDDD010000013.1, read on the forward strand.
TGAGGCGCTGGCGCAAATCCAAAATCTCTTTGGCATGGATTTCAATATCGGCCGCTTGCCCTTGGAATCCGCCTGAAGGTTGATGAATCATAATGCGCGAATTCGGCAACGCAAAGCGCTTTCCCTTGGCGCCGCAGCACAACAGCAACGAGGCCATAGATGCCGCTTGCCCCATCACAATGGTGGAGACAGGACATTTGATATAATTCATGGTGTCTAAAATAGACAGTCCTGCCGTTACAACGCCGCCCGGAGAGTTGATATACAACGCAATCTCTTTGTTGGGGTTTTCGGCTTCCAAAAATAACAATTGAGCACAAACGGTGCTGGCCATGGCATCTTCCACCGGACCTGTCAAAAAGATAATACGCTCTTTGAGCAGACGAGAGTAAATGTCGTAAGCGCGCTCGCCGCGGCCGGTTTGTTCAACAACGGTTGGTATCAAATACCCGCTCATTATTTCTTTCCTTTCGCATCCGGATCGTAATTATACAAATCTTTGACGGACACAGATTTTTCTGTCAGCTTGGCTTGTTTGATCACATAATCCATAATTTTTTCTTCCAGCAACTGCGCCTGTAAAGCTTGAGCCGCCTGACGATTCTTGGTGTAATAGTTGATGAAAGCGTCTTCCTGTGTCGGATGACGTTTTGCTTCTTCAATCAATGCTTTTTGGAACTCGTCGGCGTCCAGTTTGATTTTGGCGGTTTGCGCTATGTGAGCTAGCAATAAGCCCAAAGCCACACGACGTTCGGCAATCGGCTGATATGCTTTTTTCAATTCGGCATCAGATTTGCCTTTTTCCGACGGGTCTAAACGACCATTCTTTTTGTCGTCTTCCACTTGATGCCAAATGGCGTCAAACTCAGCCTTGACCATACCTTCAGGCAAGGAGAACTTGCACAGTTTGTGCAGTTGATCCAACACATCACGTTTCAAGTGTGTGCGGGAGACGCGCTCATATTCTTTGGCCAATTCGGCTTTGATAACCTCTTTGAACGCGGCCAAATCTTTCTGCCCGAACAATTTAGCAAAGGCGTCATCAATTTTGACTTCTTTCATTTTGCGCAATTCTTTGACGACGACATCAAAGACTGCTTTTTGTCCGGCCAATTCTTTGGCAAAATAATCTTTGGGGAAGGTCACATTGACTTTGACGGTTTTGCCCAATTCGGCGCCTTCCAACTGCTCTTCAAAGCCGGGGATGAAGGTGTTAGAACCCAACTCTAAATAGTAATCTTTGCCTTCGCCGCCCTTGAAAACTTCGCCGTTGATTTTGCCGGTAAAGTCAATGACGATAATGTCGCCTTTCTTTGTCGGACGTTTTTCTTTGCAAGGCTCGGTTTCACGGCGGCTGTCGGCCAAGCGCGTCAAGGCTTCGTCAATTTCTTTGTCAGTAACCGGCGCCACTAATTTTGTGACAGACACTTTGCTGACATCCACATCGGCAATTTCCGGCAACACTTCCAATTCAAAAGAGAACGCAAAGTCTTTGCCAGGTTGCAACGTGTCAATGGTGGTTTTGGGCGATGAGGCCAATTGGATTTTGGCATCTGTAATAGCCTTTTGAATCGCCTGTTGAATAAAGGATTCGGCGGCCTCTTGCAGAGCAGAAGCACCATATTGTTTTTCTAAAAAAGCGAAGGGAACTTTACCCGGACGAAAGCCCGGCAATTTGGCCTTTTGACCGACCGCGACCAACTTGTTATTGACTTCTGTTTTCATTTCGTCGGCCGACACAGTGCAAGAAAATGTATAGACCAATTCTTTGTGACTTTTTTGTTGTAATTTCATAGTGTTTCCCTTCATTGTAAAAATAATTGGTGCGAGCGGAGGGACTTGAACCCCCATGGATTTCTCCACCGGAACCTAAATCCGACGTGTCTACCAATTCCACCACGCCCGCTCTTGTCTTGCAATTAGTATAGCGAAAAAAAAATATAAGTCCATACTTTTTGAAAAAAAAGATAGACTTTTTGCCTTTTTTTTGCTACATTTTGTGCCTAAAAAAGGATGTTGTATGTCAGAAGATGTTTTTACAAAGCGGCGCACGTTTGCCATTATTTCTCACCCCGATGCCGGTAAAACGACATTGACGGAAAAGTTGTTGCTGTTCGGTGGTGCGATTGCGACGGCCGGTGCGGTCAAATCAAAACGCGAACAAAGAGCGGCGCGCTCCGACTGGATGAAGGTGGAGCAGGAACGCGGTATTTCCGTAGCGTCTTCCGTTATGACTTTTGAATACAACGGATGCACTTTTAACCTGTTGGATACGCCGGGCCACGAAGACTTCAGCGAAGATACCTATCGCGTGCTGACAGCGGTGGATAGCGCGGTGATGGTCATTGACGCGGCCAAAGGTATTGAGGCACAGACTTATAAGTTGTTTGAAGTGTGTCGTCTGCGCGATATTCCTATTATTACTTTTATCAACAAAATGGACCGCGACGGGCGAGATCCTTTTGCCCTGCTGCAGGAAATTGAAGACAGGTTAGCCTTGGATGTGGCGCCGATTACATGGCCGATTGGCAGTGGGCGCAGTTTCGTCGGTTGTTGGGATATAGCGCAATCGCGCCTGCGTTTTATGGATCGTTCCGCCGATAAAAGCACGCGCGCCGACAGCCAAGATTTTTATGATTTGCAAGATCCTAAAATGGCGGCCTTGATAGGCGAAGGCGCACACAAGCAGTTGTGCGAAGATGTGGAAATGGTCAAGGCGCTGTGTCAGCCTTTTGATAAAACCGCGTATTTGGAAGGACATTTAACGCCTGTTTTCTTTGGCAGTGCGATTTATAATTTTGGGGTGAAAGAGTTGCTGGACAGCTTGTTGTCCATTGCGCCACCACCTCGCGCTTTCCAGGCCTTGACGCGTTCGGTCAAGCCCGAAGAAGACGCTGTGACCGGCTTTATTTTCAAGATACAGGCCAATATGGATCCGAAACATCGCGACAGAATCGCGTTTATGCGCTTGTGCTCCGGACACTTTAAGCGAGGGATGAAATTGTGCCATGTGCGCTCGGGCAAGCAGTTGATTTTGCATAACCCGACTTTGTTTTTGGCGCAGGAAAGAGAGTTGGCCGAGGACGCGTTTGCCGGCGATATCGTCGGGATTCCCAATCATGGCAATTTGCGTATCGGCGATACTTTAACCGAGGGCGAAAAACTGGCGTTTGGCGGTATCCCGAGTTTTGCGCCGGAGTTGCTACAAAAAGTGCGTGCGACAGATCCGATGAAGGCCAAGCATTTGTCGTCGGCTTTGTTGGAAATTGCCGAAGAGGGGGGCGCCAGCGTGTTCAAAACACAAATGGGCTCCGAGTGGCTGGTCGGTGTTATCGGTGCCTTGCAATTTCAGATTTTAGCGGATCGTGTGCGGACAGAATATAACGTGCCCGTTACCTTTGAATCGACAATTTATACCACGGCGCGTTGGTTGGACGGGTCGCCGGCCGATGTCAAAAAACTGATGGATTCTTATGCGGCCTGCACCGCCTACGATTACGAAAATATGCCGGTTTTCCTAGTGCGCAACGATTGGCATTTGAACAAAGTCCAGGAAGAGTTTCCCTCTGTTCGATTCTTAAAAACAAAAGAACATTGATTTTTTTTGAAAAAAGTCTTGCGCATAAAAAAAATGCGCTTATACTGTAAATTGGTTAGAGTAGGTAACCTGAATCAAAGGAGAAAAAAATGTCAGGCAAAAGTATAGACGATATTCGCGTTGCGGCCTATTATATCTGGGAAAAGAAAGGTCGTCCGCAAAATTGCGAATATGATTGTTGGTATGAAGCGGTTAAAGAACTCAATAAACCGGCAGTTGTTTCGGTCACTCAAACAGTGAAGAAAGCAGGTAAGCCTGCCGTAACAACAAAAAAAGTTTTTGTGGGCAATAAAAAAGTCATGTCCTCTGTTGTGAAATCAACAGCGGTGAAGAAAGTGGCTGCCCCGAAAAAAGCAGTGGCTAAAAAACCCGTGGCGAAAAAGCCTGCGGTTAAAAAAGCACCGGCAAAAAAGCCCGTCGTGAAAAAGGCTCCGGTTAAAAAAGTGGCAGTGAAAAAAGTCACTCCCGCGAAAAAACCGGTTGTCAAAAAAGCGGCACCGGCCAAAAAGCCTGTGGCAAAAAAGGTTGTAAAACCTGTTGCCAAGCCCGCGGTCAAAGTCGTGGCAAAACCGGTGGTTAAACCGGCTGTCAAGCCTGTGGCTAAGCCCGTCGCAAAGCCTGTGGTGAAAAAAGCCCCGGCGAAACCGGTCGCGAAAAAGCCCGTTGTGAAAGCGGTCAAGAAAACCGCTGTGAAAAGCACGGTCAATCCTATCCCCGTGAAGGCGGAAGGTGCGCGTGTTTTGACACCGCTTTATAGCAAAAAAGCATAAGTTTTTAACTTATTAAAAAACCCCCTCTGGCTATCACCAAAGGGGGTTTTCTTTATGGTCTTCGCTTTATTTCAAAGCGGACTTTCCGGCATAGACAGCCTGATCGCCCAACTCTTCTTCAATACGAATCAGTTGGTTGTATTTGGCCAAGCGGTCAGAACGCGACAGAGATCCTGTCTTGATTTGACCCGCATTTGTGGCCACAGCGATGTCGGCCAATGTCGCATCTTCTGTTTCGCCGGAGCGGTGAGATACAACGGCTGTGTAACCGGCTCTGTGTGCCATGGAAATCGCATCCAATGTTTCTGTCAAAGTGCCGATTTGATTGACTTTAATCAGGATGGAGTTCGCCACGCCTTTTTCAATACCCATCGCCAAACGCTTTGAGTTTGTCACGAACAAGTCGTCGCCGACCAATTGTGTAGTTTTACCCAACGCCTCTGTCAGCATTTTCCAACCGGCCCAATCGTCTTCGGCCATACCATCTTCGATAGAACGCACCGGATAATTTTTGACCAGTTTTTCATAGTATTTCACCAATTGTTCCGAGGTGAAAGTTTTCTTTTCTCCGGTCATGACGTATTTGCCTTTTTCATAGAATTCGGAAGAGGCGGCATCCAACGCGATTACCACATCTTTTCCGGGTTTGTATCCGGCGGTTTCAATCGATTTGACAATGAAATCTAAAGCTTCAGAGGCCGAAGACAAAGCCGGCGCAAAGCCGCCTTCATCGCCGACGTTGGTGTTCATGCCGGCTTTCTTCAAATTGGCTTTTAACGCCTGGAAGACTTCGGCGCCCATACGCACTGCGTCCGCCATGGTTTTGGCCGAAATCGGCATAATCATAAACTCTTGAATATCAATGGGGTTGTCTGCGTGTTTGCCGCCATTGAGAATATTCATCATCGGGGTGGGCAAGACATGTGCAAAGGTGCCACCGATATAACGATACAACGGCAAGCCGGCGGCTTGTGCTGCGGCTTTAGCGGTCGCCAGCGATACGCCCAAAATAGCGTTGGCGCCCAAACGACCCTTGTTGGGCGTTCCGTCTTGTTCAATCATGACGCGGTCAAGTGCAATTTGATCTTCGGCTTCCATACCGATGACAGCGTCATACAATTCTGTATTGACGGCATCAACTGCATGTAATACGCCTTTTCCGTTAAAACGTTTTTTGTCGCCATCGCGTAATTCTACCGCTTCATGAACACCGGTAGAAGCGCCGCTCGGGACGGCAGCCCGTCCGAAAGATCCGTCTTCCAAAGTGACATCGACTTCAACGGTCGGTGTGCCACGCGAATCCAAAATCTCGCGCGCATGGACATCAATAATTTCTGTCATGTTTTATACTCCTTTATTGTTGTTCTGTTGTTTCTGTAGTTTCTGTCAAGTTGGGCATGGCGGCGTCTTGATGCCGAGCCAAAATACCCAAAATGAGCGTGACAATAAACAGGATCACTGCGCAAATGGCTGTGGCTTTCGTCAAGATATTGCCCACCGCGCGTCCTGTCATAAAACTATTGCCGCTGCCGCCTGTCAGGCCACCCAAGGCACCGCCTTCGGAACGTTGAATTAAAACCAAGCCTGTTAAAAACAGAGCGTCAATAATTAAAATAACCAAAAAAACACTTTGCATATTTTCTTCCTTTTATTTTACAGTTTCAGCAATAGCGGTAAAGTCAGCCGCCTTCAGGCTGGCTCCGCCAATTAAAGCGCCGTCTACATCCGGCAAAGATAATAATTCTTGAGCGTTGGACGGTTTCACGCTGCCGCCATACAAAATACGAATGTTGTCGGCTGTTTCCGCGCCAAAGCGTTTTTGAATTTGTTCGCGAATAAAGGCGTGGACTTCTTCTACTTCGGCTGTGGTCGGCGTTTTGCCTGTGCCAATCGCCCAAACAGGCTCATACGCAATTACCGTATTTTCGGCGGTTGTTTCTTGCGGTAAAGACTCTTGCACCTGTTGTGCAATCACTTCTAAAGTTTGTCCGTTTTCGCGTTGCGCCAATGTTTCGCCGACGCAGATAATCACGAACAGGCTGGCCGCTAATGCCGCTTGCGCTTTCTCACACACTTGCGCGCTGGTTTCTTTATGGTCCGTGCGACGTTCCGAGTGCCCTAAAATCGTGGTTTGCGCGCCTAAATCTTTAATCATAACAGGGCTGACATCGCCTGTGTGCGCGCCTTTATCAAACGGCGAGCAATCTTGCGCCGACAGCAACACGCCCGAGCCGGCCACTTGTTGCGCACAGGCGGTCAGCAAGGTAAAGGGTGGTGCAATCAGCATATCAAACGCAGGGTTGTGTTGATTTTTATAATAACTTGCCACGTCTTGTGCTAACTGCCGTCCGTCAGCCTGTAAGCAATTCATTTTCCAGTTTCCGGCGATTAAAGGTCTACGCATTGTTGTCTCCATATGTGGCTTTATTTGTAGCACATTTGTATAATTTTTCAAGTATTATTTTACGCTTGTTTCTTTTGAGTATAAAGATGACTGATCTTTTCCAAAGTTTCCGGCGCCGGAATCCATTTGAGCGGATATTGCGTCTGTATCTTATTCAATTCCAAAGCGTGCATCAGGTGTATTTGTGTTTTGGTGTGCTCTTGCCCATCCATCAACATGGCAATGTCGGCTTCGGGAAAGCGTGCGGCCACCGCCTCGATAAAGGTGTTCAAGCGGGCAAAATCTTTTTCCGGTGGCGTGATTTCGCGCAACGACGGATTCAGCGCACACAATTGTTTATACAGGCTTGTCATGCCCTCTATGGCCAAAGGCCTTTCGTGTAAAAGGCGCTGATAAGCATACATTTGCGCGGTCAGTTCCGTGTCGGCATTGACTTTGATTTCTGTTTTTTCTTTACCGACCCACAGGCTGTGCAACAACTCTTTCCAGCCGGTGCGCTTGACTTGCGCATTTTGATAAGATAAATAGCGCGCAGTCAGATGTTCTTTGTAATGCTCCAATTGAATTTGCAGGCCGTATTGTTGATGGTAATAGCGCCAAAAATGATCCGAGGTCATGTTCTCCGGATACTGATAATCGGGCGCAAATGAGATGTGTAAAAAGTGCTCTGCAGCCAGCACCGGACTTTGCTCGTCCTTGCGAATAAAGGACGTGGGCAGGTCGTTGCGCAGGGCATTGACCGCCTGTAAAATCTCTTGTTCTGACGGGGTAATCGGGTCTTCTTGTAAAACAGGAAATAGCGAGCGGATAGACTGCGCGTCCTGCATTTGTTGCCGATACACCGCTTGCGAAATGGCTTGCCATGTGTGCTCGGACATCGGCCAGGAGCAATACGTTTTATATGCTTCCGGATTGAGGCCCAAGCGCGTTAAATGATCAGCGATGTCGGCGCTGTTTTTGGCGTGTTGTTTTTCGTCCGGCGAGCCATACAAGGCCAATGCAATGTCTTCTGCCGGCCACAGCGAGCCGACCAGCACGAAAAAGCGACACAGCACATTGATACGCGTTGTCGGGTTACTGATTTTTTTCAAGGGCGGATTGAGCCGGACCAGCGCTTTATAAGTTTCCACCAAGGCGTCGTAATTTGTTTGTGTATAGACATTGAGTGTATGTTGAAAAGCGCACAATTTGCGCGCCAAGACTTCTTCTCGCTCGGTGTCGGTGCCAAACAGGACCGATTGAATATCTTCCGGCTCGAATCGCCAACCGACCAACTGCGCAAACAATTGCAATTTGCGAATATCGTTTTGCGGGTCGGTAATCAGCGCCAACATGGGCGTTTGCTCACACAATGTCGTGTAAATGTAGCGCGCATGCTCCAACATATCTTTGTCTTGTATTTGAGAGCGCGTCGGATTGACCAATTCTTGCGTATAAATATTGGACAGGTCGGTCATGTCTTGAATCAAGCCTTCTACAACCCACAAAATCGCCTGATATTTTTTTGTAAAATCAGCCGGTCGCATTTTGTCCGGAAAGCGATATTCCGGTGCTAACGTAATGCCTAATTCTTGGCCTAAACGCACAGCCGGTGCCGTATAAGTAAAAGCAAACTTTTTTTGCCATGCGCGAATATGTCCCGTCACTTCACGTTTCGTGGGTGTGTATCTGTCCAAAGCAATATTTTTGGGCAACAAATAAATTAAAGGCACTTTGTTCATATCTTTTCAGATACCACATCCGCCCCGTTGTGACAAGTGCTTTCTTATGTTTTTCTTAAAATTATGAAAAAAACTAGCCTTCCAAAATGATTTATGCTATAAAATCAACAGAACACGAAAGGAAAACTATGTTAAATACCTTGAAAAACAAGAAGTTCTTGCCCTTATTATTGGCACATGCGTGTGCGGGGCTCAACGACAATCTGATTAAAAATATATTTGTCTTTTTGGCGGCTTATCAGTTTATACAAAGCAGCCTGTATTGGTTTTTATTTGCTTTTATTTTGTATGGTGCCGCTTTTGGCGTTGCCACGTTGATTTTTGGTCCGGTGGCCGATAAAATGTCGCGGACCACCTTTATTCATCGTGTGAAAATCGTTGAAGTCGTTGTGATGAGCACGACGGCAGTGGGCCTGTTGATGTCCAGTCGCCTGTTGATTTTGCTCTCTCTGGTGGGTATTTCGTGTTGCACGGCGGCGATTCGTGTGGTGAAATATGCGTTGGTGCCGAACCTGGTCGCCAAACATGAATTATTGCCGGCCAACGCCTTGTTAAAGGCTTGCACTTTCATTATGTCGTTGGTGGCTACTTTAGTGATTTTGATTCCTTTCCAGCATGTCGCGCCGACGGAAGAGGTCGTGCATATCATGGCGGTGGCGATGATTGTATTTTCTGTTTTGGGTATGTTTGCCGCCGGTCGTATTGCGCCTGTGAAGCCAGTAGATCCTAGCATCTCCGTCTTTCCTGTGGGCTCGTTTGTGCCCAAGGTAACGCGTTGGTTGGATGATCATGCTGATGTGCGTTTTTATGTGGCCAGCGTGGCGTGGTATTGGTTGTTGGGTGGTGTGGTCGTGTTGTTTGCCCCTGCCTTTGTGCGCGAATTGTTGATTGCCGATAAAAGCGTGTTGTTGTATTTGACGATGATTTTGTCCGTCGGCTATGTGGTCGGCGCTTTGTTGTGCGGTCGTTTATACACGTCAAAAATCGGCGGTTATTTGGTTCCGTTGAGCGCGGTTTTGTTGTCCGTATTCTTAGCGGACAGTGTGTTTGTGTCCGAGGCGATCGGTGCTGATACACAAGTGAAAACCATCACAACGCTGATGATGTTCGGGTGGCCGGCATGGCGCTTGTTCATCGATGTGTTTTTGTTGGGTATGGCGTCTGCCTACTTTATTGTGCCGTTCTATCCTCTGTTGCAATCGAAAACAGAAAACGCGGTGTTGGGTCGCGTTATGAGCTACACCACATTGGCGTGTTGGTTGGCGTTGTTCGGCTCGTCTTTGATTGTCTGGACGCTGGACGCTATGAGCCTGCCGCTGCAATGGATATTCTTGACGCTGGCGGTCATCAATTTGTTGATGGCGCTGTATGCCTGTCAGTTGTTGCCGGAAGAAACGCGGCGTCACATCATGCGCTATTTCCTGGCTTTGTGGTGCTCGGTGGATGTTGAAGGCTTGGAGCAGTTGGACAAATTAAAAGGCAAGCGTGTTTTAATCGTGGCTAATCATACGTCTTATCTGGATGTGTTGCTGATTTCCGTTGCGCTGAAACGCAAAATTACTTTGGCACTGAAGACGTCGTTGGCAAACAAATGGTGGGTGCGCCTGTTCTGTAACCTGGTAGAAATCAAGGCGTTAGAGCCTGACAGCCCGTGGGCTGTAAAGGTCATGGCACAAGAACTGTCCGCCGGTAAGTTGTGTATGATTTTGCCGGAAGGCATTATTAAAGACGGTAATACGCGTATGCAGATTTACGAAGGGCCGGCATTGATGGCGTTGGCGGCGAAGGCTTATGTTTTGCCGATACAAATTGAGGGAGCATCTCATACCTTGTTCTCACGCGTGCGTCACAAAACATATGTGCAATGGCATCCGCATGTTCAAATTAAAGTGTTGCCGGCTGTCAATTTTGCCGAAGGCAAGGGTGTGTTCTTCCACAAAACGCGGCAACAGGTGGCGACAAAAATGTATGACATTATATCGCGCATGGTGTTTGATACCTCTGAAACGCATCAGACTTTCTTTGAGGCCATTATCAAAACACAAAAGATGGTTGGTCGTCGCAAAGAGATGATGGAAGATACCGCGCGCAAGCCGATGAAGTTTCAATCTTTATTTCTGAAGGCGTTTGTGTTGGCGGAATTGTTTAAAAAAGCCTTTGCCGATGATAAGATGGTGGGCGTGTTGTTGCCGACTTCGAATGCTTGCGCTGTGACGATTTTAGGTCTGCACGCATTGGGCAAAACACCGGCCATGGTCAATTTCTCGTCGGGCATTCAACAAGTGTTGGCAACCTGCAAAACTGTGAAGTTAAAAACGCTGGTGTGTGCGCGCAAAGTGGTGTCGCTAGGCAAATTGGAAGCCTTGATAGAGGCTTTGGAAAAAGCCGGTTATCGCATTGTCTATTTGGAAGATTTAGCCAAAGGGTTGACACTGAAAGACAAGTTGATGGGCGTGTATGGCATGTTGTTCCCGCTGCATCGTTATCGTCAATTGGCGCCTGATGCTGATCCTTCGGATATTTCGGCGGTGTTATTCACATCCGGCTCGGAAGGTATGCCTAAAGCGGTGATTTTATCGCATGAAAACTTTATCAGTAATGTGCGGCAGGTTCCGTCACGCATCGACATTGACAAAAACGACATCATGTTGTGTTGCTTGCCGACCTTCCACTCATTTGGTTTGATGGCGGGTATTTATGCGCCTTTGATTTTAGGTTTGAAGACGGTGCTGTATCCGACCCCGTTGCATTATCGTATTATTCCTGGCCTGTGTGCTTCGGCCCGCGCCACGATTTTCTTTGCGACGGATACGTTCTTGTCTAACTATGCCAAATGTGCGCAACCCTATGACTTTAACACCTTGCGTATTGTGGCGGCCGGTGCGGAAAAACTGCGCGAAGAAACAAAGCAAGTGTGGGCTGATAAGTTCGGTATTCGTCTGATTGAAGGTTATGGCGCGACCGAGTGTTCGCCTATTTTAGCCTTGAATACGCACTTGCATATGAAAGCGGGCACGGTCGGTCGTTTGATTACCGGCATGGAGTGCAAACTGAAGGAAGTGCCAGGCATTCGCGATGGTGCCGAATTGGTCGTGAGAGGCCCGAACGTGATGCAAGGTTATATGAAGTATGACAAGCCGGGTGTGTTGCAACCGCCTAAAGACGGTTGGTATGAAACCGGCGATATCGTTCATATTGATGAAGACGGCTTTATCGCTATTCGCGGACGTGCCAAACGCTTTGCCAAAATCGGCGGCGAGATGGTGTCGCTGTTGGCTGTGGAGCAGGTGATTCACAACAAGTGGCAGGGTGGTCTGTCCGGCGTGGTGAATATTCCAGATCCGAAAAAAGGCGAGCAATTGGTGCTGATTACCAACCTGCCGGATTTGACGCATGAGCAGTTGGTAGCGGCTTTCCGTGAAGCCGGTATGACCGAGTTGGCTGTGCCCAAAAAGATAATTGTTACACCTGAGCCGCCTGTGTTGGCGACCGGTAAGTTCAATTATGTGGCCGCCACCGAATTGGCTCAAAAAGAAATCGGCGAAGGTTGATCTCTTGCAAAAAGAGGAGAGGTAGCCTACACTGTAAGCAAGGAGGGAGAAAATGCAGGCTGTTATTTTAACCGTTATCGGCATGGGATCGGTCTTTTTGTTCCTGTATCTTGTTATGTGCACGCTGGTCGGTGTGTTGTGGCTTGTGCGGCGGTTTGCAGCGGATGAGGCCGGCCTGACGGGCGAAAAAGCGGCGGCTTTGGTGGGAATTGCTTTATCAAGGGGGATGAAATGAAAGTTGATATTTTATGCACGGCCTTTCGTGACGGGTTTCAATCGGTCTATGGCTCGCGCGTGTTGTCCAAAGATTTTTTGCCGATTGTGTCTATGGCCAAAACAGCCGGCATTCGTCGGTTTGAATCGGGCGGTGGCGCGGCCTTTCAGTCGGCTTTCTTTTATTTGAACGAAAACGCTTTTGATGTCATGGACGCGTTTCGCCAGGCGGCCGGCAAAGATGCTTATTTGCAAACTTTGGCACGCGGTATCAACGTTGTCGGTTTGGAATCTCAAAGCTCGGACATTATTCGCCTGCACGCGCAGTTGTTTAAAAAGCATGGGGTGACCGCGATTCGTAATTTTGATGCGCTGAACGATCCGGACAATTTGGCCTTTAGCGGTCAGTGTATTGTGGATGCCGGTCTAGAGCACCAGTTGGCGATTGCCATGATGTCGTTGCCGCCGGGAAGTCATGGCGCGCATGATCCTGACTTTTACGAAAACACCCTCAAAAAAATATTAAAAGCCAAAATACCGTTTCACTCGCTGGCCTTTAAAGATGCATCGGGAACTTCGGTGCCCAGCGTGGTTTATGAGACGATTCGTCGGGCGCGTAACATGGTTGGGAAAAATGTGCCGATTGAGTTTCACTCACATGAAACGGGTGGCACGGGCTTGGCTTGCTATCTGGCGGCCTTAAACGCCGGCGCCAATATTGTTGATGTGTCGTTAGCGCCGGTATCGGGCGGGACCTGTCAGCCGGATATTGCGACTTTGTGGCATGCGTTGCGCGGTACGGAGTTTGAACTGGATGTGGATATTGACGCGGTGATGCAGGTGGAAGAAGCCTTTAAGGACGCGATGAAACCTTATTTCTTACCGCCGGAAGCGGTGCGTGTTGAGCCCAAGATTCCTTGGTCGCCGATGCCGGGCGGTGCGCTGACAGCGAATACGCAGATGTTGCGCGATAATAATTTAATGGATAAATATGCCGAAATTATTGCCGCTATGGAAGAGGTTGTGCGCAAAGGCGGTTATGGCACATCCGTGACGCCCGTGTCGCAATTTTATTTCCAACAGGCCTTTAACAATGTGGTGGTCGGCCCGTGGAAAAAAGTGGCGGAAGGTTATGGCAAAATGGTGCTGGGTTACTTTGGCAAAACGCCGGTGGCTCCGGATGCCAAGGTGGTTAAACTGGCCTCTGAACAGTTGGGATTGCCACCGACGAAAAAATCGCCGCGTTTGATGAACGATGCTGATCCGAAAAAGGGAATCGCTGCCGCCAAAGCGCGCCTGAAGGAGCAAAACTTGCCCATCACCGATGAAAACATCTTTATTGTCGCTGCGTGTGGCGATAAGGGCTTGGCCTTTTTGCGTGGCGACGGCAAAGTGGCGGTGCGTTATGCGCAACAATCTCAAGCGCCGAAAGGTCCGCTCAATGTGGTGTTGGACGGCACGTCTTATGAAGTTAAAGTGGAGGCCGGACAAGTGTTCGTCAATGGCAAGGCTTTGAATTATCAAGTGTCGGAAGGCAAGGAAGTGTCCTCTCCGACAAGCGCTGCAACAGCGCAAGATGTGACGGCGCCTATGGCCGGAACCGTGACCAAACTGTTGGTTAAAGAGGGCGATAAAGTAGCGGCCGGACAAGCCTTGCTCATCTTGGAAGTGATGAAAATGGAAAACACGATTTCGGCAGAACAGGCCGGCGTTGTCAAAAAAATAGAGGTGGCCGAAGGGGCGCGTGTTGTCGCCGGGCAACCTTTGATTCGTTTGGGCTGAAAGGAGAAAGACAATGGAAACATTGTGGGCGCTTTTACATCAAACGGGCTTAGCCGTTTTTCTGACAGACCCTGAAGGTTGGCGACAGTTGGTGATGATTGTCGTTTGCTGTGTGTTGCTGTATCTGGGTATTGCGAAAAAGTTTGAGCCTCTGTTGCTGGTGCCGATTGCTTTCGGTGGTATGTTGGCGAACTTTCCTTTGGCCGGCATGACAGAGCCAGGTGGCGTGTTGTATGTCCTGTATCACATGGGTATTGAAAACGCGCTTTTCCCCTTGCTGATTTTTATCGGTATCGGTGCCATGACGGACTTTGGTCCGCTGATCGCCAACCCGAAGACTTTGTTGTTAGGCGCGGCTGCGCAATTTGGTATTTTTGCCACGTTGATTGGCGCCTATACCTTGGGCGGATTTACGATGAAAGAGGCGGCGTCTATCGGTATTATCGGGGGTGCTGACGGGCCGACCTCCATCTTTTTGACATCCAAATTAGCGCCTCATTTGTTGGCGCCGATTGCGGTGGCGGCTTATTCGTATATGGCTTTGGTGCCGATTTTGCAACCGCCGGTCATGCGCGCTTTGACGACCGAAAAAGAACGTAAAATTAAAATGAAACAACTGCGTGCAGTGTCCAAAAGAGAGAAAATTATTTTCCCCTTTGTCGTGTTGTTTTTGTGCGCGCTTTTGTTCCCGCAAGCCACGCCTTTGGTCGGTATGTTGATGTTTGGTAATCTGTTACGGGAAAGCGGTGTTACCGCCCGTTTGTCCGAGACTGCGCAAAACGCGATGATCAATATCGTGACGATTTTTTTAGGCCTGTCGGTCGGCTCTAAATTGACCGCGCAACAGTTTTTGACAACACAAACACTCATGATTGTGGTGTTAGGCGCGGCCGCCTTTGTGGTCGGCTCGGGCGCCGGGGTGCTGATGGCACGCCTGATGAACTTGTTTGTCAAAGAAAAAATCAATCCGCTGATTGGCTCAGCCGGTGTGTCGGCGGTGCCGATGGCGGCGCGCGTGTCGAACAAGTTAGGGCAAGAGGCCGATCCGAGCAATTATTTGCTGATGCACGCTATGGGGCCCAATGTCGCCGGCACCATCGGCTCGGCTGTGGCTGCCGGTATCTT
Source organism: Alphaproteobacteria bacterium (assembly GCA_017958225.1). Lineage (GTDB taxonomy): Bacteria > Pseudomonadota > Alphaproteobacteria > CAAHEQ01 > UBA3637 > RGIG10359. Next base: position 42,804 of record JAGDDD010000013.1, read on the forward strand.
ACTTGCGTTGTGTTCGTAACTCGGCGTTTTAGTGCAAACTTTTCAAGAGTAGTTGATAGGCTTTGGTCAGGTTTTTGAACTTTTCTTCCAACGCCTTGTCGCCACCGGTTTTATCCGGATGATATTTTTTGGCTAACGTCTTATACGCCTTTTTCAAATCGCCGGTTGTAAAATTATCCGACAGGCCGAGCAAGCGCATCGCTGCCTGTTGTTCTTTGGTGTGGCGTGTTGCCCTGTGGTGTGCTTTGCCCAAAATGCCCAGCGGGTCCCACAAGCGATGATTATACAGGTCATTGACGCGCCATGTCGGACGACGCCCTACCTCGTCAAAACGAATGTGCGCTTCTATTTCTTCCGGCGACATACCGGCGTAATAATCCCAACTTTTGTTATATTCTTGGACATGCTCTAAACAAAACCAATAAAAAGACTTTAAACTGCGGTCTTTGGGCGCACGATATTCGCCCGCTTTTTTACAATCGGGGAAGTCACAAGGGCGATGATGTTTTTCTTCTTTGGGCATAGTAAAATCAGTATATCGCGCTGTCGGATAAAAGGCAATGAGTTTGTATGAAAAGGGCGTATTCTCCGCCTTTTGTTATACTTTTTTGTGCCCTGTGTATTTTTTTTATAGCCACGCGATGCTTTTTTTGGTATAATGCCTGGGCATAGTCAAAGAACGGTTTTAAGCATGGATACCAAGAAGTTAAAACAAAATGCACCGGTTTTTATCCTATGGACGCTTGTCTATTGGGGCTATATCCATTATTTTTTCTCGGTTAACTGGAACTTTCATATTTTTTCCGTTAAAGATTGGCGTTTCTTTTCGCAACAATGGGCGCAAGGCTGGGTTGTGGAAGGTGCGGATCAGTGGACCTTCATTTTAGTGGCGATGGCCGCTATTCCGGTATGGTATATCGTGCTGAAATTGTTGTTGCCTATTCCTTATCGCAAGATATTTGAGGACCTGTTTTTTGACAGCATTTACAAAAAGAAAATGGCCCAGTTGCACAACACGGAAAAAGCGGCGGTTAAAAAACGCCCGTCTTATCGGGATGTGCGACCCAAAGAGTTGGCACATGGTCTGGCGACGCCGACAGAAAAAGAGCCGCCGGCAGATATGCCTCCGGTGCATCCGCAACCGGCCGCGGCACAGTCAGCGCCTATGGCCGAGCGCAAGTTGTCTGTGCCTGTTCCTGCCCCGTCTGATCCGTTCCATTTGCAGGACAGTTTATATTCGGATGAAGAACATACCGAAAATGTGGCGGCGCCAGAGGCCGAGCCGGTGGTGCCTTTTGAAAATATGGAAACCGAGATACAACCTTTGTCCGAAGATTTGGCAAAAATTATGCAAGCTAATTGCGAAGTCTTTTCCAATGTGGCTGTTAAAGATGCGAAAGTGTCTTTTGTGGCGGTGGGTAAAAAGACCGTTTATCTGTGCCAGGTTGATGACGCTGAAGGCGATTGGTTGGCCGATGAAGATCCGTTTGGATCGGAAGCGCCTTTGTGGTTTTCGGATAGATCTCATCGCGTATCGCCTGTGTTCGAATTATTAAAAATCCAGGCTGATGTGGAAAGCCTGTTGAAAAAGCAGCATATTGAGGCGGCCTGTCAATCGTTGTTGGTGAAAACGCAAGGCGTGATTATCAATGCCGAAGAAATGTTGTCCAAATGGAAAAATGTTGGCGTTATTGTGTGTCGCTCTCAAAACGGAGGGTCAGCGGCTTTGGCGTCGTTTACGGATTCCTTCCCGGACGAGACAGCGCCGACGCAGGCATTTGTTAAAAAAGTTAAAGACGCTTTACATCTGACGGCCAAAAAAGCCGCGGCTAAGGGGGATAGCGCTAAACGCACGAAGAAGCCAAAAGGTTAAGGAGAGATCATGTTTGTCCGCCAAAATGAATTTAAAGAACGCGACCAAGCCACTCTGTTTTTAATGCGGTGGTTCGTATATGCCGTTCTGGCCGGTCTGTTGTCTGCCGGCTTGTTATTGCTGTTTATTTTCATGATATCCAACGGGTTGAGTTCCAACACCTTAAGCCAAATGGGCAAGCTGATTGCCTCATGGTTTAAAATGCCTTCATCCTTTTTCCGCACCTATTTGAAGTTTTGGGAAAGAACGGCGCATACGTCCGGTGCCATCAAAGTTTTGCCTTATGCGCCTTTCTTTGTTACGACTATGACGTTTACGTATGCGCTGATCGCCAACCCGTATGATTTTATGCTCAAAACCTTTGGTGGTGGCCGTATTGCGACCTATCGCGACATTGTCAAAATGAAGTTGTTTAACGGCTTTGTCATTGTGTTGGGTAAGTTCCGCGGTAAGTTATTGATGTTGCCGGAAACTTTGTCCGCGTTGGTGGTGGCGCCTCCGGGCACCGGTAAAACCGTGGCGGTCGTTATTCCGACGATTTTGGAATCGCCCAAGATGAGTATTATTGTGAACGACCCGAAGCCTGAATTGTGCTTTAAGACTTCCGGTTATCGCGCGACGCAAGGGCCTGTGTTTGTCATCAACTGGGGTTGTTTGGACGAGCCGGATAAAGGTATCTATTATCCGTCGTGGAACCCGCTGTCGCCCAGATGTTTGCCGGCAGACGAAAACGAGCGCGGCTTGTATATCGACAGTATGGTGAAGGTGTTGATTGCCGAGCCTTCCGGCTCTGCGGACCCGCACTGGACGAACAAAGGTCGTGACGCGTTGTCCGGCTTCTTGTGGTTTATTTCCAATAAATGCGAAAGAGCGCGTGCCAATGATTATTTCATCTCTCGTTTGTTGGACAATGCGCTGGATGAAGAAGATGCGCAGGTGTTGAGTTCGTATTACAGCAATATGAGCACGCCGGAATCGCAAATGGCGTTGGCGGCGTTGCAGAAAGGCGAATTGACGCAAGACAATTATGTGCCTATCGGAACATGGGCCGGCTTGCCGCAAGAATGGTATGGCTCTGAACCGTGTATCGCTATGATCAACGACTGGCTGAACGATGCGCAAATGACAATTTCTGCTGACTTGAAACGGCGTGCGGATGAGGGCGACCAATCCGCCTTGTATGCTGATCCGATGCGCGACGTGCTGGAATACGCGGTCAATGAGTGTATGCAATACAACTACTCACACCGTGCGGTGATTGAGCTCAACCAGTTGGCAGCGACTCCGGATAAAGAGCGCGGATCTATTTTGTCTACGGCTTTGGGCGGTATTAACGTGTTTAAGAACGCATCCGTGATTGCGCGAACACGCTTTTCCGACTTGTCGTTTAGAGATTTGCGCGGTATGCGCGATCCGATTACCGGCGAAATGAAACCGATTGCGGTATATTTGAGTATTGACCAGGTAAAAGCCCGCGCCTTGAACCCCATTACCGGTGTGTTTGTGGAGTTGATGAGCTCGTTCTTGATTGCTAACCCGCCTGATTTCGTTGGCAATGACGGACAAAAGGCCGGTCCTTATCCGGTGTTGTTCGTGCTGGACGAGTTTCCGCAAATGCCGAAGTTGGCCGCTGTGAAAGATGGTCCGGCGGTCGGCCGCGGACAGAAGGTGTCTTACTTGCTGATTGGGCAGGATTTGGGTCAGATTTCCGGTCAATATGGTAAGGACGATTTGGAAACAATTATCACCACCACCGCGGCTAAAGTTATTTTGGCACAAAACAACGAACAAACGGCAGAACGTTTCTCGAAGATGATTGGTTCTAAAACCATACAGAATACCAGCTATTCTGCACAAGAGGCTATTTTCGGCTTTAATGTTAAAATGAGCAACAACGTGTCGCGCTCCTTGCAAAGTCAAAACGTGGTCGGCACATCGTCAATGATGAGCTTGGATTCGAAAAAGCAATATGTGTTGATGCAGGGCTTTTTGAACAGGCCGATTTTGGCCGATTCGCCGCGTTGGTTCTTGGATAAAAAGATGACCAAGAAATGCAGCCTGCCGCCTTCACCATTTGTGCCGGCGTGGATTGTGGCGCAACGCGAAGATACCGAAGTTGAAAAATTAGCGGCCGCTTTGACGCAGGAAGTCAAGGAAATGGAAGAAGGATAGTTGATGACGACTTCAAAACTGAACGATGTTTGTTTTGTGACGGATAAACTGATACACGACCTGTCGTATTGGGAAAATCTGTTCCAAAAACTGAACTTTCCCGGGATGGATTTGGTGGAAGCCACGGCCTATCCGTTGAGCATCGGGGAGCGCAGAGAAGCCAAAAAGGCTTTTCGGCAGATACGTCGTGAGTTTTTAAACCTGTTGATTGCTGAACGTTTGAACGATTTAAAAGAAGCCGGTTGTGATGAGAGCGCCATCTTGAGTTTGCGTCGCGGCGTCATGCCCGAAAACTTTAATATTCACATCAAGATTCCGTTTGATTATACGGGGCAGGTTGATTTTTCCAATTTGGTCTTTATGCAAAGTTTGCCCTATCACAATGAAATCCATCGCTTTATGAATCTGCAAATGGCGGGGATGGAGCTGAATGCTCGTCCGCGTAAATTGTATATCCCTGTTCCGGTCGGCATGGTGTATTTGCCGCATACGGAAATTACAGGCTCGGGCGGAAAAAATAAAAGCGACCGCAGTGTGACCGCGGGCATGACAACCTCTTTCTTACAAAGTATGGCCTTAAAGACCATGAGAGGAGGCCGCGGATGATTATGTTGCGTCAATTGTTGGATCGTCTTTACAGGACGGGCGGCATTATTTTTCCGCCGGCCAGTGCTGACGAGGGCGGCTTTTTGCGCTTGACCTTGGCGCGTCATAAAATCACGATGCCGTCGGCCGAGTATTTTCAATTTTTATCTTTAACCGACGGGTTGATTTTCCACGGCCTGCGTTTTTATGGCGTGCATTCGCATAAACGGGAAAAGGCCAATTACACGTTTCCTTCCTTGTTGGAAGTGAATATGAACTTTTATGATCAAAAGCGCGCGAATACGTTTTTGATTGTCGGCGAAACAGATGAAGATTATGTCACGTATGATTTCCGTGATAAGTGTTATCATTTGGTGGACAAAATGGATTTGCGTTCCGATTTGGTGATGGAGCGTTTCTTTGACATTTTGTATCTGTTGTCCGAAGATATTGCCAAGTCGGCGCAGATGCCTTTGCGCTCGGCTCCGTAGGCCACCTTTCAAAATAGTTTAAAAAAATCTTGCTAATCTGCTCGGATTGTGGTAAATAGAGTTGTTTTTACTCAATAACAGTTCTATGTCACTTGATGGATATGACATAGTATATCATGAAAGGAAAGTCCATGACAAAATGGGTGTATACATTTGGAAACGGCAAAGCGGAAGGCGATGCCTCTATGCGCAATTTATTGGGTGGTAAAGGTGCCAACCTGGCGGAAATGTCCAGCATTGGTTGTCCTGTGCCTCCGGGCTTCACTATTACGACTGAAGCATGTACATATTATTATAAAAACGGTAAGGCTTATTCTGACGAATTAAAAGAACAAGTCATGGCCGGTTTAAAAGGCGTGGAAGAATTGATGGGCCGCAAGTTTGGCGATCCTGAAAATCCTTTGTTGTTCTCTGTGCGTTCCGGCGCTCGTGTTTCTATGCCGGGCATGATGGACACCATCTTGAACTTAGGTTTGAACGATCAAACAGTGGAAGGTTTGGCGAAAGCGTCTAACAATCCGAAGTTTGCTTACGACTCCTATCGTCGTTTTATTCAGATGTATTCTGATACCGCTATGGGCGTGGATATTCACAAGTTTGAAGCGGTTTTGGATCGCGTTCGTGAAGAAAACGGTTACAAGCATGATAACGAAATGACCGTTGAACAATTGAAAGCGGTCATTGAAGAATACAAGAAAATCGGTGTTGCCGAAGGCAAGCCCGTTCCGCAAGATGTGTATGAGCAGTTGTGGGGCGCCGTCGGCGCAGTGTTCGGCTCTTGGATGAGCGAACGCGCTATTTTCTATCGTCGCTTGAACAACATCCCGGGGGATTGGGGCACCGCTGTTAATGTGCAGTGCATGGTGTTCGGTAACTCCGGCGACAATTCTGCAACGGGTGTGTGCTTCTCTCGTGACGCGGCCACCGGTGAAAATTATTTCTATGGCGAATATTTGAAAAATGCACAAGGTGAAGACGTGGTGGCCGGTATTCGGACGCCGCAACAAATCTCCCGCATTGGTAATGAACGTCGTGGTTTGAACTTGCCCTGCATGGAAGACGAGTTCCCCGAAGTTTATAAACAATTGTGCGATATTCGTGCGAAATTGGAAAAACACTATAAAGATATGCAAGATATGGAATTTACTGTCCAAGACGGTAAGTTGTTCATGTTGCAGACTCGTAACGGTAAGCGCACCGGTTTAGCGGCTTTGAAAGTGGCCGTGGATATGGTGCATGAAGGCCTGATTACTAAAGAAGAAGCGGTAACACGTGTTGAGCCGGGACATTTGGATCAATTGTTGCACCCGATGTTTGACAAGTCCGCGAAACGTGATGTGATTGCGACCGGTTTGCCGGCCTCTCCGGGTGCCGCTGTCGGCCAAATCGTGTTTAGCGCCGCTGACGCCGAAAAGGCGGCCTCTGAAGGCAAAAAGGTTGTGTTGGTCCGTGTGGAAACATCTCCGGAAGACATTGCCGGTATGCATGCGGCTGAAGGTATTTTGACAGCTCGTGGCGGTATGACCTCTCACGCAGCTGTGGTGGCGCGTGGTATGGGTAAGCCCTGCGTGTCCGGTGTGTCAGATTTGCGCATTGACTATGATGCTCAATTCTTGAAAATCGGCGACAAAGTTTTGAAGGCGGGCGATATGCTGTCCTTGGACGGAACAACCGGTCAAGTGATGGTCGGCGCTTTACCGTTGGTCGTGCCCGAAATGGTCGGCGACTTTGGCGAATTCATGGGCTGGGTCGATTCCATCCGTAAGTTGCGCGTGCGCGCCAATGCGGAAACTCCGGCCGATGCGACAACAGCGAAGAAGTTCGGCGCCGAAGGTATCGGTTTGTGCCGCACAGAACATATGTTCTTTGACCCGCACCGTATTAACTTCATGCGCGAAATGATTTTGGCGAACAATGTCGAGGATCGTAAGAAAGCCTTGGCAAAATTGTTGCCGTTCCAACGCAAAGACTTTGTGGATTTATTCACAATTATGGCCGGTCTGCCCGTGACCATTCGTTTGTTGGATCCGCCTTTGCATGAGTTCTTGCCGCATAAGCACGAAGAACAAGTGGCGTTGGCGCAGCAAATGGGTGTGACGGTGGAAGAAATCGTTGCTCGGACAAACAGTTTGAGCGAAGCGAACCCGATGTTGGGTCTGCGCGGTTGCCGTCTGGCTGTGGTGTTCCCCGAAATCTGCGAAATGCAGACGCGTGCGATTATCGAGGCCGCTTTGGAAGTGTCCGCTCAAGGTATCGCTGTTGAACCGGAAATTGAAGTTCCTTTGATTTCTTCCAAGAAAGAATTGGAAATCTGCAAAGCGATTATCGACAGCACCGCTGAAGAAGTCTTTAAAGAAAAAGGCGCTCGCGTCAAATACTTGGTCGGTACCATGATTGAGTTGCCGCGTGCGGCGTTGTTGGCCGGCGAAATTGCCGAGTTGGCTGACTTCTTCGAATTCGGAACCAACGACTTGACACAAACCACATTGGGTATGAGCCGCGATGACGCAGGCGCCTTCTTGCCGGTTTATGTCAATAAAGGCATTTACGAATTGGATCCGTTTGCCAGCCTGGATACAACCGGCGTCGGCAAACTCATTCAAATGGCTTGTGAAGCCGGACGCAAAGCGAAATCCGGTTTGTATTTGAGCATCTGTGGTGAGCACGGTGGTGATGCGAAGTCCATTGAGTTCTTGAACTCTTGCCTGGACGGCGTGTCCTGCTCTCCGTTCCGCGTGCCTTTGGCGCGTTTAGCGGCAGCACAGGCTGCGGTCAAATCAGCCAAATAATTGCTGAAGCACTTACGAAAAATCCCTCGCTCAAGGCGGGGGATTTTTTTAAGGTTGCACGTTATTTTAATTTATGATATAATCCACATGTTGTTTGCAAATGGTTTGTGAGCAACGGGGCGTAGAATACCCCTGATAAATAGAGTTGCAACAAACTCTTTAAAAACTGTTGACATTCGTCCTTATGGGCGGATGTCGGCTGAATAGGCTTTTGCTAATAGGCTGAGCCGTTATTTATCACGGTATTCTAACATCCGCCCACCTTATTCAAGGTGGGTTTGTTTTTAATAAAAGAAAGGTGTTAGAAAATGAAAAAAATATTGTTAGTATCCGCAATCGCTTTGGTTGCGACAAGTGCCTCTGCTTTTGAAGTTAAACCCTATGTAGAAGGTAAAGTAAGCCGCAACGGGTTAAAGGCAGAATACAAAGAGCCTGGAGACAAAATAAACCTCAAAGATAACGTCTTTGGCGGACAATTAGAAGTTGGTGCTAAATTAGACCAATTTAGAGTTGGGTTGGAAGGCTACTACAATGACAAAGCGGATGATATAGCATTCAGCATTCTTCCGGTTGAATTGGAAAGCAAAGGTCTTTTCTTAAATGGATATTGGGATATTCCATTAAGCGAAGTAAAGGCTGTTAAACCGTTCATCGGTGTTGGTGTTGGTTATAATTGGTTAAAGGTAAGTGCCAAAGAAACAATATACACTTATCCGGGGCGCGCCAAAGATAAAGGTTTCGGTTGGAATGTCGGGTTAGGTGTTGCTTACGCCGTGAAAGATAACGTTGATTTGACTGTAGGTTATCGCTATGAATATCTTGGCAAAGTCAAAGACGAAGATAGCAAAACGAAGTTTTACAACAATAAAGTTTCGTTTGGCGTAAGATACACGTTCTGATGGAACAATAAGTCCTATAATCCATAATCTATGGGACGAAAAATCCCTCGCTCAAGGCGGGGGATTTTTTTATAAGTCAGAAGGTCTGTAAGCCGGATTTTGTTATGACAATCATTCATCTGGTGTTGCCTTTGCAGACAACCTCTAGCGACCTACCTTGTGGGGGAACAGAAGCTTTCCCTTTTCTCAAGCGCCACGACTTGGTCTTGCTTCGGATGGGGTTTATCGTGCCTTTCCTGTTACCAGCAAAGCGGTGAGCTTTTACCTCGCCTTTTCACCCTTACCCGCAAAATGCGGGCGGTTTATTTTCTGCGACACTTTCCCGCGGGTTGCCCCGGGCGGCCGTTAGCCGTCATCCTGCTTCTGCGAAGTCCGGACTTTCCTCAATCTTGCGACCGCGATTGTCCGACCTTCTGACCTGCTCATTATACACAAAATACAAGCAAAAGTCAAGAGGTGCTTTAATGCGCCTTTCCCGCGTGTGGTATTATAATACCTTCTTTAAAAAAGTTGAAAAACAGGCTTGACAAAAGATAAAAATGTGATAATATACAATCCTCATTTGAATAAAAAGGACACTAAAAATGAAAACAACTCAAAGCGTAAAGGCGTCTGAAATCAAAAGACAATGGTACTTGATTGACGCCGAAGATCTTGTCCTGGGACGGTTGGCGAGTCGCATCGCGGCCATCTTGCGCGGCAAGAACAAAACAAATTACACTCCGCACATGGATTGTGGCGATTATGTCGTTGTCATCAATGCGGACAAAGTCGTTTTAACCGGCTCCAAATGGGCTAAAAAAGTGTATCATCACCACACAGGCTATATCGGTGGTATCAAAGATATTCCCGCCGAGGCTGTGAAACAGGCTCATCCGGAACGCGTGCTTTACAAAGCGGTGGAACGTATGCTCTCTCGCAACAAACTGGGCGCGGCTCAATTGAAGAAATTGCGCATTTATGCCGGACCGGAACATCAACATGCGGCTCAAAATCCTCAAGTGTTGGATATCGGGGCGCAAAACAGAAAGAATAAAAGGAGCGTCTAATGGCTACGACAAAAACAACTGCTAAAAAAGCAACGACAAAGAAAACAGCCGAGAAAAAGCCGGTTGAAAAGAAAACTGTCGCTAAAACCGCAACCAAAACAACCGCCAAAAAGACAGCAACAAAACCTGTGAAAACAGAAGTTGTTGTCAAAAAAGCGGTCAAAGCGAAAGCCGAAAAGGTTGTCGAATTAAAAGACTTGAAAGCCGCTGTCGAACAGGCCGCTGCTCCTGCCGAAAAGAAGGTGGAAGAAGCCCCTGTCAAACGTGAGCCGAAAAAAGATAAGTTCGGTCGTGCGTTTGCTGCCGGTAAGCGCAAAGACGCGATTGCTCGTGTTTGGTTAAAATTGGGCAAAGGCAAAATTACCGTCAATGGACAAGATGTCAATACGTATTTTGCTCGTCCCGTGTTGCAAATGATTATCAATCAACCGTTTGTGGCAACAAGCCGCGTCGGTCAATATGATGTCGAATGCACGGTGCGCGGTGGTGGCCTTTCCGGTCAAGCCGGTGCATTGCGCCATGGTATCAGCCGTTGCTTGGATGCGTTTGAGCCCGATTTGCACTCTGTGTTGCGCAAAGGCGGATTCTTAACGCGTGACTCGCGTGCGGTTGAACGTAAGAAATACGGTAAAGCCAAAGCCCGTCGTTCTTACCAATTCAGTAAGCGTTAAGCGGTTATGCTTTATACGAAAAAGGCGCCTTCCGGCGCCTTTTTTTTGTGGGATTATTCCCGCTCCATTTCGGACGATATGCGAGAGTTGGGAGAGGGCCAATGCTGGCTGTCCACTTTTCTTGGCAACTCTTTTAAGACGGGCGTTAAGAGTTCTGGCGGTAATTTGGAAGAAAAGCCGGTATGATAGACGACATTTGTTTTGACAATCGGGTCTACCCCCTCTATCTGCAATGCCGTCAAAGCACGGCGTGCTTTGCGTTCGGCATCCTGTTTTGCACCGCGCAGGAAACGATCCATGTGGTAAGCGGCGTTGCCGTCACGTCCGGTTTCTGCTCCGTTTTCATCATAACTGATAAAAGCATCTTCCTTGCCATTTAAGAATAAAGTTTTGCGAGTCACGTGACCTTGCATGTCATAATTTATGCGCGCGGTCAGATTGTCGTTGTGAAAAAACTCTTCTTTATACACGGTGCCGTCCGGCCAATAAGTTTTCCACAAACCTTCCTGTTTGTCGTTTATCATCAGACCTTCGGCATAAACAGAACCGTTTTCGCGATACACAATGTAAGGGCCATACAATTTATCTTTTCTATAAGACATTTTTTGAATCAGGCGAGCCCTCTCGTCTTTAACTTCCCAGTCACCGACACGCTGATTGTTCTGAATCTGTCCAAAGGCCATATTGTGTGGCTCAGCAGATTTGAATTGAGGCGGTTGTTGTGCGTCTGGTTTCTTGCCATTTACATCCATGTTGATGCGCACGACATCCTGTCCGAACGCCAGCATTGAGGCTTCGCCATGTTTTCCCATTTCTACCACGGGTTTTTCATCATACAAAAGGGCAACAGTGTTCTTTTCGGGTGTTGTCGCATGCACAACTTCGGCCTTGCCAACAACAATTTTTTGATAAGATTCTGTTTCAGACGGGGCTGTTTTATAGATGTCCACCAACTCCTTTTGGCTATAGCGCACCGTGATATGTTCGTTGGCCAAGGGTTTAGGCTCTGTGGTTTTTTGCTCTTTGATATTAAAAGGAATAAACGCTGCCGCCCCCAGTAAAAAAGCGGTTATACGAGAGTGAGCCATGGTGTCTATACGTTGAAAAAAACGACGCATCCGTCCTTCACGTTTAGGTTGTTGTTCTGTCATAAAAGCCTCCTTACTATATTGCGGAACACTTTCAGTTTAGACAACAAAGGCCCTGTTGTCAAGGATTACATTTTTTTCTTGACTTTTGATGTGTATCGGGTATAATGAGCGCACTTGATAGCTCCTTGTCCGCCATTTGCGGACTATGCCACGGGCCGGGTTTTCATGGTGAAAGCTTTGGTTTTAACAAGTGGCCGAGATATCCATAAGGGGAATAAAATGTCTTTTTATGAACATATTTTTATTGCACGCCCTGATTTGACCCCCGATCAAGTCAATGCCTTAGCCGACAAATACGAGGCTGTCATTGTCAAAGACGGTGGTAAGGTCACAAAGCGTGAAAACTGGGGATTGCGGACCCTGGCCTATAAAATCGCAAAAAACAAAAAAGGTTATTATGTTTTGATGAACGTGGATGCGCCTGCCGCTGCGGTGGCCGAATTGGACCGCCTGATGCGCGTTGATGAGGACGTCATCCGCTATTTGACAGTGAAAGTGGATGCCTTGGAAGAAGGTCCGTCCGCGATGCTGTCTCAAAAGAATCACAAAACCTATGATGAGTTCGAGTTTGATATGAACGCTGAAGGAGAGGGTGTCAATGGCTGAGTTCTTTAAACACACAAAGTCGAATCCGTTGGGTAATACCCCGATTGACTACAAAGACATCAAACTGCTTCAAAAGTTTGTGTCCGAAAGCGGTAAAATTATTCCGTCCCGTATTTCTGCGGTTCCTGTCAGCAAACAACGCGAATTGGCAAAAGCCATCAAGCGCGCGCGTTTCTTGGCTTTGATGCCGTATGTGGCCGGTTCTGAAAATTAAGGAGAGGCCTATGGAAGTTATTTTATTGGAAAAAATTGCCAACTTAGGACAAATGGGCGATGTCGTGACCGTGAAAACTGGCTATGCCCGTAACTATTTGTTGCCGCAAAAGAAAGCCTTGCGCTCCACAAAAGAAAACTTGGCTTATTTTGAAAGTCAAAAGGCACAACTCGCTGCTTTAGACGCGCAACGCAAGAAAGATGCCGAAGCCGCCGCCAAAGCCTTGGTCGGCTGCAAAGTTTCTTTGGTGCGTCAAGCCTCGGAAGCCGGTCAGTTGTATGGTTCTGTGACTTCTCGCGACATTTACGACGCTTTACACGCGGACAATGTCCATGTGGAACGTAATCAAATCGATTTGCCTCAACCGTTAAAGGAAGTTGGCGTATATGAAGTGCGCATTGTGCTTCATCCGGATGTCAGCCAAGTCATCAAAGTGACCGTGGCGCGTTCTGCCGATGAGTCCAAAAAGTTGATTGACAAGCACGAAGCCGATGCTGCCAAGGCTGCACAAGCCGCTAAAAAGGCAGAAGAGGCTAAAGAAGAAACAGCCGAACAGGCTCCAGTTGGAAAGGAGGGATAACCTATGGTTCAAGTTATCGTCCGCGAAAACAACGTAGATCAAGCGCTGAAAATCTTGAAAAAGAAAATGCAACGCGAAGGCTTGTTTCGTGAAATGAAATTGCGTCGCAATTACGAGAAACCGTCCGAAAAACGCAAACGCGAAAAGGCGGAAGGTATTCGGCGTTCTCATAAAATTGCCAGAAAACGCAGATACGCAGAAGGATTCTAATTGTATGTGGATAGCGATGGTTGCTATCCACAGAATCCATGGATGGGTGGCCGAGCGGTTGAAGGCGCACGCCTGGAAAGTGTGTTTAGGTCTAAAGCCTAACGCGAGTTCGAATCTCGCCCCATCCGCCATTTAGCAAAAACAGCTCCTAATGGGGCTGTTTTTTTATGCCTAATAAAATTGTATAGACAAAATAATTTTTATGATTACAATGACGGATGGAGAGAGTCATTGAAATACGGACGCGCTTTTGTGAAATTATGTCTGGTCCTGATCCTGTGCCTAGGATTGGGCGCATCAGTGGCGTATGCTCAAAACCAGAAGACCACGCCGGCGCCAACGACCTTGCAATGTGGCGCGAGGGACGCATGCCGGCCGGCCATGGAGGCCTGGTGTTATCAAAACAAGACGATATTGGATCGATATCTGACCGGTAAGATTTTAAAAAGACCGCCTTCTGTGTGGCGTAAAATTGCTAGTTTTGTTTTTCTAAATTCCTCTCTTGGCGGTTTGACTTATAAATACATTATCTCGCGCCTCGTCGAAGTCGATGTGACCACGGACGAATATTACCGGTATTTGGATCAGGTCAATTGTCAACAACAGTTTTGTTGTTTTGCTTTGGGCGTGGATAAAGGCCTGTTGAAAGATTTTTGGGACATATGGCATGGCTCGGACATTGAGGATTTGGATAATGCTTATAATCCGGTGTGGGAGCTGACTAAATCCAAAGACTATTTGTCTAGGGAAGGATTCACGCAGGGATATGAAGATCAAATCAAGAAAGATATTGACGGACTGGATGTGCCCGAGAATATCAGAAAAGCCTTGAAAAAAGGCGTCGATAAAGGGTGGTCGCCTTATCAAACTTTGGCTGCCATGACTTCAGAGATGTTGGAACGCTACAAAGGCTCCGGCATTACTAAACAACTTTGGAACTTTGTCAAACATTCGTTTGGATCGGCCTGGGAAAGCGTCGTCAATTCGCTGCGAAAATCCGAATTCGCTGAAGCGGAAAAAAACGGAAATGTGCTGGAATGCCCCTATATTTTGCAGGGCATTTTTGATCAGGTCCACACCAGCGTTGATTGTTGGTTGTGTCCTTTGTTGGAAGACATTTTTGTTTCCGGCAACGCGTTTGCCTCGGCGTTATACACGCAAATCAGCAAAGCGATGCTGGCGTTGCTGGGCGTGTTTGCCGCTCTGACAATTATGTGGATGGTTTTCCGCGTCTTAGCAGACTTTTCCGGCAAAGAGTCGCGCGCCTTTATCAAAAAAACTTTCTTTTTATGTTTGCGCGTGGCGATTATTGCCGTGATTTTAGTGCAATCGCCCAAAGTCGTCGGAGATTTGTTCTTTACGCCATTTGTGCATTTAAGCACAGGTCTTGGGATGGAGGTGATGGCGGGCACGCAGTTGGAGGTCAATCACGCGCATCTCAACTATTTCAAAGAAAACTTTAATAACGAAGATAGCGTTATGGGCTGCACACATTCGCACCCCGATATTTGGTCGAATGAGCAAAAGTTGATGTTTTCAAAGACAACCTGTAATACTTTGGTTGGCTTGGTGCAACTTATGTCTATTGAAATAGCAACGCCCTTCCACTATGGCCAGACACTTATGTCTTACGCCTTTAGCCACGGTCGGCCATCGGAAATTATGCCGAAATTTAAACTCTTTTTCACCGGCCTGGTGATTGTGATTATTTTTGTCGTGCTGTTGGTGGCTATTCCGTTTAAGATTGTGGATATTTTTGTGCAGTTGGTCGCTTTGTGCGCCTTAAGCCCGTTGGCCATTACGTTGTTTGCGTTCCCCGCGACTCGTTCGTATACAAAGGGTGTGTGGAAGATGTTCACCAGCTGCCTGTTGCAATTGGTGATGGTGTCATTGATGGTCGCGCTGGCCGTGGCTTTCTTTACCGGCAAGACGGATGATGAGACGTTAGCGCTGTTTCTACAAAATCGCAATGACGAGGCCTATCAACGCATTGGATTAGGCAGTATGTCCTTTTTGGGTTTGATTGCGTTGGGCTATGTCGCATATAAGTTGCTGAACAGAGCGGTTGAGTTCGCCGAGCAATTAGGCAGTGCGGTCAAATTGGCTATGTTTGAGCCGATGACCCGGGCGACGGCCGCCACGACGGCTAAGGTTGCGGGAGAGTTCACGGGCGCTGTTGCTGGTCCAACCATAGACAAAGGCAAAGACTGGGCCAAAAAGCAGGTGGATAAAGGCACAGCCGCCTTGAAACGCCCTGTCAGAAGAGGGCTACGCAACGGCGCTTATGTTGTCGTCAAAAGCGCCTATCAATTTAAAGATAAATTTAAAGAGTGGCTTAAATCGATATAATTCCGACGTTAAGTGTGTGTGCGATTTTGCGTGGTTGGTGTGGGCGCCGCGTTTTCGTTGATCTGTTCCTGTGGAGAAGGTTGCGCTGTTTTACTGCGCTCGTCCAGCGCTTGTGTCATCTGTCCTGCCGAAGATTCTTTGAAGCTGGCGATTTGTTTTATTACGTTGGGCACTTCCTTACACAATGTGTTTCGTCGAGCACCAAGGTTCTCTCCTATCTTTTCCAAATTGTCGCTCATAATGTCTCCTTATATTGTTAAATTTTTTAAAAATTGGGCCAGTTCATCGTTCCACCGCTTGCCTTTGTCCGCGCTGATAATGGTTTTGCCTTTCTCATCTGTTGTTATAATTGGCGAAAAATAAGCCGGAGTCGTTGTCAGCAATTCCCAGGCCTTGTCAGGTTGATGGGCGGCCATATTGATATAGTTCAGCAACAGGGCGTGCGCATCCACCGGGAACTTGGCCGCTTTGATTTTTTCTTCACAAGCGGCGATAATGGCATCACGATCGGCCAGATAATTGTTGAGTTGCTTGAGGGCTTGTTTGCCTTCGGCCAATAATGTGCCATCCAGGCGCGGGCGTTTCGTTGGGTCCATCAAACCAATCACTTCCCCCAAAAGCAAACGCCAAAAGGATGTCGGCGACGGATATTTTTTATCCAGGCTGGCGGCCATGGCTTCCGGATTTGGGTCTTCCACTTCCAACAGAGAACAGGCGGTATCCACCAAATCCTGCATCATTACCTCTTCGTCCGGGTCTTGTTCCACCTCTTCCAGGGTTAAACTGAAATCGGGGGGTGGCTCAATGAGGTCTTGATTTTCCCACAAAGCCTTGTATAAGCTGGTAATAAGTTCTGTTTGCGCCATGGTCTTTCGTCCTTCTTTATAAAATAGTATAGACAAAAAAATTTTTATGTCTACAATAAAAATGTTTGGAGAAATAAATCGATGCGCAAGTATGCCTTTTTCAAAATATGTGTTGTAGCGCTTTCCGGGCTCATGCTGGCCCTGTGTGCTTCGCCTGCGCAGGCCGAGGAGACGTCCTGGTGCCCCAAAAGATCCACATGTAATCCAGTTATGGAGGCGTGGTGTCGGCAAAACGCAGAGATATTGAAAACCGCTGCCGATGAAGGTAAGAAGTATGTTTATCACGATGTGCAATGTGATAAGGCCGGGTGTTGTGTTGAACCGTTAGAGAAAACCGGACCTGGCGCGGGTATTGGCGGAGCTACTTATACTCAAACATATACCGTTTTCCCGGCATTTTTACAGGCGCTTGTTGATAAAAATCGTGCTAATGTGGATTGTTGGTTGTGTGGTTTGTTGGAAAGTATTTTTGTGCGCGGGGATTTATTGGCGACGCGCCTGTATACCTCCATGAGCCACATTATGTTGTTCCTTTTGGGCGTCATGACCACGGTGACGCTGTTGTGGTTTGCGTTCCGTGTATTCGTGGATTTTTCCGGTAAAGAATCGCGCGCTTTTTTACAAAAATCAACCGGCTTGTTTGCGCGCGTTGCCATTATTGCGCTGATTTTGATTCAATCCCCCAGTTCGGTCGGTAATTTCTTTTTTGCCCCCTTTATTTCTTTGGGAACTGGGTTGGGATTGGAGATGTTGGCCGTGTCGGCCGGCGGGCAGGAAGCGTCTCATCCGCATATTACTTATTTTACGCAACACCTTTATGATGAAGATTCTATTATGGGCTGCACGCATCAGGAGCAATCATTTTGGGATAATCATCCCGATTTGTTGTTGTCCAAAGCCACATGTAATATGTTGGTAGGCTTGGTCCAGATTATTTCGATAGAAGTTACGACGCCGATTAATTTTGGAATGGCGTATATGCGATTTTCTACGAACGAGCTGAGATGGGGATTTGTTCCGCATTGGGGGCCTTTTTTCTATGGGGCTCTTATGATTATCGCCTTTTTCTGTATTTTGATATTGGTGCCGTTTAAGGTTATTGATATTTTTGTGCAGTTGATTGTGGCGTCCTGTTTCCTGCCCTTGGCTTTGACCTTGTTCGCTTTTCCGGCGACACGCAAATATACGCAAGCCATGTGGAAGCTGTTTTTAGCCTGTATTATTCAATTGGTTATGTTGTCGTTGATGGTGGCCTTGGCTGTGAATTTATTTGTCGGCAGTGGTGGCGCAACCAATCAAGTCGTCCTGCCCTTGTTCTTAATGGGCGAAGATGAGGAAGCGTATAAAGCTTTGGCCATGGCCGGCAATGGTATTATTGCTTCGTTGGGCGCATCTTTCATAGCGTTTTATTTGATTACGCGAGCTGCCTCGTTTGCTAAACAGTTAGGTATGAGCATCAATTTGGGAACGGGCGACGCCTTACAAGATCCGTTTATGTCCGCGACGGCGAAGACCGCAGGTACGGCGGCCGGTGGGGTAAAAACGCTGTGGGACAAAGCGACGGGTAACATATAAGTTGGCGCCCGGTAATAAAATTGTATAGACAAAACAATTTTTGTGTCTACAATAGTGCTGTGGAGAGGCGAATTGACATATAGGCATGCTTTTTTGAAACTGTGCACTGTTCTGGCCCTTTGTCTGGGGCTGGGGATTTCTGCGGCTCAGGCGGACGGCAGCAAGACATTGGGCTGCCCGGCCGGATCGCGTTGTAATCCGGTAATGGAAGGTTGGTGCCGGCAAAATGAAGCTATTTTATCCAAAAAATTATCCGGCAAGACGTTGAAACCTAAAGTGCGTATGGGTAATGTGTCGACTGTGACCAATGATTTGCTCGAGGTGTATACTTACTCTTCAACGATTGATTGCCACAGCTCATTTTGTTGTTTCCATTCTAGGACTGATACACAAGCAGCGTTGATTGGGGACATATGGGACGCCCTGAAAGAAGGCGCGGCTCGCACCAATCAACAGGTTAAAGACGCCAGGAAGGGCGAATATCTTAGGCAAATCAAAGAATATACAAAACAATTGAAAGCCACGACAAAAGCGCTCAAAGAGCTGAAAAAGAAATTGGCTGCGAAAAATCAAACGAAACCTACTGACCTGGACATCGACGCTTTGGGCCTTTCGGATGACATGGCAAACCAACTGAAAGAACATCTTGTCCAGGGCGATGATACGATAGATGATGCGTTAGCTGTGTATAATGAACAGCTTAAAGGTCGTTGGTGGAGAACACTGAAAGAACAGATAGCGCAGTCGTTGACAGATTTTTTAACCAATCCTTTTTTGAGCGGGCCGGTTCCCTTAATCGGAACGTTGGGGAGCAACGCTTGGGATGCGTATAAAGAGAAGAAAAAAGCCCAAGAGGAAGCCAATCAGAAGGCCAACGAAGGCGACGGAGAGGGCGGGGAAGACTCCGAGCAAGCCTCTGGCGAAACGGTGGATATGCCTTACTTCCTGTTGGCTATCTTGGATAAAAATAATGCGGCGATTGATTGTTGGTTGTGTCCTTTATTGGAAAGAATATTTGTAATCGGCGACGGGCTGGCGACGCGTCTGTATGCGGTGATGCGTGATGGTATGTTGGCGCTTGTCGGCGTGGTTACGGTCTTGGTGATGATGTGGATGATTGTCAAAGTCTTTATTGATTTTACAGGCAAATCAGCCCGATCTTTTTTACAACAACTGGCTGGCTTTTTGGCGCGGGTGCTTATCGTAGCCCTGTTGTTGGTGCAATCTCCCAGCTTTATTGGCGAATGGTTCTTGACGCCGTTGATTAATTTTAGTGTGGGCATGAGCGTGCAATTTATGTCCGGCGAAGACATGACACAGTCGGCACATATCAATTATTTTAACGAACATTTCAATAAAGAAGATAATATTATGGGCTGCATTCACAGCACAGATTTTTGGCAAACAAATGAGGACTTGCTGTTCCCGAAAACAACGTGTAATACCTTGGTCGGGTTGGTGCAACTCATCTCCATAGAATTGTCGACGCCTATTCAATATGGTCAGGCGCTGATAGCGTATGGTTGGTCGGATTTGAAATGGTTTATTTTCCCTCGTTTCACCGACATTATTGCCGGTGCCATTATGGCGGGCTTCTTCTTTATCTTGCTGATAGTGGTGCCCTTTAAAGTGGTGGATATTTTTGCGCAATTGGCCTGCGTCGGGTGCTTGTTACCTTTGGCCATTGTGCTGTTTGCCTTCCCGACCACGCGTAAGTATACCCAAAATATGTGGCAATTGTTTGTCGCCTGTATTATTCAATTGATGGTGCTGGCGTTGATGGCGTCCATTGTGATTGCTATGTTCACGGCTGGCATGAGTCAATCCACAAATACCTCTGTTTTAGAGTTGTTTTTGGAAGGCAAAGATAAAGCGGCGGCTGATGCTTTGAAAATGGGCGGCGTTGGTATTTTGTTCTTTATTGCCATGGCGTTGCTCGGTTGGAAATTGATTGGTCAGGCGGGCGCCTTTGCGCAGCAGTTGGGTGGCGCGCTCAATTTAGGCTTGGGTCAAGCTTTGTCCGGCGCGGTCGGTTGGGCAACCTCACGTTTAGGCTTTGTGGTCGGCGGGGCGAGCGTCTTGGGCGTCAAGTTGATGAAGAAAAAAGAAGGCGGAGGAGAAGGAGGCGGCAGCTGATATGCGTAACTTTTTCCACTCCTTGAAAATATGGGTCACCACCCTGTTACTTCCCGGGCTGTTGCTGGGGTGTGCAGCGGCGAAAGTCGAAACAAGCGCCACAACAGATGAGTGTGTTTCTTGCGACTTGGCAGTGACCATTTTTGACGCCATCAATAGTTTGGCGGAAAACGTGATGCAAAATATGTGTCACATAGGTTTGGTTTTGTTGGGTATTTGTTATGCGCTGTGGTTGTTGATTGCGGTCAGCAACGGTTTGTTGAAAGGCCAACGTGTGGACCGCGACTTCTTTATTATCCAGGTGACGATGTTGGCGAAGGTGGTAGGCGTTGGGATTTTGCTGTCCAACGTCGATTTCCTGTATTACATTTGTCAGACGATTATCAATCCGTTTTTGCGTGTCTTCTTTGATTTTGCCGCCTGGATTATGCGACAAGGTGCAGAAACGTCTGGCTTGGCGACCGGCCACAATTTGCCGGCCAATCCGGCCAGAGCTTCCAATGTCTTGGATCCGTTGCTGATTGCAAGTGTGCGGACGGTTGTCTTCTATATTCAAATCTTTATCGACACCTTAAGACTTTGGGGCGCACGGTTTTACATTGAATGGCCCATTAATGCCGTGGTTGGCTGGTTGGGTCTTTTTGTGATTTTGTTAAGTTACACTATGTCGTTGGCCTTTTCGTTCCTTTTGTTGGAGCCATTCTTCCGCTTGGCGTTGTTTTTGGTGTTGATGCCGGTGTGGGCTGTGGCTTGGTGTTTTTCGGCAACACAGGGGATGGCCATAGCCGCGATGAAAAAGATTGTTGTGGCGGCCGGCCAGATGTTTTTAACCTCCATTTATTTTGCCATCTTATTTATTTTCATTGTCGCCTATACCTCGTATTTGGATATCCCGTCGCTGGCTCTATCTCATCCCATTATGTTGGCGTGGTCAGCGCAAGGCAATATCTCCGCTTGGCTATATTTCATTTCCTTCTGCCTGTTGTATTATTTCTTACAGGGGATGAATACATCCATTGGCTATGTTTTAAACGAAGATTTGAGTAGCTTTATCGGTCATGATTTCTTGAAGGGCTTGGATGGGTTGATTAAGCAAATGATTAATCTGATCAAGTTGCATGTTAAACTGGCCAAGGAAGCCCTGAAGATTGCCGCATGGACTGTGGCTACGGTTGCAACCGGCGGTGCGATGGCTGTGCCTGCCGCAACCAAGGCTACTATCAGAGCTACGCTTGCCGCGATTAAGACGACGGTTAAGACCGCTGCCAGACTCGTAGCTATGCAGACGAAACGGGTGATCAAAAGCGCCTTTACGGCGACAGGTCGCATGCTCAAGAAGGCGGCCATGTCCGTTGGCAAGACCATACAGGCTATGGGTCGGTCTGTCTGGAACGGGGTCAAGAGATTTGCGACAAAGGCCGGCATTCCCAAGATGGCCAAAAAACTGGTATCTGCTTGGCGTATTGCCAAACAATGGACTGCCAACGGCTTCAACTGGGTGCGTTCTGCGCCGCGTAAACTGTTTGAGCGTCTGAAGAATTTCAACTTCCTCGAGTGGTTGAAAAAATTGGGCAGGAGAAGGACGCCTTCGCCCATCAAAAAAAGCTTTGTCCAAAGAATCCGCGACTTCTACAGGCGTAAAAAAGCGTCTCCTCCGCCCCCGCGGCCACGCCCGAAGACAGAAGAGAAAAAGCCTAAGCCCAAGAAGAAAAAGCCGTTGTGGAAACGCATTGCCGACAGATGGTTGAAAAACACCGGCTGGGTGGATGCGCAGGATAACGGAACTTACAGCAATATGAACGCTGTCCGAGATACGGTCAACGAAGAAGGGGAAGAGCAGCGGAGCCCGTCTCACCACGACTATACAAAGGGCGGCTCGTCTTCCGAGTCGGACGAAGGGAGTTAAACATGTTTAAGAAGCTGTCTTTCAAAAAGCGTTCCCTTTTATTTGTCGAGGCCGTGTTGTTGGCGTTGGTGGCCTGGGGTCTGGTTTCTCTGCCGCCCTCCTTTGTGACGGTTGCCGGGATCGTTGCTTGGTGTATGGTGGCGCTGTTGTTGATTGTGGTTATAGGCACATATTGCGTGTATAAACATCGGCATTGGTTATGTTTCCTCGGTTGTTTGTTCATCATGGCCGGCGCTGCGCACGCTGATATTGCTTATATTCAAGTTGAGCCTATGTCTGAAGGGGAAAATCAATGTCATGTCGTGGCCAAAGCCAGGACCGCTGCAGAAGGGGACAGCGAGGTGACGCAAGAACAACTAGACACCTGGATGCAAGAGGGTCTTGATATTTTCAAACCGTTCCAGTGTGACGAATGTCAGAAGCAACATGTATCATCAGAATACGAAACCAAAATGAAGCAGATGTCAGCCCAGAAAGGCCTGCTGGAAACCGAAAAGCCTTGGGATGACGAGAAGAAAAAACAGGTGTTTTTAATCGAAGCCACTTTGGCTTATTATCAACACTGTAAAATGTTTGAAGATGCTGATGGCTGCAAAACCCCGCGTCAATATGCCGAAGACGATCAAAAAGATTGTTATACTTGTATGTTGGTTGGCTTGGCGATAACCGCCGTTGATGTCACTACTTTAATTTTTGAAGGATATGTCAGCCAGTATATGCTTGTTGTTCTGGCCTTATGTTTTTGTTTATGGTTGATGTGGATGGTGGCGCGTTGCCTGATTGGTGTAGACGACGGGGTCACGTTTGCCGGCGCTGTTTTTGCTAAAGTTCTGTGGTTCATCCTGATTGTTTTGCTATTGCAACAGCCTGTATCGTGGGTGCTGGAAACGTTGACCGTGCCGTTTGCTCGCCTGAGCGGATGGATGGCACAAGTGACGTCGGACGCTACCGCCTTGGGCGAAACGACGTCGCCTATTTCCACAACGGAAAGTCGGGTAGCGATGCCCAATTATTGTGCAGATAACACGCAATGGGATAGTTCCAAATATCTGAAATATATCCCGCGGTATCAACAATCAGATAAAGATGTTTCCATCTTGGGGCCTGAAATTAAAAACGCGGTTATGTGCCCGGTATATAATAATTTCAAGGTTGTTGTCACTTCGTTGGCAGTAGGGCAAGCTTTAACGTGCCGTGCGCGCTATGTCAATTCGGGGACCCAGGCCGAAGACGAGGCTGACAAACATGTTTTCGCGGATGTGAATCTGATGGTAACCGGCTTGATATTGACTATTGCCAGTTATTTTATCATGTTCTTGCTACCTTATTTCATGGTGGAAGTTGTGCTGCGCATGGCGTTGTTCTTTGTGCCATTCCCGATTTGGTGTTTGGCTTTGATGTATAAGCCAACCCGTGGCTTTGCCACACGCGCATTTACGGTGTTTGTGCATGCACTGTTGTGTTTGGTGACGTTGTCCATTGCGGCCGCCTTTATTACGGAAGCTTTTGTGACAGTGGTTACGCCGACGGCAGAAGCCGCCATCATTATCAGGAACGTGTTGAATGATCCGAAGGGCAGCGTTGAGCCGTTGGTCGAGCTGTTTAGTGTATCTAAAAACTTCAAAATGGCCATTATGTTCATTATTTTGAGTTGGTTTACGTATCGGATTTTGGCGTTGTCCGTGCTTTTTGCTGACAAGATATTAGGGGCGTCCATGGGGAGCGCGGCCTCGGCCTTTGGTGCGAGCGTGCACAAGAGCTTTATTGCTATACGTGATGCTGTGCGCAAGGCTATTACAGATGCCGCCACGCCTTCGTGATGCTTGTTTGGCCAGAGAAAATCTTATTTTTAAAAAAATAGACAATTTTTGTTGTTTTTTTGTCTATTTTTGTGGTATAAAATCTGATATAAAAGTAAGGGTAAGGAGTTTTTTATGGAAGAGATCGTATTTCCCAATCAGATTCGTATGTTAAGACGCATGCGCGGTAAGACCATGAAGTCGTTGGCAGATGAGCTGGGCGTCAGTTTGTCGGCTGTCAGTAAAATTGAAAAAGGCTATCGCGCCATTAACGAACAACAACTGCAACGCATTGTGACTTTTTTGGATTGCCCGAAAGAGAGCGTGTTTGTTTATGAAACGACATCGCAGCCGGAAGTTGTCCATTCGTGGAAAAAAGAACAGGAGCGTCGCAAACAAATCAACGAGACCAGCGGTCTGAAAACCTTAGGTGCCGGCTTGCGTTATTTGCGCGGGCAAAAACGTTTGACGTTGCAGGATGTGGCGCGTGGTGCGCGGATGACCTTGTCGGTTTATCATCGCATAGAAATGGGGCAGCGCGAGGTGGATGAGACGCAGTTACAGCGAATCGCGCATGCTTTGGGACTGAGCACAGAAGCTTTGCAAATGCAGGTGTATGAATTGGATATGGCTGGCGCGTTAAAGGCCTTTAAGAAGGGGGATAAACCAGGCATTTTTCACTCTAAAGGCGGTTACAATGACCTGCCCATGAATGAGAAACTGTTATACACGCCCAAGATTGCGTTGGTGGGACAGGAAGACGGACAGGGCGTCTTGACGGTGGATGCGGACCATCCGGTGGATATGTTGGAAGCCGAGTTTTTACACATCCCCGCGTTGTATGCGTTGGTGGTGTCGGCACGTCGGTTGAGTTTGCCCGGCAAGCGCGTGATGTTATTTGTGGATAAAAGTTTGACGCCCGCTGTGGGAGATGTGGCGGTCGTCGAAGTGAGTGAAAAACAGGTAGAGGTTGGCTATTTGCGTCAAAAGGGAGAGGCTTTTTGTTTGGAAAATTGTGCGACGAATACGCCGTATGACGTATCGCCCGAACAACTGAAAACGGCGCATAAAGTTACCTATATTCATTTCTTGTGAGGTTGATTATGGTTTATACAATCAGAGATTGGCAGAAAGCAAAGCAGAAAAAAGAAGGCGACGAAACCCCGATTGCGGTGGCGCGTCGGCTGATGAATCTGTTCCGCCAAATGGCGCATTTGGACGATCACTCTATGGAGCAATTTAACCAAATGCTGTTGGCCGCGGATGCGGAAGCACTGACCGCTTTGAACTCAATTCCCGGCGGTAATGAATTACACGAATATCGCACTTATTTGCGCAATAAAGCAGCAGGGGCTAATGCTTCTGGTGCGTCGGGTGCAGAGGATGCGGCGGACGAGCCGGTGGATATCACCAGCATGGAAGCTGCGTTGTTGCCGCCTGCCGAGGCTTTGTCGCCGTTGTGGAGCACATGGGGTGGCGGCGCTGTCGGCGGAGCCTCGACGGATCATGTCTTGACGGAAACAAAGATTCAATCGTTGGCCGGTGATATGTCAGCCTGCGCCGGCGAAACTTTGGCGTCTATTGAAAAGGACGCGTTGGCGCGCTATGACGATTATCAGCAAAAAATTATTCGTTTGTTGGAGTCGCTTGTCATTGATTCTGATGTGCAAAAAATGCAGACTAATTTGGCTGATACCGTTGAAAAAATCCATCGGGTTCAGGCGCAACAAAAACAAGATTTGCAAGACAGTCAGCGTCGTAACAAGGCAGCTTTATGTGATACCATCAATCAGCGGGCTATCGCGATTTTACATGGGCAAAGTGCCAGTGCGCCGCATACTTTTGACGAGGTTGTGATTGAGGAAATGACCGAAGCCGATAAACCAACATCCGAACAGGTGGCTCAATTGTTGCGTCAGCAGCAAAATGACGCCCCTAAGTTTTCGGTGCAACCAGTGGGCGAGGACGAGTGAACTTTAAGCAAATATTAACTATGACGCGATACACTATAATTCAAAGAAAAAGGAGATAGACATGGTAAATGACCCTTCTTTACAAGCAGTAATCGATGCCTTGACAATGTATCAAAATGACCTGGAGACATTGCAGGCTGTGGTCAAGGCGGCAGAAGCGTCTTTGGGGGATGATTGGATCTCTCTGTTGCCTTCCGTTTTGGACAAGGCAGAATTAGAAGCGTCTCAAAAAGATTTGCTGAAGGAACGCGCCGATCATGCTATCCACTATTATGGTGCGACAGCCGCTTATTCCGAAATTCAAGAATATTTGAAAGATCCGGCGCAATTGGATAAAACGCAAGTGGCGGCCCGGTTGCCCGTCTTGGAATATTGGATGGAGTTTTTTGGCGACGAAGGCATGAACTTGGTGCGCACTTTGAAAACAAAGTTAGAGCCGGAAGAGGCTGCGTCATCTCCGCAATGGGATGCACAAGTGGAAAAAGTGCAGCAGGAAACACAAGAGGCCGAAGAAACGCCGGCTGTTGATGAACAAATGGTCGATGAATCTAAATTATTCGACAGCCCGGAAGGCACGCCGGCCGATGCGGTGGCTCAGGCGTTTGAAAATATCTTACGTCCGGATGGTAAGGCGGAACCGGAAGAGGTGGCCGAAGAGCCGGTTGAGCCTGCTCCCGTTGCCGAAGAAGCCCCCGCAGAAGTTGCTGTTAAAGAAAGTGCTGAAGAAGTGACCCCAGAGGCTGTTGAACAACCGGCCGAAGAGCCCGCCGAACAAGTGCAAGAGATTGCCGAACCGACATCTGTAGAGACGCCTGCGGAAACTGTTGAGGCGTCCGAGGAAGTGGCGCCCGTTGAACAGGAACCGGCCGCGGAAGAAATCAGTGCCCCGGAAATTGTGGAGCCGGCCCCGCAGGATGAAGTTGCCGAAATGCAAGAGCCTGCCGCCGACGATATCCCCTTGGACAAAGATTTCCCGACGACGTTGGAAGAGGCCGAAGCGCAAGCACAAGTTGAGCCCGTCCAGCGCGAAAACACAAACAAAGACTGGGAAGTGGAAAATGTGTTGCGTGAGTGGCACTTATACGAAGATGTCTTTGCCTGGTTAAATGCGCGCTCTGTGCGTTTGAAATTGTCAGACAAGAGAAACTATCCGTATTATGGTTTCTTGGTCGATTTAATGCGCACCTTGCATGATGATGCGCAGGCTTTGTTAGATAACGCTAAATATGAGGCGGTGTTGCCGACAGCGGTTGAAGGCGGTCGGGAAGCTATCGAAAGTTTGGTGGCCGCTTTGGACAAAGAGATTCTTGATTTGGCTGACGAATATCCTGCATCCGTGGAAGAACAGTTGAATCCTAAAAAGGTAGAAGATATCTTAGGTCCGTTGGACACCGGCCCTGAAGAAGATGTCGGACCGGATCCGAATGACTTTGAGGCGATTGAAGATCCTTATGAGGCTGCCAAGAAAGAAGAAGAGGCCAAAGAGGCCGCAGAAGAGGCAGCCAAAAAAGAAGAAAAGAAGTCCTCCAAAGAGAAAAAATCGAAAAAACAGGAGTCAGACGAATGAAAAAATTGCTCGCTTTGCTGATGTTGTTGAGCCTCCCCGTCGGGGCCGTCGAACTGCATGATGTTGAAATGAACAAATTAAACATCGAAAAGGCGGTGCGGTGTCAAACAAGCACGCCGGCCTTGGAAGTGGTCCAAAGCGTCGTTGTGCAGCCGGGCGAATTGGTTTTGTGGCCTGTGGGCGGCGATACTTTGCCGGCCTTTAATGTGGACAAGTTTGAAGCTTCGCAAATGCCGTTGGATGCCGTGTTGCAGGAATTGGTGGCCGAAGCCGGTATCAAAGTATGTTCGGATGACGGTGTGTTTCCCAATATTGCGGTCAAGGGCTTGGAAGGCTCGTTGCAGGATGTTGTGTGGGAAATCGCTCGTTTAGGCGATGCCTTTGTGCGTTATGACGCGGTGGAAAAGACGTTGCACGTTGCGCGTCAAGCGACTTTTGAAGTGCATATGCCGGCGGGGCGTTTAGGCATGTATGCCATCATTGACGCTTTGCGCGGTGCAAAAGTTTTTGATATGAAGCCGGATTGGAGCGAAAATGTGCTCTATCTGAATTTGAACAGTGATACCTATGCCATTACGCAAAACCTGTTAGACACCATTCGTCAACGACCGCAATTGTTGGTTTGGGACGTGAAGTTTTATCGCTTGTCTCCGGAGATTGCGGATTGGGAGCCGATTGTTAAACAATTCGGTGCTAAACGCGTCAATTCTTCTTTGAACGGATTGGCCGGTCGCCTGTTGATTTCTGATCATCAGAAAAAAGGTTGGACAATGGTGCAGGATTTGGAGAAAAGAGGCTCGGTCACGCCGGTGTGTGAAGGAATTGCGGTCATGCCGGCCAACTTTGATGTGCTGTTTTCTTTAGGTTTGTGCAGTGACGGGCAGGGCCGTGACCTGGTGATGAATCTCAAGGGCGAGGTCTATGATACCGATAAGATGCAGACCAAGTTCTCTGTTTCCACAAAACAAGGCGAAATCACAGCCTTTGATGCCATTTATGACATTGATGACACTTTGGATGTGATTGACTTGCCGAATACAATTTTTGGTCCAACTGCTGCACAGGTGGAATATTTTATTACAATTAAACCCCGCCTTGTGCGGTTGATGATAAGGGAGTAATTATGTCGGAACAACCTCGTTTTCCTATGCCTAACAGTTCTGATTTGAATAACATGCCGGCTGCGCATGCCCCGACGATTCCTGATGAGCCGAAAGAGGAAGTGGCTCGGGCGTGGGCTGAAGATGCCAAACCTAAAGCGGCAGAAAAAACTATGCCGGACAGCAATGTGGTCGAGGATTTGCGCTTGCCTGTGTCTTTATTGAAAACGAAAGTTTTCATTGCCATGATGATTGGTATATTTGTGGTCGGCATTTTGTTTGGTGCGGCTTTGTTCGGCGGTGGCAAACAAGCGGTCGTCTCGCAAGGCTTGTCCGGTGTTGTGGAAAATCCGGACGCCGAAAAAGGCTTGCGGCGTTGTGGTTATGCGCCACGTGGCGAACGTTGCGTTTTATATGTGATGAACAATATTCGCAAAGAAATCAAAGCCCAAGAATTATTTAAGTTAGTATCTCAATTGGCCAGTGTGTCCGAGTTCTTGATTCAGACGGCCAATGTGGGTTATGCCTCGACCATTATTCGGCCGGGTTATTTTGCTCAGTTTGTGATACCTGATTTGAAAAATTAGTGCGTTGTCACCAACGTATAGTTTTCATCCACAGCGGTTTCTAAAGCGGCTTTATCTTCGGAATAAGCCAACAGTTCTCCGTGTTCTTCACGCAACGTCCAAACAAGACGATTGTTGATTACGTCTTTGCGTATATAGACAATTTGCGGTGTATTTTCGGGCGTTTGAGAACTAATCATCTGTTGTCCATGCGATTTTCTTTTGGGCCGGTGTGTTAATTTTAATTTTGGTTGTTTTTTGGATATGCGCCGGCTGTTCCAAATCTATGGAAAGCAAGCCTTGTTCCAACGAGGCCGATTTGATTTTCATGCCTTGAGCCAACATAAAGGAGCGGCGAAATTGCCGATGCGCAATGCCTTTGTATAAAAACTGCTTTTCCGGCTCTTCCATCGGGTGCGCGCAGATAATCAGTTGATTGTTTTCCAACGCGACTTCCAACTCATTTTCGCTGTAACCTGCAACCGCCAAAGACAATTTCAAGCGACGCGGCGCTATCTGTTCAATGTTATAGGGCGGATAGTTGGTGTCGTTGCCGGCTTTGGCAAATTGTTCCAGCATTTGCTCTAAATGATCAAAGCCTAACATAAAGGGCGTATTAAATGTCAATCTTGCCATGATAAAACCTCATTGTGTGTTGATAAGAATAACATAGGATGCTCAACACGTTTTTTCAAGAGGGTCAGGAATATCTTTGTAAGGACTTGCGCAACGCTTCGACATCTTCATATACTTTAAGGTCGGCTTTCATGCGTTCCTCGATGGTGCGGACAGCGTGCATAATGGTGGTGTGATCGCGGTCAAAGGCGGCGCCGATTTCCGGTAAAGAGTGCGTTGTCAGCACTTTGGACAAATACATGGCAATCTGTCTGGGTTGCGCCACGCGACGTTCTTTGCTGTTTGATTTCAAGTTGTTGGGCTGAATCTGGAAATATTCGGCTGTTTCTTTTTGAATCAGGTCAATGGACAACTCTTTTTCATACAGATTGAGCGTGTCCCGCAAAATCATCTTGGTGGTGTCCAAGGTAATGGGGCTGCCCAGCAATTGCGCATTGGCGACGACTCGGCGTAACGCGCCTTCTAACTCACGCACATTGGTCGTGATTCGCTCGGCCAAAAACTCGATGACATCTTGCGGAATAGCGGCGTTCATAGCCTGTGCTTTCGATTGTAAGATGCCGATTCGCATTTCATAGGTGGTCGGGAAAATATCGACAACCAGCCCTTGTGCCAGACGAGTCTTTAAGCGCGCGTCAATGTCTTTGAGGGCTAGTGGGGAACTGTCAGAGCAAAGCACAATCTGCTTGCCTTCGCTGATTAGCTCATTAAAGGTGTGGAAGAACTCTTCCTGTGTAGCTTTCTTGCCGCAAATAAACTGAATATCATCCACCATCAAGACATCCACTTCGCGGAACATATCGCGGAAAGACAGCGTATCCTGCGTTTTGAGCGCTTTAACAAATTGATACATAAACTGTTCGGCCGACAGATACAAGAAGCGGCAACCCGGGCGGCTTTTGCGCAACTCCCAAGCAATCGCGTGCATCAGGTGCGTTTTGCCTAAACCGACGGAACTGTGGATATACAAAGGATTGAAAGCAATGTCGGCAATGGTCGCGACTCGGCGCGCGGCGGCTGTTGCAAATTCGTTGGGCTTGCCCACAACAAAGTTTTCAAAGGTAAAAGCCGGATTGAGGTGGGACAGATTCGAATCCGCATTGTCGGTGATGACTTCGGCAACGGGTTCTTCTTCCGGCATTTCAGGTGCCGGCAAAACCGCGAATTGAACCGCTTTGATGGCGGGGTTGATCTGTTGCCATATGGATGTCATCAAGGCGTCATAAGCCTTATCGACCAGCCAATCACGCATAAAGCGAGTCGGAGCAGAGATGACAATGTTTTCCGCGTCCGTCATTTCCGGAGACAACTGAGAAAGCCAGCCTTGCAGCACAGCGTCGCGGGATTCGTTCCGAATCCTTTCACATATTTGCTGCCATTGCTGTTGTAAGTCTTTCTGCATACGAGTCTCTATTTTTTTCTGTGTTGATACTATGATATTACGAGGATGAGTATTTTCTGCAACAAAACTTTTTGCAAAAAATGCAATTAAATTGCTTGACGCAAAATATCAAAAACGACTCTATATCTTGTTTTTTTCATCACAAGTTCTTGTTTTTTATGATTCTTTTTTTCGAATCGCCCGCGTTAGATTCGCCACAGGCATTAAAAAAGCCCGCATTTCTGCGGGCTTGAACGGTGTTTAAACGCTTATGCCATCTTTTTGATTTTGGCGTTCAGACGGGAAGTCTTACGCGAAGCGGCTTTTTGTTTAATCACGCCCTTTTTGGCAGCCTTTGTCAAAGCCGATTCTGTTTTCGGCATTTGCGCCTTGGCGGCTTCTTTTTCACCGGCGGCGATCAGTTTTTCCAAACTGCGCACGATGGTCTTTAATTGAGCCACATAAGCGGTATTGACGGTTTGTGCTTTCGCGTTACGTTTAATTCTGATTTTTGAAGAATGATGATTTGCCATAGTTTTCTGTCCTTTGTAAGTTAAAAGTTAAGATTGTTTTTAGCGGAAAAAAATAAGAAAGTCAAGGGTTATTTATCGCAGCCTTTAATTGCAGGCGTAATGTGGTCAGATCCTTTGTCGCGGAAACGGGCTCTAAAGTGAGGGTGTCTTCCCCGCGTTTGAAGTGATTCTCACCCGCAGATTGCCAACCCAATTGCGGCAACGTCTCGTTATAAAATTGTTGTGTTTCTTTCAAAGATGAGGGCGCATACACGACGACTTGTGTCAAGTGTGTGTCGTCGGTATCAAAGTCAAACACGGATTCGCTTTCGGCGCCTTCCGGCAACGGAATATCGGGGAGATTGGGAATAAAGTCCTGCGCACAGGCTATACTGGCCCATAGCAGTCCGAGGAAAACGAATCTCATTCGGTCCGGACCGTGCGTTTTTGATAGAAAATCGTCTTGTGTTCAGCCGGCTCTTCCGGTTGTGCTGTCGTCAGCAGATCTTCTTCCTCTCCGCCTTCTTCTGTCGCTTCGGCAGAGGCCGTTGTGGGCAAATCGGCGCGTTGGCGTTGCGAGTCTGTCAAGATTCGTCCGAAATGTTCCAATTCCATGACTTCCTGGTTCAAAGTGGAGACGACATCGCGCATTCTTTCCACTTCTTTGGTCACATTTTCCAATTCGTCTTGCTGACGTTGGCGAATCAGGGATAACGAATCGCCCAATGTGCTGGTGGAAGCCTGAATATCGTCAATAGACAAGAACTGTTCAATGGAAGCGCCAAACTTGTCGGCTTCTTCATGTCCGTTCAAAGCAGCCAAGGTGGCCCACTTATAGGCGGCTAAGTCGCTTTTCGGCAAAGCCAAGCCCTTGTGATACATTTGCGCGACTTGATATTGCGCATCCACGTTGCCGAGTTGTGCGGCGGCCAACAAGCAATAGCCGGCGCCTTGGCGAACATAGCCGGGCTCTTCCAGGAAATGCATACCGATTTCGTATAATTCTTCTGGATTCATCAATGTGCTGCCTTCATAGAACGCATTATCACATTCCTGCGGAATAATCATTGTGTTGTCGTCTTCATCAAAGCCCCAGAACACCTCTTGAGCCATAGCCGGCGCAGCTACCAAAACACACGCGGTAAGCAAGAATTTTTTAAACATGGTCCCATCCTTTTATATGACTTCTTGGTTAAGAATACTTCTGATTTTTTTAATATACAGTTAATTTTTATAAAATACTAGTTTTTTCTTTTTGTGTGTGTTAAAACTAGACAAGTTGAATAAGGAGCGTTTGAAGATGAAACAGTCCACCTATAAGAAACCCAGCCCGCGCGCGTTGGCCGAACGTATTGAACACCATATGAAATATACGCTGTGCAAGCGCATGGAAGAGGCGTCCAAAGAACATTTGTTTACGGCTTTGGCGTTGGCGGTGCGTGATGTGTGTGTCGATCAGATGTTTTCAACCGCTTCACGCCACGAATCTTGTCATCCCAAGCGTGTGTATTATCTGTCGCTGGAATATCTGATTGGTCGTATGCTGACAGACACCTTGAAAAACTTTGGTATTTACGATGAGTTGGACCAAATCAAGCTCAATACGAAAATTGCCCTCAAAGATGTGTTGGATGAAGAATACGATCCGGCGTTGGGCAATGGCGGGTTAGGGCGGTTGGCCGCCTGTTTTTTGGATTCTATGGCGACCTTGGGTTATCCGGCCTATGGTTACGGCATCAATTACCAGTTCGGCCTGTTTCGGCAACGTTTTGAAAACGGCTATCAAAAAGAAAGCGCCGACGCGTGGTTGGACAGAAGTTCGCCTTGGCTGATTGAACGGTCGGACCGCGCCTGTTATGTGCCGGTCGGCGGGCGTATTCACTATGAGGAAAAAGACGGAAAACGCTATCCGCATTGGGTGGATGTAGATCACATTATGGGTGTGCCGAACGATATGCCTGTTGTTGGTTATGGTGGCGAAACGGTCAATTATTTGCGCCTGTTTTCGGCTTTTTCGTCAACAGCTTTGGACTTGCAAGCATTTAACGCCGGCGGCTATATTGAGGCGGTGGAAAACAAGATCCAAATGGAGACCATTTCCAAAGTGTTGTATCCGTCGGATTCGTTTGAAGCCGGTCGCAAACTGCGCCTGATGCAACAATATTTCTTTGTTTCCTGTGCGGTCAATGATATTTTGCGTCGCTTTTTGGAAGAATATGATGATTTACATCTTTTGCCCGAAAAAGTGGTTATCCAGCTCAATGATACGCACCCGACACTGGCGATTGCCGAAATGGTGCGTGTTTTGATGGATGTGCACGGCTTGTCGTTTGAAGAAGCCTTTGATATTACCTCGCGCACGATGGCCTATACGAATCACACCTTGTTGCCGGAAGCGTTGGAAAAGTGGTCTGTGCGCCTGTTTGAAGAACAGTTGCCGCGTCATTTGCTGATTATCAACGACATCAATGCGTGGTTGTTAAAGCAGGTGCAGGCGTATTATCCGAACGACCCGTCCAAGCGCATTGCGATGAGCATTTTTGAAGAAGGCAACGACAAGAAGATTCGCATGGCTTATTTGGCGATTGCCGGCAGTTTTTCCGTCAATGGTGTATCCGCGATTCATACGGATATTTTAAAACATCAGTTGGTGCCCGATTTTTACAATATGTGGCCTGAAAAGTTTAATAACAAAACCAATGGCGTGACGCCGCGTCGGTGGTTGTTGTCGGCGAATATGGGCTTGGCAGATTTGATTTCCTCGCGCATTGGCGACGGGTGGATTACCGATTTACAGCAACTGCATCAGCTGGAATCGGCCGTGACCGATGAAGGCTTTTTGACACAATTGTGGGATGTTAAAGCTCAAAACAAGCGTCGTTTGGCTGACTTTATTGCCAAAACAACGGGCGTGTTGGTCAATCCCGATTCGATTTTTGATGCGCAGACCAAGCGTATTCACGAATACAAGCGTCAGTTGCTCAATGCTCTGCACATTATGCATCAGTATTTATCCATTGTGGAAGATGGTGTGCGGTTAGCTTCGCCCAAAACTTATATCTTTGCGGGCAAGGCGGCGCCGGAATACACCGTTGCTAAGTTGATTATCAAGCTGTTGAACAATATTGCGATGGTAGTGAATAATGACAAGAAAGTGCACGATCAGTTGCAGGTGGTCTTTATTCCCGATTATAAAGTGTCGGTGGCCGAGATTATTATTCCCGGCACAGAGGTGTCCGAACAGATTTCTGCCGCCGGTTACGAAGCGTCCGGCACAGGCAATATGAAGTTTATGATGAACGGCGCTTTGACGGTCGGCACACTGGACGGGGCGAATGTGGAGATTCGGCAAGTCGTGGGCGAAGAGAACTTTTATTTGTTCGGCCTGACCGCGTCTGAAGTGTTTGACCGCCATAAAAACGGCACGCATAAGCCTTGGGATTATTACAATGGTAACCCGGCTATTAAACGCGTGATGGACGCCTTGACATCCAGCCTGTTCTCGGAAGATCCGAACTTATTTACGCCTTTGTTTCAAAAAATTATGTTTGATGATTTTTATATGGTGTTGGCGGATTTTGATGCCTATGTCAAAATTCACGAACAGATAGAAAAAGATTATCAAGACAAAATGAGTTGGTCGCGCAAATCGTTGATGAATATTGCGTCGTCCGGCGTGTTTTCTTCCGACAGAACGGTCAAAGAATACGCCGATCAGATTTGGCACATTGAATCGACCTTAAAGTGAGCGTGCATGGCCGGTCCTGTTTTACGATTTTATGGACGACATCATGGTAAAAGGTTGAGCGCGGCCCGTCAGGCGCTTATGCAAACTTTTTTGCCGCGCGTGCGGTTTTCGGATGTGGCGTCGTTGCCCAAAGGCGTGCCGCTTTATTTGGAAATCGGCTTTGGCGGTGGCGAGCATTTGTTCGCCGTGGCACAGCGTCATCCCGAAGCCTTTTTTATTGGCGCCGAGCCTTTTGTCAATGGCGTGGCCTCTTTGGTGGATATGCTTCACCAAAACCCGCAGGTGCAAAATGTGCGCATTTATCCGGACGATATTCGTCAAGTATTTGACGCGTTGCCCGATGGCATTTTTGACGGGATTTTTCTGTTGTATCCGGACCCTTGGCCAAAAGTAAGACACGAAAAAAGGCGCTTTTTGGTGCCGTCTCAACAACAACAGTTGGCGC
Source organism: Alphaproteobacteria bacterium (assembly GCA_017958225.1). GTDB lineage: Bacteria > Pseudomonadota > Alphaproteobacteria > CAAHEQ01 > UBA3637 > RGIG10359. The sequence continues at coordinate 78,653 of JAGDDD010000013.1, forward strand.
GCCTGTTGAAATCGGATGGGTGGTTACAGGTGGCAACGGATGCTGCCGACTATGCTCTATGGGCGCAACAGGTCATGCAAGAGACGGGCTTATGGCGACAAACGCAGAAAGATATTCATTGTCCACCGGCCGATTGGGTGACGACGCGCTATGAGCAAAAAGGCCTAAAAGCCGGCCGCGTGCCCAGTTATTTTCTGTATGTGAAAAACTAATTGTCCAAAAATTGCCGCACAGCCAATAAGTCTTTCCAAAAAACTTTCTTTTGTGCCGGTGTGCGCAACAGATAGGCCGGATGAAAGACCGCCATAGTCGGGATATTTAATCCGTCGTAAGTATAGGTCATCCACGTGCCGCGCGCTTTTGAAATCGGCCCTGTTTTTTTCATTAAAGCACTTAAAGCCACTGCGCCCAAGCACAGTAAAACTTTGGGTTTGACAAGTTCGATATGCTTGCGGATAAAGGGCAAACACATGGCAATTTCCGATTGTGAGGGCGTTCTATTCCCGGGCGGACGCCAAGGGATAATGTTGGAAATATAACAGTTTTTTTTGCGGGATAAGCCGATGGCATTGAGTGCTTTTTCCAGTAATTGTCCGCTTTCGCCGACAAAGGGCTCGCCCACACGATCTTCGTCCGCGCCAGGCGCCTCGCCGACGCACATGACATCCGGTTGTAAGGGCCCGACGCCAAACACCAATTGGGTGGCTGTTTTTTTCAAAGCGCATCCGTCAAAAGACAACAGCAGTTGTCGCAATTGCTCCAAATCTGTGGCTTTTTGTGCGCCGTTACGGGCGTCGTTAATCAAGTTGTTGAGCGGGTTGAGCGGCTCTGTGGTCGTTGTTTTGGGTTGCAAGCGATTGACGGGTTCTTCGCCGATAGCCTCGGTGACGCCGGCCAACTGATACCACTCTAAAATGTTTTTTTGCGTGCTCATAAATAAAACACTGTATTTTTGCTTTCTTTTGGCTTATACTATATAATATTCCGGTAAAAAAAGCGAGTCTTAAATCACAGAATATGAAAAAAATGCAAAAAAGAATCGGGTTTTTGTTCGTCGTCGCCGCAAGCGCTTTATCGGCTTGCGTTTATTTTGCAAATAAAGATGCCGCGTCTCCGTCATCGGCCTTGCCCACGTTGGATGCGGAAGAAGCCGTAGCGGAACAAGAAAGTTGGTTTGCGGATCGAGAGTTGAGAGATATTCCCGCTGATGCGGCTTTCGGGGCTTACCTGGTGTCGCAATTTGCGCAAGCGTCGCGCGATTATGGTGCAGCAGCCAAAGCCGCAGCCCAAGCGTTGGAAAAAGACCCGACACATCCGGATCTAATCAACCAAACGTATTTACTTTATGTGCTGGCCGGTCAGTTGCCCGAGGCGTTGCCTTATGCGCAAAAGGCATTAGATGCCGATCCGGCGAACCTGTTGCCGCGTTTGGCGTTGTTTACGGATTTAGTCAAGAAAAACAAGTATGACCAGGCCGCGCAGCTGATGTCTGTTGAGCAACGCGAAGGCTATACTGTTTTATTGGCGCCTTTGGTTAAATCTTGGTTGCTGGTCGGACAAAACAAAATGCAGGAAGCATTGGATTCTTTGAAGGATTTGGAAGGCAATAAGGACCTGGCGGCCTTGTATTTATTTAATCGGGCTCTGATTTTTGAATATTTTCACAAACTCCCACAGGCCAAGGAAGCCTATGACAACCTGTTTGCCGAAATCAAATCGCGTCGCTTGTTACGGGCGATGTTGGCCATGAATCGCTTTTTTAGCGAAAATCGTTTTATGCCGGCCGATAACGCGTTTTTCACACTCTATCAGCAAATGCAGGCCGAATCTTTTTCCGGACGCGAGATTATGTCGTCTGATTTAAGCAGTTTGCGTGTCGATACGCCGCAAAAAGGGTTAGCATTAGTGTTTAATGATTTTTCACAATTGTTGGCGCAGATGGATTCGTCCAAAACAGCGCTTTATTTGGCGCAGTTGGCTTTTCATTTGGCTCCCGATCCGATTATGCGCCTTTACATTGGCGAATTATTGGAAAACGCAGAACAATTTGAACAGGCGAATCAGTTGTATTTGGCCGGCGCTGACGAAAAAGCCTTAGCCTTTTCTTTCCAGATACGTCGCGCCCTCAATTTAGCACGTATGAAGCAAACACAGGCCGGCATAGACATTATGCAAAAACTGGCCAAAGAATATACGCGTATTCCTATTTTTTCGCTGATTTTAGGCGATTTACAAGCACAAGCGGATGATTGCCCGTCTGCGGTGGCATCTTATACCAACGCGCTGGATGTGTTTGGCAATGCGCGCGAGCCGGCAACTGCGGTGATTTATTTTAATCGCGGGTCGTGTTACGACAGGTTGGGGCAAACCAAAAAAGCGTTGCCCGATTTACAAATCGCCCTGTCTTTAGCACCGGATAACCCTATTTATATGAACTATGTGGCTTACACATGGGCCGAGCAAAATAAATCGTTGGACAAGGCCTTGAAACTGGCGCAAAAGGCTGTTGAATTGGCGCCGGAAGATGGTCATATTTTAGATACCTTGGGCTGGGTTTATTATCGCATGGGTCAATACGATAAAGCCGCGAAAGTATTGGAACAGGCTGTAGAGAAGGTGCCGGCCAATGCGGCTGTCAATGATCATTTGGGCGATGTGTATTATAAACAGGGCCGCAAACGTGAAGCGCGTTTTCAATGGGCGCATGCCCGCGTGTTGCCCGACGACAGCTCTCCGGCTTTGCTGAAGAAAATAGAAAATAAATTATCCGGCAAACACTTACCGTAATCACCTAATTGTGTTCTTTTTCAATGAGCGACAATTTGCCTTGGCGCAGGTTACGTGCTCTGCGCACCGGCTGCACCTGTTTGCTCTCTTTGATATTGTTGTTGGCCCATTTGTTCCAACCTTTAATAAAAGCTACCGCATAGGCATAACTGTCGGGGCTTTCAATAGGCACATAATAGGTGGTCCATTTATCTTTCGTCACATAAGCCAATAATTTCTTGTTTTTGAAAATGTAAGGCGGACGAACATCTGTTAAAGGGGCATACAGGCTACGCGCACGCGCACCGTCTATCCAACCTCGCGTGCTTTCTGTTATCACATCCGGCGTATCAGAGTCAGGGCGTAACACAAGTGTTTCCGCTTTAACGGAAAGCCACAATGTTTTTGCCGGAGCTTTTTGCCCGTTCCAACCGGACAAAAATCCTTTGACATACACATAGGGTTTTGAGCTGGGGACCCACTGATTTGTGCCGGCCGGTCTTTCCCATACTTGTCGCTCTGCGTCGATGCGATACGTGCAGGGTTGGTGTGCTAAATGGGCTTTCTTGCCCTCGGCATACCCGTCGCGCATGTTTTCTTTTTGTCTGAAAGAGGTCAATGTGTCCGTTAAAAATGGCGGATATTCTTGCAATTTGCCTTTGATACGATAGGGTTCTTGGGTGGTGTCTATCGAGGGTTCTTCTTTCAATTTGTCGGCTAAAGTCGGCACCTTTCCTAAGGCTTTTTTGAACTCTTTTTCGCGGGCGGCGGCTTCGCGACCTTGGATATAGCCGGCGGCAAAGGGCACGTCGGACATATAACCCAACTTTACCAATTTGTCGTCGTTTGTCCGCTTGAACACGATATTGTGCTGTCTGGGATGCCGCAAATATTTGGCAGGCTCACCGTTCTCAAAACTTTTACGGCCTGCTTCGCGGCCTTCGGTTTCATCCTCAAGATCATATATATCGCTCATTGTCCGTCTCCTAAACGCATAATGGCTCATTGTGTCATATTTTGATTTTTTTGTCAAGAAGGATATGTGCTTTGTATCTTTTTTGTTGGCATTATGATTTTTATTTGCTAAACTAACAGGCAATAGGGATAAAAAAGGAGAGTGTCATGCAAACACGATTGACCGAAAATCTTTTCCGTAAAGCGCTTGATCAAGCCTTTACATATGCGTTGGACCATTTCCTGAAGGGGGAGCCTTTAGCGGCCTTGTTGCCAAAGATTACGGATGAAGTGGCTGACCTGTTAAAAGTGCCGCTGTTGTGGGTGGGTGTTGTCCAACCGGACCAGTCCATTTGCGTTGTCGGCTCGGCCGGTCCTAAAAGCGCGTTGGCGCCTATGGATTCTGTTTTGTCGTTGGACAGAAAAGATGAGCCAGCCTTTATGGCTTTACAGAAAAAACATTCGGTCAGCGCCGTTATCAAAGACAAAGATAAAAAAGATTACACATTTTTTGCGCAACCGATTTGTCATCAAGATGCGGTGTTGGGTGTTGTGTGCGCCCTTATCCCCGGCCGTCGCTTGAGCGAGGTGCTTGTGCAGTGTATGGATATTTTTGTGCAACAGCTTGACCAGTTATATTACATGGGGCAGTTGCGCCAAGATAATTTATTTGCGTTTGTGTCCGATCGTATTCGCAATTTGGATTTGGCGCGTGAATTGCCGCGTGCTTTGAAAAATAAGGAGTTTTTCTTAAACTTCCAACCTCAAATTGATATTGAAGACAAGCAGATTAAAGGTTGGGAAGCGTTGGTGCGTTGGCAACATCCTCAACGCGGTTTGGTGCCGCCTTTGGACTTTATTCCGTTATGCGAACGTTACGGTTATATCGACGAGTTGTTTAATGTCGTTTTGGATCAGGCCATGGAGCAGATGGCGGTATGGAGCAAAATGGGCTATAAAGACTTGTTTATCGCGGTCAATTTGTCGCCGGCGCAGTTTTACAACCCCGTCTTTGTCCAACATGTCTATAGCACTTTGAAAAAATATAAATTGCCTGCGCATATGTTGGAGTTGGAACTGACAGAAGGCATGCTCATGCACGACACGGACAAGGCCTATAGCCTGTTAAAAGACCTGTTAGACCATGGTGTCCGCGTGGCGTTGGACGATTTCGGCACAGGCTATTCTTCGTTGGGTTACCTGCATCATTTTCCGGTGAATAAAATTAAAATCGATTGCTCGTTTGTGCGTGAGATGGAACAAAGTTTGGAAATGCGCGAAATCTGTCGGGCGATTGTGAAATTAGGCCGCATTTTGAATTGTGATATCGTTGCGGAAGGTGTGGAACACAACTCGCAATTGGATATCGTTTCGCATATCGGTTGCCACATTGTGCAGGGTTATTTGTTAGGACGGCCCATGCCGGCTGCCGAGGCGACAGAGTTTTTGAAACAGAAGAAAGCAAAATGACGCCGGCTCGCATTTTCAAGCGCTTGCAAGAAGAAAATCCGCACCCTAAATGCGAATTGTATTATGTCAATCCTTTTACTTTGATGGTGGCGATTATGTTGTCGGCACAAGCGACGGATAAGGGCGTGAATAAGGCTGTCCAGCCGCTGTTTGCCCAATTTAACACGCCACAACAATTTTTGGCGTTGGGTGTTGAAGGCTTGGAAAAATATGTGAAAAGCATCAACTATTACCACACAAAAGTGCGCCATATTTTGCAGATGACCGAACAATTGGTGTCGCGCTATCAAGGCCAGTTTCCCAAAACTATTGAAGAATTGCAAACGTTGCCGGGTGTGGGTCGCAAGACCGCTAATGTGTTTTTAAATGAAGCCTTTGAGGCGCCGACAATTCCTGTGGATACGCATGTTTTTCGTGTGGCGCAAAGGTTAGGTTTGGCCAAAGGAAAAACGCCGGTTCAAATAGAAACACAATTACAAAAGGTTGTGCCCGACGCCTATAAGGCCAATTGTTCTCATTGGTTGGTGTTGTTGGGTCGTTATACATGTAAGGCGCAAAAGCCGGCCTGCGCACAATGCGTTGTGCGTGATCTGTGTCCGTCTGCCCAAAAGCAGGAGGCTAAATGATGAAAAAAATACTCATCGGTATATTGCTGTTGTTAGGCGCTCCCGTGCTGGCGCAAAGCTTTTCTCCGGATGCTTTGTTGTCGGGAAAGGCATCTTCGGATGCGCATGTCAAAGTCTTTTTCCAAGATGAAATTGACCCGCCAAAACCTGCCTTTGTCCCTTCGCCGGTCACATGGGCACCGGAAGAGCCGACGGTGTCTTTTACTACGCCGTTCGGACAAACCTACAAAGCGTATTTTGTAACGCATATTCCCTTTGTCGGCTTTCATATGGCAGTGTCGCCTTCGGGTAATGTTTTTGTGACAGAGGATATTTATTATATGTCAGGCACGCCGGCGCCAACCGAGGCGGTGCAACGTTCTTTTGCCAAGCAATTGACAACTTTGACACAGCATCAGGTGTCTCCCAAAATCAACATTTTAAGCGTTCAGCGCGATGGTGTTGCGTTGCCGTTGCGTTTGTCGGATAGTGCTGAGGCTGTAACGGTTGAGTTGTCCGAAGGGCCTGAGACGCCGGGTTTGCACCATTATGTTTTATCCTATGTGTTGCATGATTCTATGTTGTGGGGCCAGCAAGGCAATGCGCTGTTTGTCAGCCTGTTCGGAGCGCGTCAGCCGTATGCGATAGAACGCTTTGCCGGTGTTGTGTCTTTGCCGGCCGAAAGCACGACCTTGGATGTGCGTTTTGCCTTTGGTGACAATAATTTGGAAGCAGACAAAGCGGTGGCGTGGCGACAGGATGAGCAACGTCTGGTTTTCCGTTCGGGCAGGTGGTTGCCGGCCGATCTTGATGCGCGTTTGAGCCTGGGCGTGTCTAAAAAAGGTTTCGTGCAAACATCGCTAGGCGAGCGGGCGGCAGATGCGTTTTTTGCCTCTTTATGGGCGCTGGTCTTGCTTGCATCTCTTGCGTTGATGATAGGTTATTATGCGGTGCAGATTCGTTTGTCCGGCCGCACGGTGCAAGACAAACTGTATCAAGCCAAAATTCGTCAGAAATGGTTGTATAAGCCGGCTGTCATGCGGCTTGTTTTGGCAAAATCTATCGATCGGCGCACGTTGGCCGGTGTGATCTTTGCGTTGGCACAAAAGGGGATGATTAAGGTCCATCAGAAAGGTGGCATCTATGCATTGACGCGCACAGAGGCGCATCGTCGCTTGCCGTGGACAGAACGTTTGGTATTGCGTCGCCTGTTTAAGGGCCAAAAGAAGGTCTTGCTCAAAGATATTTCGTTGCCCAGTTTTATTAAACATCGCCTGATTCCTTGTGTCCATTTGTCCTATGGTTGTCAGTATTTTCTTTTAACAAAGCAATATATGTTGATGGGTGGTGCGCTGGTTATTTTGGGCGTTGTTTTGGCCGCATTGAGCGGTGGCAGTTTGAGCGCGGTTTTGACTGTGCTGTTCTGTCTGTTATTGGCATGGGCGGTCTGTCTGCATGTGTTTTTTGAAAAGTCAGCGTATCGGACTTTTTTACGCCTGTTATATGAGCAATATCAAGCCTATATGTCGGGCTTTTCCGAAGAAACGCCGGCGGATGTATTGCTGAAAAATGTGCCCTTTGCGGTGGCGTTGGATTTGACTTCTTTGTTTCCGTTAAAGGCTGGGCAGTTGGCATGGCTGACCACAACCAACAAATCGGAAAGTCTGTCCGCTGTCGAAAAAGCGATTATGCAAAGTCTGTTATACAGCAAGAAAACAGGTTAAATATATGCGCATTAAACAGATTTTTTTGGGCCTGTGTTTTAGTCTTGTCGGTGGGGCGGTCAGCGCGCAAATACCTGAGTTGGTCGGCCAGTTGATAGATCGTCCGTCGCTATATACGGACCAGGCTGTTTTGGAAATTATTCCTCAAATAGATCCCTTGTATCGGCAATATATCTTTCCGGCTTTTCATGAAATGTCCGCGATGTCGCACCGGTTGAGGACGATGCCGGAAATTGCCAAGTGGCGCGGGAAAGTGCCGACGCGTTTGGCTCCTGAAGTCGAAGGCAAAGGCCCTTACGGTTGGCGGTATTTATCACCGTTTTTATACATTTATCTTATGCCGGAAATGTGGCCTTCTTTTTATCGGGAAAGCGAGCCGCCGAAGCCGGAAATTACGCGTCAAATTGATTGGACAAATGCAGAAGATGTGGCGCGCACTTTTGACCAATTTGCCGATGCCGAAGCAGCGCGTCAAGCGTTTGTCGAGCGCGCTTTAAAAGATGTACCTGGCGGTCTTTCCGAACAGGATATGCGCACGGTGCATCAAGTGCTTTCTGACTTGATAGATGTATCGGAAACGCGCGAAGGCAAAGCGGTTTTTGCGCATGTGGTTGTGGCTTTAGATTCGGATGACATTTATCCGACTATGGCGCGTCCGTGTGCATCGTTGGTAGCGCGGTTGCACACCATCGGGATGGAACATTTTTTAACGCCCGTTTTACAAAAAGCAGGTGTATCAGAACAAGATTTTGTGGATAAATGCGAACGCGTAACGCGCGCTTATCGTGTGGCCAACAGCTCACCGGAAATGGCTATGTATATTATCGGCATACGACGCAAATTAAAGGCAGAACCTTCCGCACAAAAGGCGCCTATATGGCAAGCTTTGGTGGATATGTTCTCGGTTTCTATGGCAGATGTGCAGGCGGTGCAGCCTTATCAGGCGCAGTGGAAAGAATTGTTCAATCGGCAGCGTCCCTTGTTGTTGGGAACACCGTTTATGCTTGACTTTTAATTCAAAATAGTGTTTAATAAGGCCCGTCAAGGAGGCATTATGGCTTGGACAAATGATGATATTAAAAAATTAAAACAATTGTGGCAAAAAGGGCTCTCTACGGTTGCCATCGGGCAGGCGTTAGGTATGAGCAAAAATGCGGTTATTGGCAAAGTGCACCGGTTGCAATTGCAAGCACGTCCGTCTCCGATTGTGGCTGTGAAGCCGGCTACCAGTCGCAAAAAAGCACCGGCTAAAAAGCCTGGTTTAAAGGTCGTCAAGCCGATTATGAAACCGATTACGCGCAAACCTGTGGCCAAAAAAGTTGTAAAATCAAAGGCGCCTGCACCTAAAAAAGCCAAGCCGACCGTGGTTAAAAAAACCGTGGCCAAACCGGTTAAAAAAACACCGGTGGTTAAAGCGGCTCCGAAAAAAGCACCCGTGAAAAAACCGGCGCCCGTTGTGCAAATAAAAGCGCGTCCGGCTGTCAAACCGGCTCCTGCAGCGCCCAAGGCCGGCAAAAAACCGGTTTTGATTCCGCAATCTCGTCGGGAACTGTTCACCAAAAAGACAACGCAAATCAAGCACAAAGGTGTGCCCTTGGTGGAGTTAAAAGCGACCTCTTGTCGTTGGCCGTTGGGCGATCCTAATGACTCGGATTTTTCCTTCTGTGGCAAAGAGGCGGTTCCGGGCAAACCTTATTGTGCAACACATTGTTTGGAAGCGTATACTGGCGTGTTTAAACCGCGATGACGCAAACACTTTGTTTAATAGACGGATCAGGTTATATTTATCGCGCATTTTATGCGGTGCCTTCGCATATGACGCGTCCGCGCGACAAGTTGCCTATCAATGCTGTGTATGGCTTTACGTCTATGATGATACAGTTTTTGCAAAAACATTCTCCGGATTATTTGGCGGTTGTTTTTGATGCCAAGCGCGCTAATTTTCGCAACACCATTTATCCCGAATATAAAGCCACACGTCGTGAAGTGCCCGAAGCGTTGGTGCCACAATTTCCTTTGATTCGTGAAGCGGTCAAGGCCTTTCAGATTCCCGGCATTGAGCAGGAAGGGTTTGAGGCCGACGACCTGATTGCCAGTTATGCGCGACAAGCTAAAGATTCAATGCAAGTTATTGTTGTGTCGGCCGATAAAGATTTGATGCAACTGATGTCGCCTTCCGTGTCTATTTATGACCCGATGAAGGGGAAAATGCTGACCGAAGAAGACGTGAAAAATAAGTTCGGTGTGACGCCGGATCAGGTGGTGCAGGTGCAAGCGTTGGCCGGTGATTCTTCGGACAATGTGCCGGGTGTGGCCGGTGTCGGGCCTAAAACTGCAGCCTCACTGATACAAAAATATGGCTCCGTGGATGGCGTCTATCAGCATATTGATGAGGTGGCCGGCGCGGTCGGGCAGAAATTGCGACAAGATAAAGACAAGGCGTTGATGTCTTTGCAGTTGGTAAAACTGGCCGATGAGGCGTCATTGCCGTTGCCGGTGGCTGACTTAAAACGACAGGCGATTGTGCGTGAAAATATTGAAAGTTTTTGTCGGGATAACGGCTTTTTCAGCTTGTTGCCGCGGCTGGATAAGATTTGTAACGCGCCTCAAGTTGCCCCTGTGCGTCCGGCTCTGCAATATACGGTGATTCAAGCGGCCGACCCATTAAAAAAATGGTTGAGCGAGGTCACGTCTCCTATGGCGTGGGTTACACAAGAAAGCGAGGGTGCTTTGGTGGGCGTTGCGTTGGCGACAGCTCAAGGGCGTGCCTGTTATATTCCTTTGCGACAGGCGGCCGCGCAAGCCGATTTGTTCGGACAGACTTTTTCGGTCGTGCCGAAAGATTTAAAACAAGCGTTGGCAGGCCTGTGGGGGCAAAAAAATATTTGCAAAATCGGTCATGGTATCAAGTCGGTGTGGTCGGCGTTGCGCGCCTTTTTCGGCACAGAAGGCGCGGGTTGGGAAGATACACAACTGTTGGCCTATACCGCTTGTGGTGCGCGACAAGATTTGACGTTGCCGGCGTTGTCGCAACTGTTTTTGAAAACGTCGTTGCCTCAAGCCGATTCCGCAGAACGAGCTTTGGCCGAACAAGCCTACACCATCGCCTGTTTGTTCGAAGCATTACAAAAGTATGTGCAGGCGCCGTCGTATCGTCAATTTGACCTGCCTTTAATGCCGGTTTTGGCGTCTATGGAACAACAGGGGCTTTTGTTAGATCCTGCGCGGTTAAAGGCGTTATCCGAAAAATTAGATGCGCAGATGAAGGAATTGTCCGAAAATATTTATGCTCTGGCCGGGGGCACTTTTAATATCAATTCGCCGGCACAGTTAGGCGAAATCTTGTTTGATAAAATGGGTTTGAAATGCCAAAAAGGGAAAAATACGGCACGTTCTACCGACATAGAGATTTTAGAAGATTTGGCTCAACAAGGTGTTTTGATCGCCTCTCATGTCATTGAATATCGCCGGTGTGCCAAACTGAAATCGACTTATGCCGATGCTCTGTTGGCACAGATGGACCCGCAAACGTGTCGTATTCACACAACCTTTTCGCAGATTGCGACATCCACCGGACGCTTGTCATCCAGCGATCCTAATTTACAAAATATTCCTGTGCGCACACCGGTTGGCAAAGATATTCGATCGGCTTTTATTGCGCCTAAAGGGCATGTGTTGTTGTCGGCCGATTATTCACAAATTGAGTTGCGTTTAATGGCCCATGTGGCTGATGTCACAGCGTTGCGGCAAGCCTTTGAACAAGGGGCGGACATTCATACATCTACCGCGCAAGCTGTCTTTAAAGCGGACAAAGTCACGCCGGAATTGCGACGTCGCGCCAAGGCTATCAACTTTGGTATTATGTATGGCCTGTCGCCGTTTGGTTTGGCGCGTCAATTGGGTATTTCCAACAGTGACGCCAAAGCCTATATTGACAGTTATTTTGAACATTATCCGCAAATACGTGAATATATGCGCAAAACCGCAGAACAGGCTGAACACGATGGTTATGTAACCACATTATTTGGGCGTCGTTGCTTCGTCAATTTCGGTGCCACTGCCATGGCCAAGGCAGCGGCTGTGCGTGCGGCTATCAATGCGCCTATTCAAGGGGGCGCTGCCGATTTGATTAAAAAAGCGATGATAGAAATTGCCGATGAACTTGCCGCGCAAAAGCGCAGAACAAGGATGCTTTTGCAGGTCCATGACGAATTGATTTTTGAGGTGCCTGAAAAAGAACTGGACATCGTCAAGCCGATGATCAAAGAAAAAATGGAGCACGCGGTTGAGTTGAGTGTGCCGTTGGTTGTTGAAACGGGCGCGGCCGATAATTGGATGGCGGCGCACGAATAACTTGACAAGAGAGCGAAAAAGAAGTATTGCCTAAAAGAAAGAGGATAAAACCATGGTAAAAAAACAGCAGCAAGATTTACAGGATTTACAACAAGAACTTTTGTGCCAGGAAGTGGATCAGGCTTTGTATGATGAAAAATTACAAAACCTGTGGAAGAAATATCACAAGGCGCTTTTTGCGCTTGTCGCCGTGATTATTTTGGGCACTATCGGCATGGAAATGTGGTTGGGCTATCGCCACAATCGGCAAATGACCGAATCTGATACCTATGAAAAAGCCGCGATTTTGAACGCGCAAGGCAAGGCCGATGACGCGTTGGCGGTGTATGAGCAACTGGCAAAAATATCTTCGTCCGATTACCAAACTTTAGCAAAAATGCGCATGGTCGGTATTTTACAGGAAAAAGGTCAACCGGCCGAGGCTTTGCAAAAATTACAAGAGTTGCAGGCCGATTCGTCGGTGAGCCCTGTGTTGCATGATGCTTTAACCTTGGCTTTGGTGCGCATGCAGTTGGCCGAAAATCAAACCGTGCAACAAAATCTGCTCACACCTTATTTAAAGCCGACATCTTCCTGGTATGGTATGGCGGTGGAGTTGCAGGCGTTGATTTTTGTCAAACAACAGGAAAAAGCACAGGCGGTGTCTTTGATTGAACAGGCTTTGCCACAAACCAACGGGGCTGTGCGCGAACGCTTACAGGCTTTCTTGAACACATTGAAAAAATAAGATGACAGTTGTAGCAATCGTCGGGAAAACAAATGTAGGCAAGTCCACATTTTTTAATCGTTTGTGTGGGCGTAAGACGGCTATTGTCCATGATCAGCCCGGCGTTACACGCGATTGGCGAGAGGGAAAGGCCAGATTGGCTGACCTGCAATTTACTTTGTTAGATACGGCCGGCTTGGAAGCGTCTTCCGAACTGTCCGAGGATATGTGGGCGCAGACACAAAAAGCCATGCAACAGGCGGATGTGATTTTAATGATGGTGGATGGGCGCGCCGATATTTCTGCACTGGATAGACGACTAGCCCAACTGGTGCGTCAAGCACAAAAACCTTATTTTTTATTAGTCAATAAATGTGAAAGTCAGACTTTTCCGGAAGAAGCCTACAGTTTAGGGTTGGGCGATCCGTTACCGGTGTCCGGTGCGCATGGTTTGGGCTTGGCTGAACTTTACCAGGTGTTACAACCACATATTACAGAAGACGCCGATACGCCGAAACAAGCCTTGAAATTAGCGGTGGTCGGTCGGCCTAATGTCGGTAAATCTACGTTGGTCAATGCCTTGTTGAAACAAGAGCGTATGCTGACCGGTGCGCAAGCGGGCGTGACGCGTGATGCTATCTCTACGGTCTTTACATGGCAAGATCAGGTCGTGGAATTGACAGATACCGCCGGTATGCGTCGGCGCAGCAAACAAGATGATGTGTTGGAACAATTGGCTGCACAAGACAGCGTGCGTGCTTTAAATCAGGCGCAAGTTGTCGTTGTGGTGTTAGATGCGCAGAAACTTTTTGAAAAACAAGATTTACAAATTGCCCGACAGGTTGTGGATGAAGGGCGTGCCTTGGTGATTGCGCTCAATAAATGGGATTTGATTAAAGATAAAAACAGCGCATTGTCGGAACTCAATCAGCAACTGCAGGCGTCGTTACAACAGGTCAAAGGTGTGGCCTGTGTGCCCATTTCTGCGGTTAAAAAGACAGGGTTAGACGATTTGATGAAGGCAATGTTTCACGCCTATGCGCTGTGGAACAAGCGTGTGCCGACGCATAAACTGAACGATTGGCTGAAAAAAATGACCGAGAAAATGCCACCCCCTGTGGCGAAAAACGGTCGGCGTATTCCTATGCGCTATATGACACAAGTCGGTGTGCGTCCGCCGACCTTTGTGATTTTTTCGTCTAATCCAGCCGAATTGCCCGAATCGTATTTGCGCTATCTGACCAATGGGTTGAGAACAGATTACGGGTTGATGGGCGTGCCTATTCGTTTGAATATGCGCAAGCGTCAGAATCCTTATGCCAAAAATGCTTGACAGGTGCGCTATCGGTCAGTAAAATCGAGTTCGTTATGAAAAAATACTTATGTATTGCTTTTGCGCTTTTAACCGCTTGTATGCCGGAACGTCAGGACAACCTGATTTTGAGCATGGCACAACCGTCATCTATTAATGTTTTGCAACAGAAAACAACGGAGCAGGTAGCGCAATTGTTGGGCGAGCCCACATTTGTGCGTCGTGAAGAGCCCAATCAATCGTGGGTGTATCGTGGGCGTGATTGCGTGTTGTTTGTCTTTTTTGATCAAGACGGTATCGCCTCTTACACCGAGGCCAAAGGCAACTGCCCGTCGTCCTAATTATTTTCCGGTAAGCGTTTGATGTTGGCGCCACAGGCTTGGAGTTTGCCGACCAGGTTATCATACCCTCTGTCCAAATGATACACGCGATGGACGGTCGTTGTGCCTTGCGCGGCTAAACCGGCCAAAATCAAAGCGGCGGAAGCGCGCAAATCCGAGGCCATAACAGGCGCGCCAATCAAGTGATCTACGCCTTTGACAACCGCGGTATTTTTATCTTTGAGTTGTATGTGTGCGCCCATGCGGGCCAATTCCGGCACATGCATAAATCTGTTTTCATAAATCGTTTCCGTTACCGACGATTCGCCGGCGGCCAAGGTCATTAAAGCCATCAATTGCGCCTGGTCATCTGTCGGAAAGCCCGGGTATTCTTTCGTTGTAACACGAACCGGTTTAAGCGGCCATATATTGTTTGACACCGTAATCGAATCTTGAGCGGTTTGAATATTGACACCTGCCGATGTTAAAACATCCAACACATTTTGCAACAATTCGGCTTTGATGTTGGTGAGAGTCAATTGCCCTTGGGTAATAGCGGCAGCAATCGCATATGTGGCGGCCTCAACACGATCGGAAATCACCGCATAAGTCGTGCCATGTAGCCGTTCTACGCCTTCTATTACCAAATGCGGCGTGCCAATGCCGGAGATTTTCGCGCCCATAGACACCAAACAATTCGCCAAGTCGGTGACTTCCGGCTCGATGGCGGCGTAGTCAATTGCTGTGCGTCCTTTGGCTAAAACCGAGGCCATCAACGCGTTCATTGTGGCGCCGACGCTGGGTTTGAACGTGGATGTATCATAAAAAGGCGTGACCAACGTGCCCGGCCCAAACGATAAGTGAGCGCCTTTTAACCCGTCTTTGGCTTGGCACTCAACATAACCGCCGACCATGTCAATGTTGGCGCCTAACTGATGCACAACATACAAATGTCGATCCACCGCGCGCACGCCGATAGCGCAACCGCCGGGCATAGATACGCGCGCTTGCCCGAAGCGTCCGACCAAAGGACCCAGCACCCAAAAGGAAGCCCGCATGGTCGAGACCAATTCATAAGGCGCTTCAAACTGTGTGATGTTATCCGCCTGTAAGGTCATTGTTGTCCCGTTGCGGGTAATCTTCATGCCAAAATGTTCCAACACTTTTTGCATGGTGCGAATATCGGCCAATTCGGGCACATCTTGTAAAACGACCGGTTCGGCGGTCAATAGCGCACACGCCATCAAAGGCAGAGCCGCATTTTTGGCGCCGCTGATTCGTATAGAGCCTTGCAGTTTTTGTCCGCCGACGATTTCTATTTTATCCATTTTTTGCTTCCTGTTGTTGTTTTCTTAATTGAAGGTTTCTGCGCAGCAAGGCTGCTTCTTTGTCAAATTTGTTTTGCGCTTTTTCGTTGCGTTCGGTCGTCGGCACAGGGGCAGTATTCGGCGTATCCACAATAAAAGTCGCCGGCCCGTCGTTGATGAGTTCTACCTGCATATCGGCTTGAAAAATGCCGGTTTGAACGGGGATGTGCCACGCGTCAAACGCTTTTGTGAATTGGGTATAAAGGCGTTTCGCCATGGAAGGTGCCCCCGCCTGAACAAACGAAGGACGACGCCCTTTGCCGCAATCACCATATAAAGTGAATTGAGAAATCGCTAACACCGAGCCTTTGATGTCTTGTATGGACAGATTCATTTTCGCGTTTTCATCTTCAAAAATACGCAAGAACGCAATTTTTTCGGCCATCCACGCGACTTCTTTGTCGGTGTCCGTCGGGCTGACCGCCAAGAAAACGCACAGGCCTTGTTGTATTTTTCCGGTGATTTTTCCATCAACGCGGACATTGGCTTTTTTAACACGCTGAATAACAGCCCTCATTTGTTTCTCCGTTTGTCAATTTGGTTTTTTTATACTCTGTTTAAGGGGATTTTGCAAATAAAAAATAACTGTTGCGATGGGGGATTTTTTCCGCTATGATGCAAGCATGAAACGAAGTTGGTTACTCAATGTTATTTCCACGCTTGGCAGCCTGTTCTTCTTCGGCTGCTTTGTTGTTTTGGTGTTAGCGTTAGGCATTGTTGTGCATTATAGCCGCGATTTGCCGGATTATCGCCAATTGGAAGATTACAAGCCGCTGATTACGACCCGCCTGTATGCCGGTAACGGACAGCGCCTGATGGAATATGCCACAGAGCGCCGCATTTTTGTGCCTATCGAATCTGTGCCCGAAAAATTAAAACAGGCCTTTATTTCTGCCGAGGATAAAAACTTTTATCAACATAACGGTGTCGATTTTTGGGGCGTGCTGCGCGCCTTGATGACTAACGTCGGCAATATCGGAGAATCGAAACGTTTGGTTGGCGCATCCACCATTACGCAACAGGTGGCCAAGAACTTCTTTTTGACTAACGAAAAATCTTTTTCACGCAAAATTAAAGAAGCGTTGTTAGCCAGAAAAATGGAAAACGCTTTTGATAAAAATCATATTTTGGAACTTTACCTCAATCAGATTTTTTTAGGTATGCGCTCATATGGTGTGGCGGCCGCGGCGTTGGCCTATTTTGATAAATCGTTGGATGAGCTCGACTTGAGCGAAATGGCGTTTCTGGCCGGTTTGCCCAAAGGGCCGAACAATTACAATCCCATCAAAAATCCAGAAGGCGCCAAAGCGCGTCGCGATTATGTTTTGGATCGTATGTATAGCAACGGATATATTACCGCACAGGAAAAAGACGAGGCACAAAATCAGCCGCTGGTCGTGGCAAAAACAGGTGCTGCGCAGGCCGTGCCTGATGCTGATTTTTACAGCGAAGAAATTCGCCGTCTGATCGTGGAAAAATATGGCGATGACGCTTTATATCAGGGTGGTTTGGCCGTGCGGGCCGCCATAGATCCGACCTTGCAGGCTTATGCTGTCAAAGCGTTGCGCGACGGTCTGTTTGCCTATGACAAACGCCACGGATATCGGGGCGCGTTTGCGCATATCAAAGACATGAAGGCTTGGGAAGAAGAATTACCTACGATTGAAAAACCGGTTTGGATTCCTGAAGAGTGGCAGTTGGCTGTTGTTTTGCAAGTGAAAGAAAAAGAAGCGGTTGTGGGTCTTTCCTCGACATGGCAGGGCACAGTGCCTTTGTCCGATATCACTTGGGCGCGCAAGGCGTTGGGCGAAGGACGCATTTCGGATAAAGAAGTCAAGAAAGTGGCCGATGTGTTGTCGGTGGGCGATGTTATTTTTGTGCAACAAAAACAGCCTGATGTTTTTTCATTGAAACAATTTCCTGAAGTGGAAGGCGCGTTGGTGGCGTTGGACCCGCATACAGGGCGTGTGTTAGCGATGGCGGGCGGTCTTTCTTTCCAACGTTCGCAATTTAATCGTGCGACGCAGGCTTATCGTCAGCCGGGCTCGTCCTTTAAACCGTTTGTTTATTTGACCGCGTTGGACAGTGGCTTTACGCCGTCCTCTTTGATTTTGGATGCGCCGTTGGTGGTGGATCAAGGGCCGGGGCAAGATAAATGGAAGCCCAGAAACTATACCAAAATCTTTTATGGTATGAGCACGTTGCGCACCGGTATCGAAAAATCCAGAAACTTGATGACTATTCGTTTGGCACAGGCTGTGGGTATTGAAAAGACCGTAGAATATGCCCGCAAGTTTGGCATTATGGATAATATGTTGCCGGTGTTGTCGATGTCGTTGGGCTCGGGCGAAACCACCTTGTTGAAATTGACATCGGCTTATGCCAGTTTGGTCAATGGCGGTAAAAAAGTGGATCCGTATTTTATTGACCGTATTCAAGACCGGTCCGGTAAAACCATTTACAGATACGACACACGCGAATGCCCGAATTGCCAAGGCCCTGACGCTAATCCGTTTGAAGTGCCTCAATTGGCCGATACGCATGAACAGATTCAAGATCCGGTCAGCGCTTATCAAATGGTCAATATTATGACAGGCGTTGTTGAGCGCGGAACAGGCCGCATTGCGCAAACCGTTAAACGCACGTTGGCAGCGAAAAGTGGCACGAGTAATGATAACGTTGATACTTGGTTCTTGGGCTTTTCTCCTGACTTGGTCGTGGGTGTTTGGGTCGGTTTTGACCAGCCGAAAACGCTGGGCCCGCGTGATACGGGTAGTGTCGTGGCGGCGCCGATTTTCCGCGATTTCATGGCCATGGCATTAAAAGACAAACCCGATATTCCTTTCCGTGTGCCCGAAGGCGTGCGCCTGGTGCGCGTCAATTATAAAACGGGTAAGCCGGCGCAACCCGGCGATGAGGTCGTGATTTTAGAGGCCTTCCGTCAAGATACAGATTTAAGCACGATTACAAGCACTGTCGGTGAGGCGGAAACCTCGGCCGGCGAAAACACACCCGAAGTGGGAGGGCTCTACTAATGCGCGCAGACCTGTGTAATCAAATACAAGATATGAAGCAATCGTTGGAATTGCTGAGGGGGCATCTTTGACTGGGACAATGCTCTGGCCCGTCAATCAGAATTAGAGGCGCTGACCGCCGATCCGAACTTGTGGCAAGACAACGAGCGCGCCACAAAATTGACACGTGAAAAAACAAAATTAGATGATGCGATTTCTTTTGTGCAGAGTGCAGAAAAGCAGTTGCATGACCTGACCGAGTTATTGGAATTGGCCGAGGCGGATAGCGATGATGCTTTGACAGAGGAAGCTGCAACTGCGTTGGGCGAATTGCAAAAACAACTGCATCGTGCGCAGATGGAAAGCCTGTTGTCCGGCGAAGCCGACGGGTGCGATTGTTATTTGGAAATCCATGCCGGCGCCGGTGGCACAGAGGCACAAGATTGGGCCGATATGTTGCGTCGGATGTATTTATGTTGGGCCGGCGATCATGGCTATACCGTCGAACTGATGGATGAAATGGAAGGCGAAGAAGCCGGTATTAAATCGGTTACCATGCGCATTAAAGGTGCGGATGCATATGGATGGTTAAAGACGGAAAGCGGCGTCCATCGGCTTGTGCGTATTTCGCCTTTTGACGCAAATGCGCGGCGGCACACTAGTTTTGCATCCGTTTGGGTGTATCCAGTTATCGATGACAGCATTACCGTGACGATCAACCCGGCCGATTGTCGTATAGATACGTATCGTTCTTCAGGGGCCGGCGGGCAGCACATCAACAAAACAGATAGCGCGGTGCGCATTACGCACTTGCCGACCGGCATCGTCGTGTCTTGTCAGACGCAGCGCAGTCAGTTTGCCAATAAAGATGCAGCCTGGGCCATGTTGCGGGCACGTTTGTATGAAATGGAATTGCAAAAACGACAGGAAAAAAATGCACAAATTGAGGCCGGTAAATCGGAAATCGGCTGGGGGTATCAGATTCGCTCTTATGTCTTGCAGCCTTATCAAATGGTCAAAGATTTGCGCACGAAAGTGGAAACTTCAGATACCGCCGGCGTGCTGAACGGCAAAATCGATTTGTTCTTAAATGCGGCGTTGGCTGAAAACAGTCTCAACAAGGGGGAAACAGATGAATGAAGGTTTTGCTTTTTTTAAAAAGACCAAAGAATTAGATGTCAAAATTGCGGAGTTTTTAGTCAATTTATCCCAAAGCGGGCAGTTGTTTGTGCGCTGTATAGACGCCTTTTTGGCCGGCAAAAAAGACTTTCAACCGCTGGCTTCTCAAATCGGTGTGTTAGAACGGCGCAACGATCAACTGCGGCGCGATGTGGAAGAGCAATTGTATGTGCATACACTTTTGCCGGATTCGCGCGCTGATATTTTGACCTTGTTGGAAGGGTTGGATAAGTTGCTCAATCATTATGAAAGCATAACGCAAGCCTTTGATGTGGAGCGTCCCGTGGTGCCGACGCGCCTGCGTAAAATGTGGGTGGAATTGACGAAAACATCGGTGCAGAGCGTGGATGCGTTGGTGTTGGCCGCACGCAGTTTTTTTGCTGTGGACGGGCAAGTCAATACCTGTATCGCCGAAGTTTTGCATTTTGAAAAATTGGCGGATCAACAGGGGGCAGATTTACAACATCGTATTTTTGCTTTGCCGAAAGCCACGTTGGCACATCAACGACAGTTAAAAGACTTTGAGCAGATGATAGAACGTCTGTCCGATATCGCGGAAGATATGGCGGATAAATTGACAATTTTGTCAGTGAAAAGGGCGTTTTAATGGAGTTTTTATTTTACATATCCACAGGCTTGTTTTTGGGTTGGAGTTTAGGCTCTAACAACATGAGCAATATGTTCGGCTCGGCCGTGGGTATGCGTATGGTGTCATTGAAAACCGCGCGTCTTTTGGCGTTTGTTTTTGTGATTTTGGGCGCTTGCATCAGCGGTCAAGGAACGACCCACACCTTACAGCAATTAGGTATTATCGAGCAATTGCCGACTGCCTTTGTGGTAGCGTTGGCCGCGGGTTTGACGCTGTTTATGACGAATCGTATGGGCATGCCGGTATCGGCCTCGCAATCTGTTGTCGGTGCTTGGCTCGGTTGGTGCATCTATGAACAAAAAGATGTGTCGTTATTTGTGGTGAGCAAAATTGTTATCTCGTGGTTTGTCAGCCCTTTGATGGCGGCGGTTGTGGCCTTTGTTTTAGCATGGAGTTTGCGTGCCTTGTTGAAAAAATATTCGGTGTCGTTGTTGTATCGCGATGCCTATACGCGCCTTGGTTTAATGGTGGCCGGTGTGGCGTCTGCCTATGCGGTAGGGGCCAACAGCGTGGCTAATGTGATGGCGCCTTTTGCCGGTGCTGTGGCCGAATCGGCACAAGGGGTGTTATGTGTGCTGTGCGCGTTGTCTATGGCCATCGGCACATGGACTTTTTCGCGGCGCGTGAGTGATACCATCGGGCGAGGCTTGGCGCGTCTGTCCGCTATCGAAGCCTTTGTGACCGTTTCCAGTCATGCACTTGTTTTATTTTTGTTTTCTTCTGTGGCACTACGCGGCCTGTTGCGCGCTTTGCATTTGATTTCTGTGCCCTTGGTGCCTATATCTAGTCCGGGCGCTATGATTGGCGCTTTAATAGGGGTTTCCTTACTAAAAAAAGGCGCCGGTTTGCGCTATAGTGCGTTGGGCAAAATCGCACTGATGTGGTTGGTTGCCCCCATTTTGTCAGCCTGTGTTTGCATGTGCGCCTTATCTGTGGTAGGATACGTTTGATGGTAGGAATGATGAGTAAAAAGACCGTAAAAAAAATATTGAAGCATTTGGTGCATCTTGTTGAGGTGCTACTGGCGTTATTTTTTATCCTGACCTTTATTTTATTTTTCCGCTTATCGCAAGGGCCTATAGAAATACAGGCTTTGACACCCATGGTGCAAAAGGCGCTGCGTGTGCAGGAAATAGGCTTGTCGTTGGACATTAAAACGATTTATTTGCAATTGGGCCTGAAAAAAGGACGCTTGATAGATATCGCGTTGGTGGATATGCGCCTGTTAGAAGCGGACGGAAAAGAAATGTTGGTGGTGCCGGAAGCGTCGATTGCCTTTCAGATTTTTCCGCTTTTTAAAGGCGAGTTTGTGCCCTCATTTTTATCGTTGTCCGACCCGACATTAGCGTTGGCTTTGCCGACAACACAACAGACAGCGGAGAGCGCACCGGTTTCTCCTGCGCTGATAGAGCATAGTATTGCCACTTTGAAAAACTTGCTCGATCGCCTGCGTTATATAGAACATTTATCTATGCAAAACGGCACGATGCATGTGCTGGCCGATCAAAAAGATTGGTTGAGCCTGACGCAAGTGCAAGCGGATCTTTTCCATGTCAAAGGCGGGCGTATCGGCCTGCATGCTGCTTTTCACATCCAGTATCAAAAGCAAGATTTACCGCTGGATATTCGCGCAGAATATGCCAAAAGAGCGCGTCAATTGTCCGCAACAGTGACTTTCCAAGATGTCAATTTGGCGCGCCTGTTACCGCAATTGGAACTGTTTAAGGGCATCAAATCCGTCTTTAAAGGACAGGTGCAGGCGCAAGTTGATTTAAGCAAAGAAAATGCCCTGCCGCGTCAGATGGTGTCTGATTTAACCTTTGATGTGGAAAGCACAAAGGCCGGCGATTTATATTTGCCCGCGCCGATTGATACGACCTATCCTTTGAAACAGGTAAAGGCGCATGGGCATGCGACGCCCGAATTGACGGCATTGTATGTGGATGAGGCACAGTTGTCGTTGGGGCAGACTTCGGCGACGGCCCGCGTGGATATCACCGGTTTAGATCGTTTGTTAGACGCGGGTGCTTTGGGCGAAGTTAAAACGGTGCTCAATGCGACGGTCAGAGATGTGCCGACGGAAAAAGTGCCTGATGTGTGGCCGGCTACGATTGGTGCGGATGTGCATACCTGGGTCAAAGAAAATCTGACCAAAGGTAAAGTGCCGACCGCCGATTTCAAATTAGACTTTGCTGGTGCCGACATTACAAAAATCTATGGCGCTGTTCAAGTGCAAGATGCGCAGGTGCGCTATCTGGAAGGCATGTCGCCGGTCGAAGGCGTCAATGGGGTTGTGTATTTGGCGCAAGACACGGTCGATATTGATATTACTTCCGGACATATCGGGCCTGTGTCTTTGACAAAAGGTGCGTTGCACTTTCTGGATTTGGAAGATGAGATTTCCCGCACGGAAATGTCGTTGGATGTGGCCGGGCCTTTGCCCAATATCTTGAAAGTGGCGGATGAGGAGCCGCTAGCGTTGGTGCGCGATTTCGGCATAGATATCGACACGGTCCAAGGGGATGCCAAAGCCAATATTGCACTGGCTTTTCCGTTCCTGGATGATTTAAGTGCCAAAGATATTAAAGTGCATGTGACCGGCGATGTAACGCAGGGTTATTTCCCCGTGCCTGAATTATCGTCCGCTTTGACAGATGGAGCGTTTCATGTGGATATTACCGAGAAAAAATTATCCGTCAGCGGACAGGCAAAATTGGAAAACTCGGTGGTGTCTGTTGCATGGGACGAAAACTTTATTAAAAGCAAAAAGCCAAAAACAGTGTATAGCCTGAAGGGCGACATCGACAGTTCTGTCGTTGCGTTGGGCTATGCGGATGCGCCGTCCGTATGGAAAGGCACGGCGTTGGCTGATGTGAAACTGACAGAATCTTTTGACAATGTGGTAACCGTGCAGGCGTCGGCAGATTTGACCAAGGCTGAGATTTTATTCTTCCCGTTAAATTACACCAAGGCGCAAGGG
This sequence comes from Alphaproteobacteria bacterium, assembly GCA_017958225.1. GTDB lineage: Bacteria > Pseudomonadota > Alphaproteobacteria > CAAHEQ01 > UBA3637 > RGIG10359. The sequence goes on from JAGDDD010000013.1 coordinate 102,052, forward strand.
GTAGCCGGTCATGTTACAACCGAGATTCGTATCGCCAAAGATGTGCAATTGAAAAAATTACAACTCACCGTTCCGGCTGACAAGGTGAAAATCGAAGGGCAGGGGCATTTTGGTGCGACTAATCGGTTGGAATTGCCGGTTGTCCAGGCGCCGAACAATGACTTTTCTTTGACCTTTGAGCAAGGCAAAGCGGTGGCGGTGAAGGTGACCGGACAAGCGTGGGATCTAACACAGATTTTACACACGCCTTTTGATTCGAAATCATCGTCCTCGACATCGATTCCTGATTTTTCGTTGGCGCTTGATTTAGAGAAAATGTATTTTTCCGCCGCGCCTTTCCATAAAGCGCATTTTGATATTGCGTTGGCCGACGGGCGCTTTACAAGGGCAGAAGGCAAGGCTTTGGCGGCAGCGCCTTTGGAAATGACCTTGAACAAAAATACGCTCTATATCACCAATGATGATTTGGGTGATCTGTTGTCGCGGTTGGGTTACACGCAACGCGTGCAAAAAGGCTTGTTGCGCTTTCAGACAACGCCAATGAAAAATGGCGGATTTGAAGGCACGGTCTTTATCAAAGATTATGAGGTGGCCGAAACGTCGTTTTTGATGCAGTCTTTGACGATTTTGGGCATTGTGGATGCGATACGGGGCAAGAATATGACCTTTGACGAGGGCACGTTCCCATTTGTCTGGTCGCCTGACGGCGCTTTGACACTGACGGACGGCGTGACCTATGGAACAGCAGTCGGTCTTACGTTGAGCGGCACGATTCAACAGGGCGAGTTGGCCTTGAAGGGTAGCGTGATTCCCGCCTATGCCATCAACAGCCTGCCGGGCAAAGTGCCTCTCATTGGGCGTCTTTTCTCGGGCGATAAGGGCGGCGGTTTGGTCGGTGTCGCCTTTGAAATCGTCGGGAAAACCAGCGATCCGCAGATGAACTTTGCGCCATCCAGCCTATTGACACCCGGTATTTTCAGAAACTTATTTAATTAGTTCTTGACTTTCCGGTTTTTTGTGCTAAAATACACCTCAATTTCAAAACAGTAAGAAGAAACAGTCTTGCTTTAGAGATCCATCAGCCCGTGAGTACGCGCACTGATGTTATTTTTGGTATAGGAAAATGTTTGACAGTTTAACAAAAAGTCTGGGACAGGTTTTTAACAAGTTAAAAGGTAGGGGAATTCTGTCCGAAGAAATGGTCGATGAGGCCCTGCGCGAAGTCAAAATCGCTTTGTTGGAAGCGGATGTGGCTTTGCCGGTTGTTAAATCTTTTATGACCTTTATCAAAGAGCGCGCTGTCGGGCAAGACATTATTCGCTCGGTGCAGCCGGCGCAACAGGTCATTAAAATTGTCAATGATGCGTTGGTGGAAAAATTAGGGGCCGACAATACGCAGCTGGCCTACAGCGCTGTGTCGCCATCCGTTTATGTGTTGGCTGGTCTGCAAGGCGCCGGTAAAACGACTTCGTGCGCCAAATTAGCACGTTATTTGAAAAAACAAGGCAAAAAAGTTTTGATGGCGTCCGCGGATATTTATCGTCCGGCCGCACAATTACAATTACAGCAGTTGGCCGATGCGGCGCAAATAGATTGCCTGCCGATTGTGGAAGGTCAAACACCTTTACAAATTGCACAAAGAGCGGTCCAAACCGCGCGGCAAAATGCGACGGATGTGGTGTTGATTGACACCGCCGGCCGCTTACATGTCGATGAAGATATGATGCAGGAAATTGAACAACTGGTGCAAGCGGTCAAAGCCACAGAAACTTTATTGGTATTGGATGCGCTGACCGGTCAGGATGCCGTCCATATTGCCGAACAATTCGGCTCGCGCTTGCCTTTGACGGGCTTGATTTTAACACGTGTCGATGGTGATGCGCGCGGCGGTGCGGCTTTGTCTATGCGTCAAATGACGGGGCAACCCATCAAGTTTTTGGGTGTCGGCGAAAAAACGGATGCTCTGGAACCGTTTGATGCCAAGCGTATTGCCGGTCGTATTTTAGACATGGGCGATGTGGTCGGCTTGGTGGAAACCGCTATGGAAAAAATCAACGCTGCAGAGGCTCAAAAACAAGCCGAGCGTATGATGTCCGGTCGCTTTGACCTGAACGATATGTTGGCGCAATTGCGTCAAATCAAAGGATTGGGAGATGTCAAAGGTATCATGATGATGATTCCCGGGATGGCGAAGTTTAAAGAAAAAATTGAACAAGCCCCCATTGATAACTCTCTTTTCAAACGACAAGAGGCCATTATCTTGTCAATGACTGAAAAAGAACGTCGTTGTCCGGAGCTGTTAAAGGCTTCGCGCAAACTGCGTATTGCTAAAGGTGCCGGCGTCACCGTCAACGATGTGAATCGTTTGCTCAAGCAATATGAACAAATGGCACAAGCAATGAAGCAATTCAAAAAAATGGGGCCTTTGGGCGCAATGAAGATGATGAAACAGATGTCTTCTGCGCTGAAGGGTAACCCTTTGATGAACGGGGGAGGATGGCCTCCCTTGAAACACTGACAAAAGAGAAAGGAAATAAAATGTCTGTTCGTATTAGATTGGCCCGAGGCGGTTCAAAAAAACGTCCTTTTCACAAGATAGTCGTTGCTGACAAGCGCGCTCCTCGTGATGGTCGTTTTATTGAAGAATTGGGCTATTACAATCCTTTGCTTCCCAAAGAAGCCGAGGGTCATTTTAAGGTCAATGTTGAGCAAGTTAAAGTTTGGCTTGCCAAAGGCGCTGAACCCACGGATCGTGTGGCTCGTTTGCTGGCAACATTAGGCCTGGTTGAAAAACCGGCAATCCATGAACAGCCTAAAAAATCTGCGCCCAAAGCGAAAGCCCAGGAACGCATGAAGGAACAGGCCGAGAAGGAAGCCGCTTTGAAACAAGCTGCGGAAGAAGCCAAACAAGAGGCCGAACAAGCCGCTGAAGCGCCGGCCGAAGAGGTTGCTGCGCAAGAGCCGGCCCAAGAAGCTGCACCAGAAGCTCCTGCCGAGGCGCCGGCTGAAGAGGCCCCTGCGGAAGAAGCGAAAGCTGAATAAGAGTTCCAACCATGACAGATGTGATTGAAATCGGAACGATTGGCGCTCCCTACGGTATCAAAGGACAAATGCACTTTTGCCCTGTGGTGTCGGACGTGTCTGCGTTGGAGCACTATACTTCCTTTTTTGATTTGCATCATCATCCGCTATCTCTTAAGTTTAAGGTCAATTCTGCGCGTAAAGTGTTCGTGATGGTCAATAACATTACGGACAGAACAGCCGCAGAACAATGGCGTGGCACGCGAGTCTTTATGCCAAAAAGTCAATTGCCCGCGTTGGCCAAAGGTCAGTTCTACTTTTGCGATTTGGTCGGTATGACCGTTTTGGATACTCAAGGTCAGGTTTTCGGACAAGTCGTGCAAGTGGCAAACTATGGAGCCAATGACGTGCTGGACATTAAAAAATCGGACGGAACAAGCGAACTTTTTGCTTTTTGCCAAGCAACTTTTTCGCACATTGATACCGCGTCAAAAACGATGGTTATCACACCGCCGACTTTTGTGGAAGGAGATGCTCATGCACATTGATTTTCTTACCTTGTATCCGGATATGTTTCCGGGCTGTTTGGCCTATTCCTTGGCGGGTAAGGCTTTGCAGCTGGGCCTGTGGTCCTACAAGGCAACAGATATCAGATCTTACGCCGATGACGCTTACAAGACAGTGGATGATATTCCGTTTGGTGGTGGTGCCGGTATGGTTATGAAGGTGGATGTTTTGGATCGCGCTTTAAAAGACGTGTATAAGACAGGTCCGTTATTGTATATGTCGCCGCGTGGCAAACCTTTGACACAAAGCAAGGTTGTCGAGTTGGCGCATGCCCAGGCAATTACGGTTATCTGTGGTCGTTTTGAAGGCGTGGATGAACGCATCTTTGACCTTTATCCCATCGAGGAAGTCTCGTTGGGCGATTATGTCCTTTCCGGCGGAGAGCCTGCAGCGTTGGCTATGATAGACGCTGTTTTACGGTATGTGCCGGGGGTGTTGGGAAATGCCGATTCTTTAACAGAAGAAAGTTTTTCTCAGGGCCTTTTGGAATATCCGCAATATACGCGTCCGCAGACCTATAAAGGTTTGTCCGTGCCGGATGTTTTGCTGTCGGGACATCACCAAAAAATACAGGATTGGCGAGAACAACAATCACATTTGTTAACACAAAAAAGAAGACCTGATTTATGGACATCTTATCAGTCTTCACAACATAAGAAAGGGTAAAACTATGAATACAATTAAACAAGTTGAAAAAGCACAAATGGAAAAACTGAAAAAAGATATTCCTGCTTTCAAAGCCGGGGATACCGTCCGTGTGCATAACAAAATTAAAGAAGGCGATCGCGAACGCTTGCAGGTTTTTGAAGGCGTTTGCATTGCGCGCAAAAATGACGGATTAAACTCCACATTTACCGTGCGTAAGATTTCTTTCGGTGAAGGCGTGGAACGTGTGTTCCCGATTTATTCTCCGTTGGTCGCGAAAATCGAATTGGTGCGTGCCGGTAAGGTGAAACGCTCCAAGATCTATTACTTGCGTCAGTTGTTTGGTAAGAAGGCGCGTATCGCCGAAGACAAAAACAACGCGGAAGCGTAGTTGAAAAAAGCAATCAGCCTAGGTGTTGTGCCTAGGCTGATTTTTTACAGAGGAATGAAAGAAAGTCACTAGAAGTAGTATTGCATACCTAACTTGATATCGCTATACCGCACATCTTCTGTGGATTTTCCGCCTGTGGCCAGGTCTTTGATTTCCGCTTCGCCCAAATCAGAGAAACGATAGCCTAAATCAACGACCATGCACGGCGTGACGGCGTATTCAACACCGGCACCGACGTTCCAAGCAAAGTTGCTTTTGCCTTTGCCCTTAAAGCCGGTAATATTGTCCGTATTGTTATACGCGTAACCGATGCCGCCTGTTCCATAAATGGAAAAAGCATCCCATACCGGATAACTGGCATACAAGTTCACCATGCCGTCCAAAGAATACATATCAGACTTGCCGTATCCTTTGAAATCAATTTGTCCCCAAGGACGATATTCGGCAATGACATCGGCTTTTAAGTATTGGTTGATACGCATACCAACACCGACGTCAAACACACCGGCATTTTTTGCATCCCCCATACCAAAAGAATAGCCACCATCCGCGCGGACGTAGATATCATCGGCAATTGAATGTGTCGTTGCCTCGGCCATAGCCGCTCCGGAGAAGGCTAAACCAGCCACAAGGGCAACTGTTGATAAAAGATATTTCTTCATTTTATAACTCCTTTTTATTGATGAAGTATATACAACACCTGTCAATTAGACTGCC
>JAGDDD010000014.1 GCA_017958225.1 Alphaproteobacteria bacterium
ATTTTTTTCCAACAGCACCGCGCTCGTATCATAATCCATCACAAAAGCATGCGTGGCGGTTGTATCCATAGCGCAAACGGTCTGCGCACATAAAAGCAAAGAGAAGGATAAAAGGTATCTACGCATAAAGTTTTCTCCTAGAAATTGGTTTCTTGAACAACACGCGCTGCCGAAAAGCCGGATTGACGCACTTGTTCAAGTTTCTGCGCGGCCGCTTCCACCGTGGTAAAGGGGCCTAAACGCACCCGATAAAAATCCTGTCCGTTCAGGTTGATGTGGGTAATATAACTTTTCCCAAAAGATTCAATAGCCTGGCTCTGCGCCTGGGCATTTTCGATCTGAGCAAAAGAGGCAACCTGGATGTAATATCCCTCCGGCAAAACCTTGGTTACGCTATTATCAGTCGCAACGGTTGTCGTGGGCACTGCGGTCGTCTTGACTGGTGTATCCCGTAACGGAGCTGGCTCGGCGGGTATCTGGTCAATGGGTGAGCCATCAACAATTTTACCGCCGGACGCTAAGATATCTTTTTTCAAGCGCTTGCTGGCATCAGGCAAAATCTCAACACGAACAGTCGCAATGCCCTGCTCGACAAAGCCCAAATATTCGGCTGCGGCTTTAGACACATCAATCACACGGTTATTGACAAAAGGTCCGCGATCATTGACGCGCAAATCGACAAACTTACCATTGTCCAAGTTAGTCACACGCACAATAGATGGCAACGGCAAGGTTTTGTGTGCCGCTGTCAGAGCGTGCATATCATACTTTTCGCCATTGGCTGTGATCCCATTGTGGAAATCTGCCCCATACCAAGAAGCGATACCGACTTCACGATAGTTGTAATCTTCCTTCGGATAATACCAAGCCTGATTGACCTGATAAGGTGCGCCAATTTTGTAAATAGGCGTCGGATCCAAAGAAACATAGTTGCTCCCATCAGAGTGGAACAAAGAGCCATTTTTTGTGCAGGCTGTCAAAGCCAACACACTACACAACACAAACGCTATTTTTTTCATTTTTTGTTCTCCTTGACATTAGTTTGAACGGATTCGGACATTTTCTCACAATCTTTCAGCCTAAAAACATCTCTTTGGTCTATGATATCAGACATCAGACCAACAGACAAGGCATACCAGTTGGAATTATTCCATTTTTTAATCACATAGAAATTGGGATACAGTAAAAAGGCCTGATTTTGAACGCCCCAAGGCGCCAGCAACACCGCCGGCAAGTCTTCCTGGCCGCGAATATTCCACTGCTCGCTCCACTTGGGCATGACCCCCTGTTTTTGCCAAAAGGCCAAGGGATGCTTTTTACCAACCAGGTCAGCATTAAAGTTTTGCGGCAGACGAACAACGCGCCCCCATCGTGTTTTCGGATCCCAACCGACAGACGCCAAATAATTGGCCGCTGAAGCGATGGCATCTTCCTTGTTGGAATAAATATCGCGCTTGTGATCCCCGTTAAAATCAACCGCATACGACAAAAAGGTCGTCGGCATAAATTGGAAATGACCGAAAGCACCGGCCCAAGACCCTTTAGGTGGCTCTATTTTTTCTTCCTGCAAGATGCGCAACAGGGCAATCAACTGCTTTTTGAAAAAGGTGGGACGCCGGGTATCATAGGCCAAGGTGGCTAAAGACGATAACAGATGAAAATTGCCTTTCGTCGCGCCAAAATTGGTTTCCAAACCCCAAAAAGCCAGCAAATAGTGCGCCGGCACATGGTATGTGCTTTCTACGCGTTGAAAGGTCTTTCTGTGCTCTTCATAAACGCCAGGCACTTTTTTCAGGCGCGTTTCGGACAAGCGGGCGCGCAAATACTGACACAATGACTGTTTGAATTCGGGCTGGTGCTGATCCAGACGAATAATGTCCGGCTGGTGCTGCATAAGAGGCATATAAGTATCCAGCGTCTCTTGCGAGATCCCCTGTTTTAAGGCCTCTTGTTGAAAGTTCTGTTTCCAGGTATCAAAATCTTCATGAGCGCAAGCACAAGTCCCCCAAAGACAGATCATACATAAACAAAGAAACTTTCGCATTATGTGGGTGCCCTACTTGCCGCCTGTGATTGAAAATGGTGCCGCTGGCGTGACTCGAACACGCGACTTACTGATTACGAATCAGTTACTCTACCAACTGAGTTACAGCGGCGACTATTCAATGTATATAAAATTTTCAATCAAAATGCAAGTCTTTTTTATCTAAAAGCGCCTGTAATACTCCGTAAAGCGTCCGTATTTCCTGTGAGGTCAATTCCGCCCGAATAAAAATATTCTCCAGGTTGCGCTTCATCCTTGGCTTTTTCGTATAAACTCGGTAATAGTTTTGCGCTTCCAAAACCTCATCCAGATGGTGCAGAAACGCCGTCAATTCCTGCTTGCTGGCCGGCGGTGTTATTTTGGCCGACAACGACGCCTTGTTGGATGCTTTTAAATACTCATAACACACCAACAAGACACTTTGTGCCAAGTTCAAGGATGTATGTTGCGGATTTAAAGGCACGGTCAATAACATATCGGCACACGCCAACTCATCATTTTCAAGCCCTGTGCGCTCACAACCGAACAATAAAGCACATTTTTGCCCGCCCTGCTCTTTTTCAACCAACGCGACCGCTGCCTGCTCGGCCGTCATAACAGGCTTGACCATATCACGCAAACGCGCGGTTGTTGCGCAAACAAATTGCGTATCCGCAATGGCTTCTTGCAGAGAATTATATACCCGGGCCGATTGTAAAATCTCATCAGCACCGCAAGAGGCAGCTAAGGCTTCTTGCGCCAAATGATTAGCTTTTGGTTGAACCAGACGCAATGTGCGCACACCGCAATTCATCATGGCACGCGCAACCATGCCTATATTCTCTGCTAATTGAGGCCTAACACACACCACAATCAAAGGCAGATTTATAGTGTCCAAAAACGTTCTCCTTGCACAACAGGTTTGTCGGATTCATTGAGCAACATCATCATCCACTCTTGTGAAGACATGCCCGTCGTCAGCATAAAATGTGCTTCTGCCATGGCCGATAACGCATCATAATCTTCTTGAGCCAAATCGTCAGGTCGGGTCGCATCCACACGATCTAACAGGTCCTGAGCGGCTTTTTTAGGCTCTGCATTTACCGTGTTGATATAGGTCCGATAGTCTAATCCCTGCTCGTCTAATCCCAACAACTGATAACGGGACAGTTTCTCGTCGGCTTCCTTACGGGCACGCATACCCCCTTGTCGCTCAACCTCATCCAAATAGGCTTTTTGGTCGCGCTCAATTCTGTTCGTTTTAGCCTTGACCGTAGAAACAAGCAACCCGACAATTTGCGGATTGTTCAGGGCGCCCATAGAGCCAATAGCCGTACGCACCGGTTTTGTCTCGGTCGCTTTAGCAGTCTCTTGAGAGGCGGCAGATACAACTTCTACGCGTGGCGCAGTGGTGGCAAACTGCAAAGGTTTAGGCTCTGCCGCTTGTCCGACACTCCCCCATAATGACACCAACAGCAACGCCCAAAACCAACGCATAAACTCATCCCCCTTAAGAGTGTTTTTTCATAGAACGGAAATAGAACAACCCTAAAATAATGGACAATAAGTATATATAGGCAACCAGACTTAAACATAAGAACGGTTTAGCCAACAAAAATGCCAACATCGCAAAGAACACCACTTGAATAACGCCGGCCTTTGCTTTGGAAATATGCAATTTCTTAAGAGATGGCGTCGGCACACGACTGGCCATCAAGATGGCGCTGGCCAACATAAAGCATGACACAATCAGCGGAGATCTGAATAAATCTTGTGTCCTGGGGAAAGCCAACCAGAAAATCAAGGGCATGACCGCCATATAGGCACCACCGGGCGCCGGCAAACCGGTAAAGAAATGTGTCCAGGCTTTTGAAGGTAACTCTTTATCCAACATAGTGTTAAAGCGTGCCAAACGGAACGCACAGCACATCGCCAAGAACAAGACCAGAGCCCAAGAAATAGAAGGAGCACCCCAGAAATACAAAATAATGCCGGGGGCAACACCGAACGAAATGAAATCCGACAACGAATCCAATTCGGCACCAAATTTGGAAGAAGCGTTGAAAAAGCGCGCCACGCGTCCATCCAGACCATCAAAAATGCCGGCAAACAGCAAGAAATAGATGGCGCGATCCCATCTGTAACTGAAAGCTTCATGGATTGAG
>JAGDDD010000015.1 GCA_017958225.1 Alphaproteobacteria bacterium
CCGGCAGATATCCGACAGCGCTGTCCAGGTTTCTTTGTCCAGGCGCATACTGGTCCTACGACCATTCACAACGACATTTTTACATAACAACATTGTTTTCCCTCTCTTATGTGTTAATAATATATTCTATTATTAGAATAATTGTCAGATGATACAACAAATAATAACAATGTCAAGAGATTTTTCTCTGCCCGGCGCGCGCGTATTGACAGGCCCCGTTATTCGTATCCACGAAATGCAAGTGACCATGGATGGTGCGTTAAAAGCGTATTTCCTGCCCGTTCTCAGCCCGGACGACAAACCCTGTCTGTATGAAAAAATCGCCGACAAACTTTTCTGCGGCTCCGGATGGGACTATGGCTATGTAGATTAGCCTTGTCAGCGCCCACATAAAAATCATTTGCCTTTTAAATTATTTTCTTATAAGATACAAAAAAGAAAGGGGATTTATCATGAAAACAAAAACTTTACTCATTGCCTTTTTATTAGCATCCACATCCGCCTTGGCCGCGCCCAGAGTAGCCATACAACTCAATGCGCCATCAGATTACAACCACAAAAATGCGGATCGTATTTTGGCACAACGCATTAAAACAGTGCAAAGATACCCCTCTTTGTTCGGCGATGAATATGTCCCCTCTCCGGATGTTTTCGGCCAACTGATTGACGGGAAAGCCTGGTGGGGCATGAAAGGTATCAACTGCTATGGCGCCGGCTCGAAAAGTGTGGAAGGTTTTGCCAAGGACAGTCATTTCATCAACAACCCCTTCTTATTTGTCGGCATTGACACACAACCGTTAGTCATCCCCGAATATAACTGTGGCAACCAATATCCGAAACCGACCTCCTTGCTGGTCAATACAGATGATCGGTCCATGGTCGTCAAATACAGTGTATCGCCGTATCTCCGGCCTTTCCAAAAATACAATGTCACGCATACTTTTGCGCTCAATTTCATCAATGCCCGCGACTTTGGGTATGATTACGCCTATGTCAGCGCGTCCAAAAATGTCCGTTTCCTGGCCGAAAGCAATATCGCTGTCGCGCCGGCGGCTATTGTGGATGAAATCAAGGTAGAAGGCACATGCGGCGAAACAGGCGGCTGCAACGGAACAGGCACACTCCCCGAAGGGCAATTGTTCCAAATCGAAAGCTTCCCGGCCTCTTTGACCGTCAAGTTATGGAGAAACAAGCCCGCGTCTGTCACCGCAGCGCCGGACATAACCTATTACATGCAATTGAATTAAGATTGCTCCAAAACAACCGTTCCGCGTTGAGAACGCGCTTCTCTGTAGGCGGCGCGTAAAGCATCACGTACGCGGTAAGGATCTTCGATTTTGCGCATCACAACCGCACCGGTTTTATCTGTGGAAATCACATTGATATCGCCCAGATGCACGCATCTATCGACGAAACTTTGATTGACGCTGCTGTCAATCACACGGAACAGTTCAATTTCATCCACCTTGCGCCCTAAAATACCGGAAATAATAATCAGGCGCGTTGTCGTCAGCACATAATAATTATAGGTCCGATAATAATGCAAGCCAATCAAGAACAAGCCAAAGGTCAAAACCGTCAAAAGCAAAAACAACGGATTATACTTCCAATCGGCGATTGAACCGGTGACTTGCCAAAGAAAGCCTTCTTCGTTGCTGAGCATACCGGATAAGATGTCTTCATTGCGCATATTTGTGCCCTCCTGTTACTGTTCTTTTTTTCAGAGTATAAAATCATCGCCACAAAGTCAAGAAAAAAGAAAAAACATCTGCGATTATGCCCGCCGATATACCATACTATTATTTTTTGCGTTTTGGGGATGCGGCATATAGACAAAAGCCTTCCGGCAGTCTAATTGACAGGTGTTGTATATACTTCATCAATAAAAAGGAGTTATAAAATGAAGAAATATCTTTTATCAACAGTTGCCCTTGTGGCTGGTTTAGCCTTCTCCGGAGCGGCTATGGCCGAGGCAACGACACATTC
>JAGDDD010000016.1 GCA_017958225.1 Alphaproteobacteria bacterium
CCGGCAGATATCCGACAGCGCTGTCCAGGTTTCTTTGTCCAGGCGCATACTGGTCCTACGACCATTCACAACGACATTTTTACATAACAACATTGTTTTCCCTCTCTTATGTGTTAATAATATATTCTATTATTAGAATAACGAGAAAAAGAATACAACAATTCGCATACCACTCCAAGATATTCTTTAGCACAGGCCTGCGATACAGATATATTATTCGTGTTGAGGTTGGTTATCGGGTGCTTGGGCATCCTGTTTGGAGATGACACGCACACCCTGCAAGGTATGTAACGCCTGCTCTGCTGCTTTGTAGCCTCGCTCACAAAGAGTTTGCAGGCGCTTATAGGCGCAAGGATCACTCTTTTGCTTGGCAAAAACCATCAAGGCGTCTATGGCTACCCCTGCTCTGTCCGCGTCATCAAGCGTAAATTGCTTGACTGTGTCCGGCTTGTTAAGATCCGGAAAGTTATGATTAAAGGCACTGTCATAGAAACGTTGGTGCATATCCACATAGTTTTTCATCTCTTCGGACGCACAAGGGCTGTTTTTGGCCTGCGCGGCGTAATAATCCATCCAAGGCAACATTTCGGGATGTTCGCCCACAAAGGCCAAAGATACCTGCGCACATTGTAAGGACGCCATTGGATAGCCATGATCGGACAAAGTCCTCATTATCTGCCACGCCTCAGGCCAACCATCATCTTTCACATCGTGAGCACACAGGCAATCACCCAGATATTCCAAGCCTCTGTTAAAGTCGTCAGACGGGTTACCAATCAAAAACCGATTGTCGTCCGACAGTTTCTCCACGGGCGGCAGATCCTTTAAATCTTGCCAAACAGGGCTTGTCAGCGGTATTTCATCGCCATAGGCGCGAATCTTATATTGGGTTTCTGCTAACTTTTGCGGCCAATCCATAATAATATCCATTGCTCACTCCTTATATATCTATCACTAATCCGTCATAGGCCGGGCGCACGTAAGGTGGCAATTTGGACAGTAAAGTCTGATAGTCCATAGACATGCCCATATGCGTCAAATACGCCCTTTCCGGCTTGATACGTTCTATCAGCGCCAAAATATCATCCAGACCCAAGTGCTTGTGGCCGGTCACAGATACCGCCTGGCACGCCACGACCCACACGCGCACGCCTTTCAACAGCGCCAAACCCTCTTCTGAAATATGGTTAAAGTCGGTGCTGTAGGCAAAATCGCCGACACGAAAGCCTAAACTCTGCCGCGTGCCATGTTCCTGGAGAATCGGCAAGACATCCAGATTCTTTATTTTCTGCGCCTTACCGGGCGTTAAAGTATGTAAATTAAGCAAAGGTTGGGCCTTGGAGCAAGGCATTTGCTGAATATAATAGGCAAACCGCCTGGAAAACTCCTCTTTATCCTCATCAGCCAAATAACCGTCTAACACTGTGCCGGGCCCGCCAATAAAGGAAAACGCGCGTAAATCATCTATGCCCGCGGTATGATCCGCATGCACATGCGTCCATAAAACTGCGTCAATATGCCGGATTTGAGCCGAAAGCAACTGCTGGCGCAAATCGGGCGAGGTGTCAATCAACAGCGCTGTGTCCTTGTTTTCAACGAAAATACTGCTGCGAGAACGCGTGTTTTTAGGCTCTTTGGGATCGCATTGTCCAAAGCCGGAACCCACATTGGGAATACCATAACTCGGGCCACATCCTAAAATAGTTACTTTCATGTCTTTTCCTTAAAAAACAAAGTGTTAAAGTTTCTTTCTAATGTAGTTTCTAATGTTTGTGTATCGCAATTTTTTAACTCGGCCAAGCACTGGAAAGTGTCCACAACAAAGGCTGGCTCGTTGGGGTGGCCGCGGTGTGGCACAGGCGCCAAGTAAGGCGAATCCGTCTCCACCAACAACCTATCCAACGGCAGCCCTTTGGCTATCTCCCGCAATTTATCTGCATTTTTAAAGGTCAGCACCCCCGACAAAGACAGATAAAAGCCCCACTCTATCGCCTTTTGCGCAATATAAACCGAGGATGGCAAACAATGAATCACACCGCGCAAAGGCTTGGCCTTCATCGCATGCTCTATAATCTTGACCGTATCTTCGGCCGCATCACGCGTATGAATAATCACAGGCAAATCAAGTTCCTGCGCCAACTGTAACTGCAAAGCAAAGCCTTTATGCTGAAAATCTTTATCAAAATCAGCGCCGTGATAATCCAGACCGATTTCGCCAACCGCCAGTATTTTCTTATGTTGATAGTAAGGACGCATCAACTCTACGCTGGGCAACGGGTGCGGCAAAGTGTCCGGATGAAAGCCGCAAGCCCCATACACAGACGGATACTGGTCAATCAAGGAAAGCATGGCCTGATATTCTGCCGACAGGTCCGTGGCAACCGTCAAGATCTTACCAACACCGCGTTCGGTCGCCCTTTGCACGATTTCATCTGTGGAGCCTTGGCAAGAATCTAAATGACAGTGCGAATCAATAATCACCGCAATCTCCCCAGTTGACAGAAGAAGTCAACAAACACATCCTTCTTTTCCAGGTTTAAGTTCACAATATCCCGTTGTGTGCTTTGGAAATTATCCCATAAATCAAGCCAGGCACGTGGCTGTTGCGCCTGTGGCAAATGTTCGGCAAAATAATGACTGACCAGGGTTTGCAAGACCGTCGTCTTAGTCTCATCGGCTAACATCCGCGAACAAAAAGAGATGACATCCGCATCATTAAAGGGCTGCGCCACCAATAAATCGGCCATTTCCGAATATAGAGCCGGCGCATCACAGGTGGCCAAATCTTGCGCCAACCCAAACGAGCCGTTAGCCAAGCGCACCACAAAAGCCTTATCGTCAAAGGACAAATCAAACGTATTGAGAAAATCTACAATTTCTTTATCAGAGGCCGGAGCGACCGTTAAAGTGCGGCAACGCGAACGAATCGTCGGCAACAATTTGCCTTTGTTATGAGAAATAAGGAAAATCACGGTTTGCGGTGTCGGCTCTTCTAAGCGCTTTAACAAAGAGTTCGCCGCATTGGTGTTCATATCTTCGGCGGTATCTATGACCAACACACGCCACTGATTTTGCGCTGAAGTCAGCCCCAGGAACATCAAGCCTTGCGCTATGTCCTCAACAGTAATTTCCGCTTTGCGTGCGCGATCAGCCTGTTCGTCCAGCGCCCGCCCCTCTTGTAATGTTTTGATAATGTCTTTCTTTTCTTTGTCCGTATAATCGCGCGTTACCCACTTGACATCCGGATGAAAGGCAACGCTCTCATCGGTTCCCATTAAAAAATGAATAAATTGGCGCACCGCCGTGTGCTTTCCCACGCCCTTTTCGCCACAAATCAGCCAGGAGCCGGCCAACTTTCCGTTCTTATAGATTTCCTGTAACTGCTGAAAAGTTTGGGAAGCGCTCACGAACCGAATACCTTTTGATACAAATAGACAAAAGCCATTTTCAATTTGGCAAAATAGCCGGCACGCTCAATTGTTTGCGCGGCTACAACCGGATAAGTCGCCACCACCTTGCCGTCCTTGGTTAAAATTTGCACAGAGCCCAACTCATCACCCGCGGCCACAGGCGCCACAACCGGTGTTTGATAACTCAACACAACGGACGAGCCTATCTTATCCAGTCTTTTCATTGTCACTTGGACAGGTTGCGCTAACTTTAAGCCCACGGTTTCCGATTTGCCCAAGAAAACAGGGGCTTGCGCTATGATATCTTTATCAGGGAACAAGCGATAGTTGTCAAACTCTCTAAAGCCCCAATCCATCAATTTTTTGGCTTCCTCTCCCCTTTCCTTCATAGATTTCAAGCCATTGACGACCAACAACAAACGACGCCGTACATCCATACTTTTGGCCGAGCCGACCAAACCAAAACCTGACTGTTCCGTATGGCCGGTCTTTAAGCCATCTGCTTGTCCAGGCATACTGTATAACAAAGGATTGCGGTTACCTTGGGTAATTTTGTTATAGCGGAACGATTTTTCAGAATACAACGGATAATATTCCGGAAAGTTCTTGATGAGCAATTGCGCCAATTTAGCCAACTCACGCGCTGTCATTTTGTGCTCCGGATCAGGCCATCCTGTCGCATTTTTAAAAGTGCTCTTTTCCAAACCTAATTCACGCGCTTTAATTGTCATTTCTGCTGCAAAATTTTCTTCGGAACCGGACAGATTTTCCGCCACGGTAATACACGCATCATTACCTGATTGAACAATAATACCTTTCAACAGGTCCTTGACCGCCACACGGCTGGACGGAGATAAAAACATCGTAGAGCTGCCACTTTTACCGCCACCTTTGCGCCAGGCATTTTCGCTAACCAAAAAAGTATCATTTTCCGATACCTTACCCGCCTGTAACTTTTCAAAAATCATATAGGCCGTCATCAATTTGCTCATGGACGCCGGCGACATCAACTCGTC
>JAGDDD010000017.1 GCA_017958225.1 Alphaproteobacteria bacterium
CTCCCAGAAATTATTACTAGTCGGGTCATTATATCAGAGAAAATTAAAAATGCAAGAGTTTTTTTTATTTTTTTGCATATTTATTGAAAACAGGCTCTCTAATCCTCTGTTATATAGGTTTTTATGGAAGAACACAACCATACAGCACCGCAAAGAAATGCATCACACTGCCCGCCAGAACAAAGGTGTGCCATATAACATGCGTATAAGGCTTACTCTTCCAAACATAAAAGATGATGCCCAAGGTATAGAGAACGCCACCCAACGCCAAAAACCACAAGGCTGTCGGCGATAAAGTCCTAACCAAGCGATCACAGGCAACGACAACCAGCCAACCCATCCCCAAGTACAATCCGATGGACCACACTTTTGTCCCCGAGGGTGGCAAAAGGATTTTCAGCACCGTTCCTGTAACAGCCAACGCCCAAATAATGCCGAACATCGTCCAACCGACCGGGCCACGTAAAGTTGTCAGCAGAAAGGGCGTATAAGAACCGGCTATCAGATAATAAATAGCAATATGGTCAATTTTCTTTAGCACTTTTTTAGCCGAGGTATTAAATATGGCATGATAAAGGGTAGAAGCCGAGTACATCCAGATCAAAGACGCGCCAAAGATGGCCGAGGACACCACCGCCCACGCATTATTATATATAGCCGACAAAACGACCAAAATCACCAACGCGGAAATACTCAACAAAATGCCCAGGCCATGAACGCCGGCCTGCCAACATTCTTCAGATACGGAATAAGCACGAATTTGTTTTGACATCTTAGCCTCTTTTGCTCCCAAAGTATCACCCGGCTCACTCTTTGTCAAGACGGATAAAAAAAAGAGGCTTGCGAACAAGCCTCTTTTCTAAATTCAAGAGAAAACTATTAGACTCTTGACAATGTATCGGCCAAGTTGCCTTCCAAGTCACCATAAGTTGTATCGGCGACGAAGTAGTCAACGATGGCACCGGCGCCGACCAAGATCAGCAAACCAATCGCCAAGTAAGCAAAAGTTTTCCAAGCCATCTTACCGAAGATGGCGCCGACAGCCAACACCATCAAGCCGAAAGCACCGACAATGTAGATGATTGTCTTTGTGTTTTTGAACACATCAGATGCTTTTTCACGTGCTTTTTGGAAGAATGTGTCGTTCACAGCCAACGCATCGCCGGCGCAGAAAACGACTGCCACCAATAAAGCCAAGCTTAAAATACTCAGTAATCTTTTCATTTTTTTCTCCAAAACAGGTTGAACAATTTGCATGCACCCATTGACAATCGGCCTCAGAGCACATCCAGTTGCTTACATTTTTAATCATTAAAGGGATATTGTCAAGACTTTTTTTATATTTTTTAAAAAAATATTTCAATCTATCGGGCCTAACCACAAAAAAAGGCCTGTCACCAGGCCTTTTTGTTGTTTGATTTTGATGGGCAAACCTATAGCGTATCGCCGACCCACACCATGCTATCCATATCTTGAGGGTTGGTCAAATACTCTATGATACCGCCTGCGCCCGTCAAGATCAGCAGACCGATGGCTAAGTAAGCAAAAGTTTTCCATGCCATTTTGCCGAAGATAGCACCCACAGCCAAAACCATAATACCGAACGCAGCAACGATATAAATCAGACTTTTTGTATTACGGAAGATTTTTTCTGCTTTAATTTGGGCGGCCGTAAAAAACTGCACATTACCGCCGGATGTTGTCGTAGAACTATCGTCATCATCACCGTCCAACCCCAAATCTTTGAAGGCTTCATCTTCACTTTCATAAGCCCATGCTATGGACGGCATAGCCACAAAAGTCAAAGCCGTCATGAAAACGAGTGCTAATATAACAAATAAGTGCCTCATTGCAGTTCTCCTTATCAACAATTAACCCGACACGTCATTAATTGGGCATCAAGGTATCGTTCAATTGTTCACTGCTGGCAAAATCACCTGTTCCAACCAGGTAAGTAATGATACCACCGGCACCTACCAACAGCAACAAACCTAAAGCCAAATAAGCCAAGGTTTTCCATGCCATTTTACCAAAGATAGCACCCACAGCCAAAACCATTAAACCAAAAGCACCGACAATATAAATGATTGTCTTTGTTCTTCTGAAAATATCTGTCGCTTTGGTTTGTGCCGCGCTAAAGAATTGCACACCATCGCCGGGCTGGGTTGTTTTGTTATCCTTATCCCCCTTATTTTGTTGTTGTTGATTATTACTATCAGCCCAAGCAACTGAAGGGGCGGCCACAAACGCTAAACTGGTCATTAAAACAAAAGCTAATATAACAAATAAGTGTCTCATTTTTTTCTCCTAAACAGGTTAAAACTTGTATGCACCAAAACGGCAGCGCATCCGATTGAAATCATTTTCAATCATTTATCGCCTTTTGTCAAGGCTTTTTTACTCCCACGCGGGAAGTTGCGGAACAGCCTCTTCCTGACGATGCCAGAACTTTTCATCCAACAACACCGCCAAAGCCACCGTTATTGTGCGGAAATTGCCGCCTTGCTCCACCAAGCGCACGTGGGGTGCTGGGCACATATCTTCCAAAACTTTATCGACCTTAAAAAACGATTCGACGCGATCGTTCTTTACGTAAATATCCCCCGGTTTTACTGTCTGCATTTTCTTGCCTTTCTTTATAATAATGACTTGATTTCTTTTTCGATAGTCTCTAAATCAGCGCCCACAACCTTTTTCTGTCCTTTTTTAGATTCCAAAACTGTCGTCGGAGTCGCTTCCACCTGGTAAGTCGTGGCATAAAACTGTTGTGTTTGATTGATTGATTGCTGTAAGCCCTTATCCGCCATACACGCACGTGTTTGCTGTAAGGTCAAGCCTTTTTGTTGCGCATAGGTTGCCAACACATCTTGCACTTTCGGCTGATTGATCCACTTATCACGTTCGGCAAACAACTGATCGATAAAGGGCAAATACTGTGCCGGCTTTAAGCAATGCGCCAAAATCGCACCCAGCATAGATTTCGAATCCAACGGAAAATCAACATAAATCAAACGCACCCGATTCTTATTGACATACTTTTTAATGATTTGAGGCAAAATGCGTGTGTGGTAGTCGGCGCAATGATAGCAAGTCAAGGAAGTGAACACATACATGGTAACGGGCGCACTCTCTATACCCAAAGACCGCACGGCAGCTTTGTCGTTTTTGACCTGTGTTTCTCCGGCCACGGCGTCTTTAACAAAAAAACGCATACCGCGACCTGTCGCTGACGATTGCTCATACACATCAGGCGACAAAGGACGTGGCCCGTCCATAGGCACAGCCTCCGGCAAACCGGGCATAGGTGCATGAGACGAATTGACCGTAATTAAATACCATACGGCCAATGCTAAACAAATCAGTGCTATCAATGCTTTCATCAGATAAACCCTTTCTTGTTGTTTTCAATGCCTTATTGTTTACATGATTTTTGAAAAAAATGCAAGTTTATTTTGACCAAAGAGCTTTTCCATAAGCAAAAAGTGCCTCTTTCAGTTGAGGATCTCTGATATGGGCCAATATGCGCTCCAATTCTTTTTCCTGTTCCGGCGTGATTGCTTTTTTGACCGGTTGCGCCTCTTCTTTTTTCGGATGCAGATTCGCGCCCTGCGTCATTTTGATATCTTCAAAGGCCTGACTGCCAACAAAGGTATTCAGCCTGTCCAAAATCTCGCGCTTTTTGTGTTCAGCCATCACCGCAAACGCACCGCCGGCGACTCGTAAATGCACGACACCGCCTTTGCCTTTGGGATAGGTAATTTTGTCCGGACGAATCCCTTGCGACAGTTCCTGCCCCACAATCTCATCCCAATGCGCGATGATATCCGCGTTCCAGAAGCCCCTTTTGCCCAGCAAGGTGCGCGTTGCCTGGTCTATATAGACACCAACAGATTGTAAGCCGTAAGATTCTCTTGTCATTACAGGGGTCGCTTTTGTTGTTTGACTTTTTCAAAGAATTCGGCCGCAAAGTCCTCGTAAGTGCCGGCCTCAATGGCTTGGCGAATATCTCTCATCAAGTCCTGATAAAAATAAATATTGTGGTAAGTCAGCAGCATGGCGCCCAAAATCTCGCCCGCACGGAACAGATGATGTAGATAAGCGCGGGTATAATGCTGACAGGCCGGACAATGACATTGTTCATCCAGGGGGGCTGTGTCCTCTTGGAAACAAGCATTGCGCAGATTCAATGTGCCTTGTCGTGTAAAGGCCAACGCTGTGCGACCGGCGCGTGAAGGCATCACGCAATCGAACATATCGACACCGCGCAACACAGAGCCGACAATATCCGACGGCTTACCGACGCCCATCAAATAGCGCGGTTTATCGGCGGGCAACATATCCGGCGCATAATCCAGCACGCGGAACATTTCTTCTTGCCCTTCGCCCACTGCCAAACCGCCGATAGCATATCCTTCAAAGCCTATCTTAACCAACTCTTGAGCCGAAAAAGCGCGCAAATCGTAATTCGTTCCGCCCTGCATAATACCGAACAGGCCATAACCGTCACGTTTTTTAAAGGCCGCGCGTGAACGTTCTGCCCAACGCATGGACAACTCTGTTGATTTACGCACCGCCTTTTCCGGCGCCGGCAAAGCGATACACTGGTCAAAGGCCATGGAAATATCTGCACCCAATTGATGCTGAATACGAATCGATGTTTCCGGCGACAGCATATGCGTTGAGCCGTCTAAATGCGATTGAAACTTCACGCCCTCTTCCGTAATTTTGCGCAGTTTGGACAGGCTCATCACCTGAAAGCCACCCGAATCGGTCAAGATGCTGTGCGACCAATTCATAAACTTGTGCAGGCCTCCGAACTTTTCAATACGATCCGCCGTCGGCCGCAACATCAAATGATAGGTATTGCCCAGCAAAATCTCGGCGCCGGTCGCCTCTACATCTTTAGTGAACATCGCCTTGACCGTGCCGGCTGTGCCGACAGGCATAAAGGCCGGCGTCTGAAAGGTGCCATGCGCTGTGGTAACCTGGCCGCGCCCGGCCTTGCCGCTTGTGTTAAAAATCTTAAATGCTGTCATAACGAAAGCCTATTGCTATTTGTTTTTGTTTTGGGTATTATACCCGATATGTTGAAGAAAGACAAATCAAAAGTGAAACAAAACTGGTTCGTGCGCAATCTGAAGGACCTTTTATGGGCCGCGGTTATTGCTATTATTATTCGCAGCCTGTTTATGGAGCCATTTCATATTCCCTCAGGGTCGATGGTGCCCGAGTTGCTTGTCGGCGATTATTTATTCGTTACCAAGTGGGACTATGGGTATTCCCGGCACTCTTTCCCTTTAAGTTTTCCGCCCTTTAGCGGACGCATTTTAGAGCGTGCCCCACAACGCGGTGATATTGTTGTTTTCAAAAATCCGGAAGACAACAGCACTGATTATATCAAGCGCGTGATGGCCTTACCCGGCGAGACCGTGCAAATGAAAAAGGGGCGTCTGTATATCAACGGGCAACTGATAGAACGCAAGATGCTGGGCCTGTATCAAGACACCTCATCCGGCCGAACAAATACCTTGGTTATGTATGAAGAAACACTGCCCGAAGGCAAAAAACATCAGATTTTAGAGCTCAACGATTCTCAACCGCTGGATGATACGGGGCTGATTACCGTTCCGGAAGGCACCTTCTTTGCCATGGGCGATAATCGCGACAATTCCAAAGACAGTCGCGCCCTTTCCGTCGGTGTGGTGCCTTTTGAAAATCTGGTGGGCAAAGCGCGCTTTATCTTCTATTCCAACAACGGTTACTCTCCTTTCCTGTTCTTTTGGAATTGGAACAAATCTATCCGTTGGAAACGTTTATTCAAAGGGCTGACAATATGACAAAACTTTCGGCGACCGCGCAACAGGAACTTCAAGAAAAACTGGGGTATACCTTTCACAATACCGGCCTGATGAAACGGGCACTGACGCTGGCCAACGGGGACCAGCCGGCGCAATATGAGCGCTTGGAGTTTTTAGGCGACCGTGTACTGGGCCTTTCTATCGCTTTTTTGTTGGAAAAGCAATACCCAAACGAAAAAGAAGGCATGTTGGCTAAGCGGTTGGCGGCTCTTGCCTCTCAAGATAGCCTGTTTGGTATTGCGCAAGATATTCACTTGGGCGATTATGTGTTGGCCGGTAACGACCATCTGCGCGCCAACGCATCGGTTTTGTCGGATGTGGTGGAAGCCTTGCTGGCCGCCATCTTTCTGGACAGTTCTTTCCAACAAGCCCTGGCCTGTGTTAAAACGCTTTTCGGCGAGCGCTTGACCGCCAAAGCACCGGTGATTGCCGAGCCTAAAACCGCCCTGCAAGAATGGACCATGAAGAAAAAATTGCCCCTGCCGACCTATACCGTTTTGGAACGCAGCGGCCAAGACCATGCGCCCTGTTTTACTGTTCAATTGACCATACAAGGTTATCCGGCCATGACGGCACAAGGCTCGTCTAAAAAGGCGGCAGAACAGACTTTAGCGCAAAACTTTTTGAAGGAATATGTCAAATGACGCGGTGCGGAGTTGTGGCTTTCCTGGGGGCTTCCAATGTCGGCAAATCGACCTTACTCAATCGTTTGGTCGGGCAGAAGGTCAGCATTGTGTCTCCCAAAGTGCAGACAACGCGCTCTAAAATTCGCGGTATTGCTGTTTATGGCGACACGCAATTGATTTTTATCGATACGCCGGGTGTCTTTAAGCCGCGCAAGCGTTTGGAACGTGCCATGGTGTCGGCGGCTTGGGATGAAGCGTTAGACGCCGATGTGCGTTTGGTTGTCATTGACGCTCAACAAAAAATCGACGACAACACGCAAGCCATCCTGCAAAAATTACCGGAGAAATCGGCGCTGGTTGTGCTCAACAAAATTGACCTGATTGAAAAGGCGGCGTTATTGCCCCTTATCAACGCCCTGAAAGATATTCCGTCGGTCGATGAAATCTTTTGTATCAGCGCGCAAACCGGCGAAAATGTGGATCAACTGTTACAAGCGCTTGTCAAGCGCATGCCGACAGCTCCGTTTATGTATCCCGAAGATCAAGTGTCTGATTTGCCCCAACGCTTGTTTGCGGCAGAAATCACGCGTGAAAAAATCTTTTATCTGCTGCGTCAGGAATTGCCCTATTCGATTGCGGTAGCCACGACAGGCTGGAGCGAAAGTGACGAGGCTGTGCGCATAGAGCAAACAATTTTTGTGGAACGCACCGGACAAAAAGCCATCGTTATCGGCAAAAAAGGCGCTATGTTAGCGAAAATCGGCTCGGCCGCGCGCTTGGCCATGACCAAGGCTTTTGGCAAAACCGTTCATTTATTCTTATTGGTCAAAGTCAAAGAAAATTGGGCTGATGATCCCGAACGTTACAAGGAATGGGGCCTAGATTTCAATGCAAAAAATTGATACACAAGGTTTTGTGTTGTCCGTCAAGCGCTTTGGCGAAAAGGACCTGTTGCTCAGCCTATTTACACCCGAACACGGACGTTATGTCGGCTTGACGACCACACGACATGTGCCGATGGTGGCCTCTTTTGTTACGGTATCTTGGCAAGCCCGGCTCAGCGAACATTTGGGACGCTATACCATCAAAGACGCGCAGCCTTTAAGTGCTTTGTATATGAACGACCCGCAAAGGTTGGCTGCTTTATCCGGCCTGTGCGCCCTGATGCAAATATTGTTGCCCGAACGGGAAAATCAAGCCAAATTGTATCAGCAACTGACAGATTTTTTGTCGCACCTGGACGATGAAGATTGGTTAGTGCACTACGCCCGATTGGAAGTGGCCTTGCTGTCGGCCATCGGCTTTGGATTAGATTTATCAAAATGTGCCTTAGGTGGTCCTGCCGAGCATTTGGCCTTTGTATCGCCCAAAACAGGACGCGCGGTCAGCCGAGAAAAAGCCGATCCTTACAAGGACAGATTATTGCCCCTGCCCGCCTTTTTATACAAAGATACCCCGGCCACAGCGCAAGACATTAAAGACGCATTGACCCTAACCGCCTATTTTTTACAAAAGCAGGTCACATCTTTGCCGCCGACACGACTGCAACTGGTTAAATATCTTTCAAAATAAGGTCGGATGTTTTCGCGCTAATTGTGCCTTTGACACCGACAGGCAATAAAATGCGCGCAGGCGTATGGCCATAGGCGTCACAAGTCCACACAGGGATACCCCATGTTTTTGTTTCATCTAACACCTGTTGCACTGTGCCATCTTCGGCATCTTCCGAAATACAACGGACAAAACTACCTAAAATAAGGCCTTTGAGTTGCTTATCCAGCCCCGACAAACGCAACTGTTGCAGGTATTTATCCACCTTATAAGGTTCCTCACCCACATCTTCAATGAATAAAATCTTGCCTTTGCAATCCGGGAAATAAGGCGTGCCGACCAAGGCCGACAAGACCGACAAAGTGCCACCAATCAGCACACCCGACACATCTTTTTTGGGCGCCGCCCCTAACGGCTGCAAGTGATAACTTAATGTTTGATGATGACAAATATTGTCAAAACACGCCTGCATGACAGGATCTACAGATCCGTTTAAAAAGTCCCAACCCGGGCAAATACCGGACCAAGACGGGTAACCGACCTTGGCATATAACCCCATTTGCAAAGCGGTGGTGTCACTAAACCCGAAGAAGGGCTTTGTGTGCTTTTTAATCTTGCCATAATTCAGTTTATCCAAAATGCGCATAGAGCCATAACCGCCCTTGACGGCCATGACCATATCAATTTTAGGATTGGTGAACATGGCATTGACCTCAGCCGCGCGTTGCGCATCCGGCCCGGCACAGAAACGATCATGGGCAAAAATAGCCGGAGACAAGGCCACATTATAGCCTAAACGCGCAAAGAACTTTTGTGTCACAGGCAAATTCAATGGCTTATACAGCGGGCTTGACGGCAAAATCAGCCCGACCGTTTTCGGCAAGTTGGTGCTCATATACAACAAAGGCATCGGTTGAGCCACCGGCGCTTTATGTTCCGGCAAAGCGTGGAAAATCTCATGCGCAAAATCGGACAAAGTCTCATCGCGCGCACCCAACACCGCCACCACATCTCCAGGTTGCACTTGCTTGACGAGCACAGGAAGCATATCGGCTCTTTTTTCAAAAAAGAACACCGCTTTGTGTTTGGGTTTGATATCATGGACCAAGTCTTGCGAGGAAATGTCTTTCGTGACCGTTCCTCCGGCAAAATACACTTCCGACAACAGCAGTTGATCTTGCGGGCGCAGTGTCTTTTCAAACATCTCTTTCAACGCCACCCGTTGCATGCGCAAGGCCGAGAAACCATGCGGTTGAAAAATCAGCCACACGCGCTTGGCATAAGTTTGTAAGGTCTCCAATGTGGCTTGAATCTTCGCCGGATTATGGCCGAAGTCATCCACGACAGGCACGCCGCCCTTTGTGCCGACAAACTCCAAACGACGATGAATACCTTTGAACGTTTGCAAAGCCAACAAAGATTCTTCCAAGCCCACACCCAACAAGGAACAGGCCGCCACCGCCGCCAACGCATTGGCGACATTATATTTGCCCAACAGCGGCAAAAAGCAAGGTTGCCCGTTGACCGTGAAGAATGTGCCCAAAGCGCTTTCTTGTATGCGGTCCGCCTTAAAAGTCGCCCGACTTTTCGGATTGAGCGAAAAGGTAACGCAGTTTTTCAAACCGCGCGCTATGGCCTTTGTGTAAGAACAATCAGCATTGAGCACCACACCTTTTTTGGCATGCTTGACGAAGGTTGTAAAGAGCTCTTGCAACTTTTCCAACGAGTGATGATCCAAAGAAATATTGGACACGACCGCCACCGCCGGCCGATACAAAACAATCGAGCCATCCGATTCGTCAGCCTCGGCCACACAGATTTTGCTGCTTCCCAACAACACAGACGACGGCATAGGTTGCCCATAATCGTTGAGCATCATCCCGCCATTGATAACAGTCGGCGAGCGCCCGGTCACTTGCAGAATATGCCCCACCATAGCGGTAATGGTCGTTTTGCCGGCCGTGCCGCCCACAGCCACACCTTGATAGCCATTGAACAGTTGCACCAACAAATCGGCTCTTTTCATTACGGGGATACCCAGTTTTACAGCCTTTTGGTATTCTGGCTTGGTTGGTTCCACCGCCGACGAGCACACCATAACATTGGTTTTAGCGGTGATATTCGTGGCCTTTTCCTGCAAAATCTCTATACCGTGATGAGCCAACATTTGTCCCGCAGGCGTTTGCATGGCCGCCACATTTCTGTCCGAGCCTTGGACCGTATGCCCCAAAGCCTTTGCCCACACTGCCAAAGCGCTCATCCCTGCGCCACCTAAGCCACAAAAAAAGTATTTCATTTTCACCCTTTACATTTCATTTGGTTTTCATTAGACTGCTTTTCATAGTGTATGATGAATTGACGAAAAGTAAAGAAAAAATTATGCGCCCGTCCGGCCTCGCGCCAAAGGTCGCTCGCAAGGTAAAATGAAGATGAAGAAACTGTGTTTGCTGTTGATGTTGTGCCTGTTTTGGCATACCCCCGTAATCGCCGATGATGTCTTGTCCAATGAAGATGTGCAGCTTTATCGCACAATTTTTGCCGCACAACGCAAGGAAGATTGGAAACAGGCGGACCAGGCCATTAAACAATTGACGGATAAGTCGCTGATGGGGCATGTGTTGGCCAAAAGATACCTCTCCAAAACTTATAAAACGCGCGCCAAAGAAATTGAAAGTTGGCTGAAAAACTATTCAGATTTACCGCAAGCCAGTTCTATTTATGGGCTGGGCAAACTAAAAAAAGCGAGCCTGCCGGCCAAACGTCCTACCGCTGTGTATAGCCCGAACGCCGGCACCTGCTCTGTCGTGTCGCGGGCCGAGCCGATTGATATGCTGGACGGGCTGGACTTTTTCTATTTAAAGACCAAAGATCAGCGACAGACCGCGCGCAAGTTGATGAAAAACATTGTCAAGCACCTGCGGGCCGGACGCACCCTCAATGCGCGTCAGTTGATTGACGGTAAAGAGGCTAAGATTTTGTTTAGCCGCCGCGACCATGATGCCGCCCGCATTGCGTTGGGCTTTTCCTATTTTCTGGACGGGCGTGATGACAAAGTCATGGAAGTGGCCGAAAAAGCGGTCAAGCGCTCCGGTGATATGCTGCCGTTAGGCTATTGGACTTTGGGCCTGTCTTTGTGGCGTCAGGGCAAGACGGCCAAATCTGTGTATTATTTTGAGCAGGTCGCCAACAACGACAACGCGAACTCCCTGTTACAGTCAGCCGGCGCTTTTTGGGCCAGTCGTGCGCACTTGAAACTGGGCAATTTTGCTAAAAGTATTCAGTTGTTGGAAATTGCTGCGAATCATCCGCGAACTTTCTATGGCTTACTTGCCACACGCGTGCTGGGGCGCGATTTGAACTATACGTGGGGCAAGCCGGTGTTGCCCAGTGATGAAATTACCGAATCGTTTTCACATCCGGCGTTGGAGCGTGTGTCGGCCTTAAAGCAAATCGGCGAGGAAAACCTAGCGCAACAAGAATTGGCCGCTTTGTTCCTGCGTGCCGACAAAGAAACAAAAATGCTGTTGGTGATGATTGCGCAACAGCAAGGTTTTGACGAAGATTTAACGGAAATCTCCGGCATTTTGGATGACGAAACTTCCGGACGCTATCCGGCACCGAACTGGTCGCCCGAAAACGGTTGGCGTTTGGACAAAGCATTGGTGTTTGCGTTTATTAAACAAGAGTCTTGCTTTAATACCTATGCCAAAAGCAAGGTAGGCGCTATTGGCTTGATGCAGCTGATGCCGGGCACCGCGCGCAAAGTCGCCAAATCATTGGGGCTGGCTTGGGAATATTCGCGCATGAACGAGCCCGAATACAACCTCACTTTGGGTCAGCAATATATTTTAGAGTTGATGGAAGACAGCAACATACAAAACAATCTGCTGTATGTAGCGGTTGCCTATAACAGTGGCCCGGGCGGCTTGATTAAAATCAAAAACAAGATGCCCAACAATACGGACCCCTTGTTGTTTATTGAGAGTATTCCGTTTAAGGAAACGCGCGGATTCGTGGAAAGAATTATGGCGAATTACTGGATTTATCAGACCTTGATGGACCAGGATGTGTATTCCATGGATCACCTGATTGCTGGCCAATGGCCCGTGTATCACGATTAGCCACATTCATTTGAAAAATCGCTTGACTCGTTGGCGGTGGGGTTGGTAGTATGAATCCTGTATTGAAAATAAGGAGTATATGCTATGGCTGACAACGTAAATCATCCCAAACATTACAACAGCGACCCCAGCGGTATTGAGTGTATTGACGTTGTCAAATACAGAAACTTTTGTATCGGCAATGCGATCAAGTATCTATGGCGTGCCGGCCTGAAGGGCGAAAACACGCAGATTGAGGACTTGAAAAAAGCCATTTGGTATATCAACTGCGAAATAGATCGCTTGAGCGATAAGCCACGTAAGAAATAATGCCCTTTTTAATATAGTTTTTCTTGACAAAGGCCCCCTTCTGTCGTACAATCGCCCTAGCGATTAACCAAGAGGAGGCCATCATGGGTTTTTTCCAAAGTTTGTATGAATTGGCCGTTCCCGGTGCTAAGCAAAGAAGGCTAGCCAAAGAAGCTCTGGTGGCATATAAAGCACAAAAGCGATCGGAGAATCATGGGGAATTTAGCTTGCCGGACTACAAGCCCATCTGTGGCAAAGCCCCTATCGGAACCCATGTTGTCCCTTTAACATGGGGCTTTTTTCCATGCGAATGTTGGACCACAAAAGTTTCCTCTAACGGACATGTGGTTTGTGTGAGCATGAACGGGGGTAAAGCCGGAACTGATGCCGACGCACAATACCAGGCTGTACGCCCCTCTTTTTTCCCCAATGAGCCTGCCGTCATGCGTATCACAGACCAGAGAACAGAAGACGGGCAGAACATTTATATCTTTGGACATTTTCCTCAAGTCATTCCCGATGAAGCCATCCGCACACAATTAGCCATAGATAAACAAGACGGCTCACTGAAACCCACAGACAACAGCTACACATTGGGGCGAGCACACACAAAGTACTCAGAATATATGTCGCCGGATGGTCGCCGTTGGATTTTTCTGGATGCTGACCCCTTTGGCCACCGCCCACCTACCAGCCGCAACATCAACAGGTGGGATTCGTCCTTTCCTGTTGACGTTATTACCACGGGAGAGATTTATCCAGTCGAGGTATTGCCGGTTGAATGGACAAAAAATGAGGCCACAGGTGAATTTATCGCTTGTAAATGCTTGTTTTCCGGCCTTAAATTTGACAAAAACGCTATCTATGAAGGTGATTTTGAACAAACCACCCTCTATCGTCATTTAAATGATGTCTTTGCCAAAGAATTACAACAGGTGCAAAACGAGGTGCGCACCCAAGAAAAAACCGCCATCAGTGCCAAACACCCCGCACCAAGGACCCTGAGTGCCAGTACGTTGACACAAGGTGGCAAGATGGACATGCAAATGAAAAAGATGCAGGACATTGGCCAACACAGAACATTGACCCCGGTGAAAAAATCACGGACCGGGCGCGGGCATAAATCCAAACGCACCGCCAGTCGGTAAATCAGCTCTGATTGAGTGAAACAAAAAAAACTCTTGACGGGATAGCATTTTTTTGCTAATATGAGCCCCTATTCTCCGAGAAAGTGAACGCAGGTGTTGGTTTCCTGTGCTTCGGCTCGCAAGAGAAATCTTGGTCAGAGACTATCGGAACAACTATTGACAAAAAGGAAAACAACATGTCAAAACGCATTAATGCAAA